>RFIB01000258.1 GCA_003695625.1 Acidobacteriota bacterium | reverse complement strand
GGTCTCGCCCTCGAAGGTCACCGGACCGGTCGGCGGGCTGTCCGAGGTGATCGTCACCGGCACGCCGGGCTGGACCTGCCCGTCGTTGCCGAACACGGTCGCGATCAGCTCGACCTGGTTCAGGCTCGGGTCCTGCAGGTCGGGGCAGACCGACGGGCGGTTGGTCGACAGGAACAGCCGCTGCTCCTCGGGGGCGAGTTCCTGCAGCTCGTCGCATCCCGCAGCGAGGAGCATCAGGCCCGCGGCGGCCCACGCCAGCCACGATCCCGGGATCGGTCGTCGTCGCATGCGCTGCATCGTCCCGCCGCCCGGAGCGGGCGGCCTGGCCCGGATTGTCCCCGCCGGGGCCGGGGACCGCAACACGGTCCGTCCGAACGGCGCTACCCTTGGCGGCCACTCGGAGCGGTCCGCGGGACCGCGGAGGACCGACGAGGCATGGGCACGACGGAGCGTGAGCAGCTCGAGGTCGACGTCTGCATCGTCGGCGGGGGGCCGGCCGGGCTCGCCGCGGCGATCCACCTGGTGCGCCGGGCCCGCGAGCGCGGGATCGATCCGCCGTCGATCGCGCTGCTCGAGAAGGGCGCGGAGATCGGCGACCACGCGCTGTCCGGCGCGGTGATGGATCCGCGCGGGCTCGACCGGCTGCTGCCCGGCTGGCGCGACGAGTCGCCGCCGATCGAGGGCGACGTCCGGCACGAGGCGATGCTGTACCTGACGCGCACGCGCGCGCTGCGCGTGCCGTACGTGCCGCGGATCGCCAGCCACCACGGCTGCCAGATCGTCTCCCTGCAGAAGCTGGTGCGCTGGCTCGGCGAGAAGGCCGAGGCGCTCGAGATCGACATCTTCCCCGGGTTCGCCGGCGCCGGCCTGCTGCGCGACGGCGCGCGCGTCGTCGGCGTGCGCACCGGGGATCGCGGCGTCGACCGCGACGGCCGGCCGAAGCCGAACCACGAGCCGGGCTACGACGTGCTGGCCCGCGTCACGCTGCTCGCCGACGGCGTGCGCGGAAACCTGTCCGGTCCGCTGATCGCCGAGCAGCGGCTCGACGAGGACCGCAACCCGATGATCTACGCCGCCGGCGCCAAGGAGGTCTGGCGCGTGCCGGAGGGGCGCGTCGCCGGCGGGCACGTCTACCACATGCTGGGCTGGCCGCTCGCCGGGCACACGTTCGGCGGCGGCTGGCTGTACGAGATGGGCGAGAACACCGTCTCGATCGGGATGGTCGTCGGCCTCGACTCGCCCGATCCGCGGCTCGACGTCCACGCCGCGCTGCAGGCGTTCAAGGCGCATCCGTTCGTGCGCGCGCGGATCGAGGGCGGCGAGCTGCTCAGCTACGGCGCCAAGTCGATCCCCGAGGGCGGCTACTGGTCGATGCCGCGGCTGGCCGTCGACGGCGCGCTGATCCTCGGCGACGCGGCCGGAGCGGTCAACGCGATGCGGCTCAAGGGGATCCACCTCGCGATCGAGTGCGGCATCGAGGCGGCCGAGGTCGTGCTCGATGCGCTGGCCCGCGACGACGCGTCGCGCACCGCGCTGCTGGCCTACGAGCGGCGCGTCAAGGACGGGGCGATCGGGCAGGAGCTGTACCGGGTGAGGAACTTCCGCCAGGCGTACCAGCGCGGGCGGCTGCGCGGGATGCTGCACACCGGCCTGCAGCTCGTCACCGGCGGCCGCGGCGTGCGCGAGCGCTATCCGGCGGTCGAGGACCACCTGCTCACGCGGCGGCTCGACGCGTGGAGCGCCCCGCCGCTCGAGGCCCCCGAGCCCGACGGCACCCTGTTCCTCGACAAGATGTCCGACCTGTACTACGCGGGCACCGCCCACGAGGAGAACCAGCCGCCGCACCTGGTCGTGCTCGACCCCGACCTGTGCCGGGAGCGATGCGGCGACGAGTACGGCAACCCGTGCGAGCGGTTCTGCCCGGCCGGGGTCTACGAGATGGTCGACGACGGCGACGCGCGCCGGCTCCACCTCAACTTCTCGAACTGCGTGCACTGCAAGGTGTGCGACATCGCCGACCCGTACGGCCAGATCCGCTGGGTGCCGCCCGAGGGGGGCGACGGGCCGCGCTACAAGCGGACCTGACCGCCGCCCGGCCGCGGGACTCAGGCGCCGGGGCGCCGCTCGACGCCGACCGGGCCGGTCAGCCGGTGGCGGACCCGCCCGAGCCAGACGTTGAGCGGGTGCTGCCGGCCGAGGAAGCCGATCGGCGGCGGCCGGCGGTGGCCCAGGCTGTCGCGCAGGGAGCGCAGCTCGCGGTCGCGCTCGGCGAGCTGCAGCCCGCGATGGATCGCCTCGAGCGCCGCGCGGCGGCTGCCGGCGAGCAGCTCGAGGCGCGCCACGTGCTCGTAGACGCGCGGCTCCCAGAACGCCTGCTGCGCCGCCTGACGGCACAGCCGCAGTCCCTCGCGCGGCCGGCCGCCGACGGTGCCGAGCAGGAAGCCGTACCACGAGGTGACCAGCGCCGCCTGGGGCGGGGCGCCGGGAATCTCCTGGATCATCCGGTAGGCCGCCTCGGCGAGGGCGAGGGCCTCCTGGTGGCCCCCGAGCCGGAACGCCTGGCGGGCGCGCTCGATCGTGCGGAAGCTCGGATGGTCGGCCATCGCGCCAGCTCCGGGAGGCTCCCCCCGAAGTCGAATGTGAGAAGGCGCTGCCAGGCCGTCCACGGCCGATTTCGTGCCCTGCGGCACGAAATCGTCACCGGGCGACGAGCGCGGAAACCGGCGGCGCGGCGCGAACCGCGGCGGATCAGCTCTCGAGCGAGATGAACTCCTGGTTGACGCGGATCTCCGCCTCCGCGCGCAGCTCCTCGAGCCGGGCCTCCATCAGCCGCTGGGCGCGCGGCGCCCGCAGCGCCGCGATGATCTGGTCACGCTCCTCGGCGAGCTTCGCCATGTCGGCTTCCTGCCGCGAGAGCACGCGCAGCGCGACGACCGCGCGGCTGCCCGCGACCGGGCCGGCCAGCTCGCCGGCCGGCGTCGCGAACGCGACCTGCTCGACCGCCGGGTCGGGACCGATCCCGGGCAGGCTCTGGCCGTGCAGGAACGCCGGCTCCGTCCTGCCGACCTCGACGCCGAGCCGTCGCGCCGCGGCCGCCAGGTCGCCGCCGGCCGCCTCGAGCGCCTGGCGCATCCGCTCGACGCCCAGCTCGCGCGCGCGGTCGCGGCGGAACTCGGCGAGCACCTGCTCGCGCCGGGTGGCCAGCGGCGGCAGGAAGTTCTCGACCGCCTCCTCGACCGTGAACAGCACCTCGCCGCGCGGCAGCGACACCGGACCGCCGATCTCGCCGGTGTCGGTGGAGAAGATCGCGTTGATCAGCTCGGGCACCGGCCCGAGCCCGGGCAGCGTGTCGGCGCGGCTGATGAACCCGCTGTCGCTGACCGTCAGCTCGAGCTGCTCGGCCGCCTGGCGCAGGTCGCCGGTCTCGCGGGCGAGGGTGGCGAGCTGCTCGGCGAGCGCGCGCGTCTCGTCGCGCAGCCGCTGGAAGCGGAGCTGGTCGCGGATCTGCTGGCGGACCTCGTCGAGCGGCGCGAGTCCCTCCTCGCGGATCTCCTCGACGCGGACCACGTGGAAGCCGTAGTCGGTCCGGAACGGATCGGACACGATGCCGGGCTCGAGCGAGAACACGACCTCGTCGAACTGCGGGACCATCCGCCCGCGCGGGAAGAAGCCGAGGTCGCCGCCGTTCGGGGCGCTGATCTCGTCGTCCGACTCGGCGCGCGCGATCGCGGCGAAGTCCTCGCCGGCGCGGATCCGCTCGGCGATGCGCCGCGCGCGCTCGCGGGCCGCCTCGACCTCGGACGCGGGGGCGTCGGGCAGCACGCGGATCAGCACCTGGCGCGCGCGCCGCTCCTCGGGGCGCGTGAACAGGGCCTTGTTCTCCTCGTAGTAGCGCGCGATCTCGTCGTCGGAGATCTCGATCCGCTCGGCCACCGCCGTGTCGTCGATCAGCACGTAGAGCGCCCGGCGCGCCTCGTCGACCGCCCAGCGGTCGCGATGCGCCTCGTAGTACGCCGCGAGTTCCTCCTCGGTCGGCGTGATCCCGGACGCGAGCTGCTCGAGCGGCAGCGCGACGTACTCGAACGTCACCCGCTCGTGGCGCCGGCGGTACTCGCGCTCGATCTCCTCCGGTGTGACCGGGATGCCGGCGGTCAGGATCTGCTGCCACTTCTGCAGCAGCAGGTCGTCGCGCAGGCTCTCCTCGAAGGTGACCGGGTCGCGCGTCGTTCCGAGCAGGCCGCGGCGGATCGCCTGCTCGTACTCCTCGCGGCCGACGAACCGCCCCTCGCGCTGGAACGCCGGCAGCGCGGCGATCGTGTGCGCCAGCTCGGCGTCGGTCACCCGCAGGCCCATGCGGCGCGCGTCCTGCAGCACGAGCCGCTGGGTGATCAGCCGCTCGACCGCCATCCTCGGCACGTTGGCCTGCTCGCGGAACTGGGCCCAGCGCTGCCCGTACAGCTGTCGCATCTCGCGCTCGAGATTCTCGGCGACCGCGCGCCACGCGTTGGTCGAGATCGGCTCGTCGTTGACCAGCGCGACCCAGTCGCCGCCGCTCCGGTTGGGGTCGACCGCGTACCACGCGGTGCCGAAGAAGACGACGAACGTCCCGGCGACGACCCAGAGGATCCACTTGAAGTGGCGCAGGTTCTCGCGAAACAGGTTGAGCACGTTCGAACTCCGGAGACCGGGCCGGACGACGTCCGGCGCGGCGAACAGGGGAGACTACCGCGCGCCCCGGGGGGCGGCAAGCCGCGGAAAACGGGCGGTTTGCCCTCGCCCGGCGCAGGACTCAAGTTCCCTTCGTCGAGGACCGAACAGGGGAGAGACGGGGCGGAGTCTCGCGGGGACCTCCGCGCCGCCGACCGGGGTCCGGACGGCGAGCCGGGCCGGAAAGACGACGGACGGGGATGGCATGACCACCACCAGAGCGCCGCGGGTCGCCGTCGAGTGGGTCTACGTGCGCTACAGCACCGTGCTCGGACTCCTGCTCGCGGCGGTCGTGCTCGCCGGGGGCGGCGCCTGGTACTGGTGGAGCGGTCGCGCGCCGAGCCCCGAGGAACTGGCGGTCCGCGCGATCGAGGCCGCCGAGCAGGCGCTGCTCGAGGCGCGCTCGCTCGCCCCGCGCGAGCCGAAGCTGGCGCTGGCGCTCGAGCACCTCGAGACGGCCCGCGACCGGCTCGCCGCGGCGCGGTTCGTCGACGCGCGCCGCGAGGCGGACGAGGGGCGGCGGATCGCCGAGGAGATCGCGCTGCGCGTCAAGGGGCGCGACGTCGTCGGCGTCAAGGTGGTCCGCGTCGACGGCGACGTGCGCATCAAGCGCGCCGGCCGCTTCCTGTGGGAGAACGCCTCCGAGGGGCTGGTGCTCCAGCCCGGCGACCAGATCCGCAGCGGCCCCGGATCCGAGGCGCGGCTGCGCTACTTCGACGACACCGAGGTCACGCTCTCGCCGGGCAGCATGCTCGAGATCCGCGAGCTGTGGCGCGACGAGTCGCGGCGCCGGCAGGCGGTCCACGAGCGGCTCGAGTTCGGCGAGGTCCAGGCGCAGACCCGCTCGCGCGACGGCGTCGAGACCCTGCACGAGGTGTCCACCGAGTCCGCGTCGGTCCGGGCGCGCGAGGACGCCGAGTTCCGCGTGCGGCACGATCGCGAGAAGGGGGTCTCCGAGGTCGTCGCCGTCAGCGGCGAGGTCACGCTGCGCACCGACGACCGCGAGGTGCCGGTGCGCGAGAGCACGCGCGTCACCCTGCAGGGCGGCGCGATCGTCGAGACCTCGTCGCTGCTGCCCGCGCCGCGGCTGTCCGGGCCGCCCGACCAGCGGGCGTTCCAGGCGCCGCGCGAGACCGTCGTCGAGCTGTCGTGGGTGCCCGTCGAGGAGGCGGACGCCTATCACGTGCAGGTGGCGTCCCGCCCGCTGTTCACCCAGCCGCTGATCGAGCACGACCGGCTGCCGCGGACCTCGATCCAGCTCCCGGCCCTCGACCCGGGCGTGTACTTCTGGCGCGTCGCCGCGGTCGACGCCGCCGGCCGCCACGGCCGCTGGTCGCCGACGCGCAAGTTCCGGGTGATCGGCGAGGCGTTCCGCGATCCGACCGACCAGGATCCGCCGCGGCTCGAGGTGACCGAGGTGCTCGTCGTCGGCACGAACGCGATCGTCTCCGGCACGTCGGAGCCGGGCGCGCTGCTGTGGATCGACGGCGAGAACGTCGACGTCGAGGACGACGGCAGCTTCACGTGGGTGATCAAGCTGCACCAGGACGGGCGCAACAGGATCGAGTTCGTCGCCCAGGACGCCGCCGGCAACGAGACCCGCCAGGTCCGCGATGTCTGGGTCCAGACGTTCTGACGCGCGCGAGCCGGCCGTCCGGGCGGTGCTGCTGACCGACGCGGCGCCGGGCCGCGCCGTGCCCGGCGTGCGCGTGGTCGAGGTCGGGCCCGACGGTCCCCGCGGTCCGGTCCCCGCGGCGCCGGTCGTCGTCGTCGACCTGCGCCACCCGTCCCGCGCCGTCGTCGCGCGGCTCGCCGCGCTGCGCCGCCGCCGGGCCGCGCTGTGGCTCGCCGCCGGCGACGCCGTCCGTCCCGGCCTGCGCCGGCTCGCCGACGGCGCGCTGGCCTGGCCGCCGCCCGCGGGGGTGCTCGACCTGCTCGCCGCGATGCACCGCCGCGGCCGCCGCGCGGAGCGGGCCGCACGCGGCGAGCGCGCGCGGCGCGAGGCGATCGAGGCCCAGTACCGGCTGCTGCTCGAGACGGTCCGCGCCGCCGGCACGCTGCTCGATCCGTCGATGGTCTCGCGGTTCATCATGGAGCGCGCATCGGAGCTGCTCGGCGCGCGCCGCTGGCGGCTGTACCGGCTGCAGGAGCTCGCCGGCACGCTGGCGCTCGACGCCTGGCACGACGACCGCTCGTCCGCGCGCCCGGCGGCGTCGATCCCGCTCGGACGCGGTCTCGCCGGCTGGATCGCCCGCACGCGCCAGGTCGTCCGGCTCGACGACGCCGCCGACGACCCGCGGCTCGACCGGCTGCTCGAGTGGCCGGGCGAGCCGCCGCGCGCGCTGATCGGCGGACCGCTGGTCTCGCGCGGACGGGTGATCGGCGTCGTCGAGTTCGCGGGGCTCGGCCGGGCGCGTCCGGCGATCGACCCGCAGCTCGTGGTCACCACGCTGATGGAGCCGGCGGCGATCGCCCTCGACAACGCGCTGCTGTTCCGGCGGCTCGAGGAGCAGACCGTCACCGACGACCTGACCCAGCTCTACAACGCGCGGTTCATGGAGTCGTACCTGCGGCGGGAGACCAAGCGGGCCAACCGCTACGGCCACCCGGTGGCGCTGCTGTTCCTCGACCTCGACGGCTTCAAGCAGGTCAACGACGTCCACGGGCACATGGCCGGCTCGCGGACGCTGGTCGAGGTCGGGGGGCTGCTGCGCCGCAACGTGCGCGACATCGACGTCGTCGCCCGCTGGGGCGGGGACGAGTTCACCGTCGTGCTGCCCGAGACCGACCAGCCGGGGGCCGCCGAGGTCGCCGAGCGGATCCGCGCCAAGCTCGAGGGGCACCGGTTCCTCGAGGATCTCGGCCTCGAGGTCGGCCTGTCGGTCAGCATCGGCGTCGCCGCCTGGCCCGAGAACGGCCGGACCCCCGCCGAGCTGCTCGCCGCCGCCGACGCCGCGATGTACGAGGTCAAGAACTCGGGCAAGAACGGCGTGAAGATCGCCCCGCCGGCCGCCGAGCGCGAGCCGGCGCCGGCCTGACCTTTGCGCGATTCCGTGCAGATTCGGTCTTGACCGGGCCGGGGCGGCCGGCCCTATGTTGTTCCGCAGAGGTTCATTGTTTAGCATTCCTTGCCTTTTCGGCCGGATCGCGGGCTCGTCCGGGCAAGGGGGCCCCGGGGACGTGCCCCGGCAGGGCCCCGGACGCCGGGGCGGGGGGCACGGAGGACGCCGGTGGCATTCTGGTCCCGTTCGCTGCTCTCCATCTTCTCGAACGATCTCGGGATCGATCTCGGGACCGCGAACACGATCGTGTTCGCCCTCGGCAAGGGCATCGTGGTCAACGAGCCGTCGATCGTCGCCGTCAACCAGAAGACCGGCAAGGTCGAGGCGGTCGGCCACGAGGCGAAGGAGATGCTCGGCCGCACGCCGGGGAACATCCTGTCGATCCGGCCGATGAAGGACGGCGTGATCGCCGACTTCGAGCACACCGAGAAGATGCTCGAGTACTTCATCCACCGCGCGCACAATCGCCGGCTCGGCGTGCGGCCGCGGATCGTGATCGGCGTGCCGTCGGAGATCACGCAGGTCGAGAAGCGTGCGGTGCGCGACTCGGCGGCGCGGGCCAAGGCGTCCGAGGTGTTTCTCGTCGAGCAGGCGATGATGGCCGCGATCGGCGCCGGACTGCCGATCACCGAGCCGACCGGAAACATGATCATCGACATCGGCGGCGGGACGACGGACATCGCCGTGATCTCGATGGCCGGGATCGTCTACAGCCGCTCGGTGCGCGTTGCCGGCAACGAGTGCGACGAGGCGATCATCCAGTACATCAAGCGCAAGCACAATCTGCTGATCGGCGAGCGCACCGCCGAGGAGATCAAGATCAAGATC
>RFIB01000257.1 GCA_003695625.1 Acidobacteriota bacterium | reverse complement strand
GTCCTTGTGCTGGAGCAGGTAGGGGCTCGACTCGCGATCCAGGTTGTTCCGCTGCATCGTCGTCATCGGCGCCTCGTTCCCCCCGGCCGCGCACGCGGCCGTGCCGGCGGCGACGGCGGCCGCGATCACGATCGCCGCCCCGAGGTGCCGTGCGCCCGATCTTCGCCGCATCGTGGGCCGCATGCCGCCTCTCCGCGATTGCTTACCTCACGATACGCAGGACTTAGTCGCGTCGCCACGGCCGGACCGGAATGCCCCGGGCGACCGGAGGCGAGGATGCCTCGCGCCGGTCCCCGGGGCACGGGAAGCGGTGCGGCTTGTGTGTCTATGCTCGGGGGGAGGTAGACGTTGCGGGCGACGAGCAAGCCGCGGACTCGAGCCCGATCCTGCGGAAGATCCACTCCGCGGGGCAGAACCCGGTGAAGGCCGACTGGAGCAGGTTGGCGCCGACGAACGCGGTGAACAGGAAGAAGCCCGGGTGGACGAACCAGCCCAGGGCGAGACTGATCAGCACGAAGCTCCCGGCCAGGGCACGGACGGCGTTCTCCACGGTCATCTCGGCGACTCCTCGCACGGGGCGGCGCCCCGCCTCGGGCGCAGGGATGCGCCGGCGCCGCGCCGGGTTACGGCCCCGACGGGTATCGGCGCCGGATGTTGGGGATGAGGTAGTCGCTGAACGCCTCGGCGAGGCCGTAGCGCGGTGCGAAGCCCCAGTCGGCGCGGGCCTTCGAGTCGTCGACCGCCTCGGGCCACGAGTCGACGATCGCCTGCCGCTTGGTGTCCGGCTGCCAGTCGATCGACGCCTCCGGGAACGCCTCGAGCACCAGCGCGCGGATCTCCTCCGCCGACGGATTGAACGCGGCGATGTTGTAGACCGTCTGGGACAGTCGATCCCGGTCTGCCGCCGCGAGCGCGAGCATCGCGTCGACCGCGTCGGGCATCGCCATGAACGGGATCCTCGTGTCGGGCCGCACGAAGCAGTGGTACTCACGGCCCTGGGCCGCGGCGTGGATCATCTCCGGCGCGTAGTCGCTGGTGCCCCCCGACGGGACCGTGAACGCCGAGATCAGTCCGGGAAAGCGGATCGCGCGGAAGTCGACCAGCGCACGGGGAGCGTCCGCATCGAGCTGGCGGTAGTGCCGCGCATAGTAGCGGCCGAGCTGCTCGCAGTAGAGCTTGTTGCAGCCGTACATCGTGATCGGCTCGGTGTACTGGTACTCGCGCACGCGACCGGCCGCGTGCTTCTCCGCGACGGACGAGAACCCGTAAACCGCGATCGAGCTCGGGTAGAGAAACATCACGGGACGCCCGTGTCCGCGCCCCTGCGCCTGGGCGAACTCGAGCAGATTCAGCGTGCCGTTGACGTTCACCTCGTGCGCGGCGACCGGCGTGAACTCGGCCCGCGTCGAGAGCTGCGCCGCGAGGTGATAGATCGTGTCGACGGCGTACTCGGCGAGGATCGACTCCAGCAGAGCGCGGTCGAGGATCGATCCCGCGATCGGGTGCTGCACGCGGCGCGCGATCTCCGGGTCGAGGGGCTTGAGGTCGAGCGTCACGATGCCGGTCCGGCCGCTGTCCGACAGGCGCTGGATCAGCGAGTGGCCGATCTCGCCGGCGGCCCCGGTGATCAGGATGACGGGCTTGCGCACGGTCGGTCCTCGCGGGTGGGAGGGCGAGCATTCGCAGCGGCGGCGGACGTGTCAAGCGCCCGGGGCCCCGGCGGATGCTATCCTCCGCGACCGCCGGCTCCCACCCGGCCGTGGCGACCGACCCGGAGACCCGCTGATGGCCCACCGTGACGACGACCGCTCCCGCTCCGAGACCTGGGCGTTCGAGACCCGCGCGATCCATGTCGGGCAGGATCCGGACCCGCAGTACGGCGCCGTCGCGCCGCCGATCTACCAGACCTCGACGTTCGCGTTCGAGTCCCCGGCGCAGGGGGCGCGCCGCTTCGCCGGCGAGGAGGGCGGCTACATCTACTCCCGGCTCGGCAATCCGACGACCGAGCGGCTCGAGCAGTGCGTCGCCGACCTCGAGGGCGGCTACGGCGCGCTGGCGACCTCGTCCGGCATGGCCGCGGTGTCGATCGTGATGCTCGGACTGCTCGAGTCCGGTGACCACGTCGTCGCGACGGACTGCATGTACGGCCCCTCCCGCCTGCTGCTGGAGCGCGAGCTGGTCCGCTTCGGCGTCGAGGCCAGCTTCGTCGACACGTCGGATGCCGGGGTCGTCGAGGCGGCGATCCGGCCGAACACCCGGATGATCTACGTCGAGACGCCATCGAACCCGACGCTCAAGCTGACCGACCTCGACGCGATGGCCCGCCTGGCCGGTCGCGCCGGTGCCCGGCTCGTCTGCGACAACACGTTCGCCTCGCCGATGCTCCAGCGGCCGATCGAACGCGGCGCCGACATCGCGCTGCACTCGACGACGAAGTACATCAACGGACACTCCGACGTCGTCGGAGGAATCATCGTCACCGCGACCGCCGAACTGCGCACCCGCCTCGATCGCATGCGCGCGTATCATGGCGGGTCGATGGACCCGCACCAGAGCTGGCTGGTGCTGCGCGGTCTGAAGACCCTGCCGCTGCGCGTGGAGCGCGCGCAGGAGAACGCGCGCCGCCTCGCCGTCTGGCTCGAGTCCCGGCCCGAGGTTGCCACGGTCCATTACCCCGGCCTCGACTCGCATCCCCAGCACGAGCTTGCGCAGCGGCAGATGGACGGTCCGGGGTCGATGATCTCGATCGAGCTGGCCGGCGGTCACGAGGCGGGTGTCGCCCTGCTCGAGCGCGTCGGCCTGATGACGCTGGCCGTCTCGCTCGGCGGCGTCGAGACGCTGATCGAGCATCCGGCCTCGATGACTCACGCCGGCATGTCGCCCGAGGAACTCGCCGAAGCCGGCATCTCGCCCGGGCTGGTGCGGATCTCCGTCGGCTGCGAGGCCTACGAGGACCTCGAGCGCGACCTCGAACAGGCCCTCGCCGAGCAGACCCGTTCGCCGAGCCCCAGCGCGGCGATCCGCCGGTAGAGCTTCTGGCGCGACCAGCCGAGGCGCCGCGCCGCCTCGGACTTGATGCCGCGGGCCAGCTCGAGCGCCTCGAGGATCGCGTGCGCCTCGAGGTTCTCCGGCTGCGAGGCGACGTCGGGCATCGCCGCCTCGATCGCGCCGATGTCGATCGGCCTCCC
>RFIB01000256.1 GCA_003695625.1 Acidobacteriota bacterium | reverse complement strand
GTCGGCAGCGTCGTCTGCCGCAAGCAGCCCGGCGGTCACGTCACGTTCGGCTGCCTGCCGGCCGCGGACCGATATCAGCCGCCGCGCCCACCCGAGGACCCGGGGCGGGTCGCGCCGGAGATCGACGCCGCGGCGCTCGGGCTCGAGGCGCGGCGCCTCGACGACCCGGCGCTGGCCGGCCGGCTGTGGGACGAGTGGCTGGTGCCGCGCGCGCTGCGGCTGCGCGCGGCCGGCCGGCCGGATCCGCGGCTCGAGGCGTGGATCGCCGCACGGGCGGCTCCCGGCGGACGCGATCCGCTGATCGGCCGCAGCCTGCGCGAGATCTACGAGGCGCTCGGTTTCCGCTACCGGGAGGGGCTGTCCGGCCGGCGGCTCGCCCGCGGCGCCGTCGCCGACGCGACACTCGGACCGGAAGGCGGCGACGGGCGGTTTCTCGTCGCCCTCGAGCCGATGCCCGAGCGCGAGGGACGGACGACCGTGTTCGGCGAGATCGTCGCCGGGATCGAGGTGATCGAGGCGATCTCGCGCCTGCCCACCGGCCGCAGCCGCGCCCCCGACGTGACGGTCGTCGCGGTCCGCTGCCGCCCGGTGCGGGTCAGGCCAGCGAACTAGGCTGCATCGGCACGAGCAGCAGCGAGCGCGGATCGAGCCCGATGTGCATGTCCTCGTCGAGCATCCGCTCGCCGTCCTTGAGCACGTGGAGCAGGACCTGGTTGCCGCGCGGGTCGAGCCGCAGCACGAGGTCGAGCAGGTGCTCGATCTGGTCCGCCGGCGGGGGCAGGTGGCCGGCGACGGCGGGCGGATCGTCGCGGTGCGTCCTCGCCGACATCCAGACCTCGATCTCTCGCTCCTCCGCAAGCGCGCGCAGCGCCGCGAACTCCGCCGCATCGATCGCGCGCACGTCCATCCGGTCGACGATCAGCACGTCGGGACGGAAGTCCGTGTGCCGGGCGAGCAGATCGATCCCGCCGGCGATCTTGTCGACCGAGAAGGTGTCGCCGAGGAAGGTGTAGATGTGGCGCCGGCGCTCGATCTCGAGCTGGATCCGCGCGGCGTCCGCCGGGTCGATGCCGTTCTTCTGGACCAGCTCGCTGTAGATCTCGTCGTACCGCTCGCGGACCTTGTCGACGGTCCGATGCCGCGAGACGTGCATCACGCGCTGGCCGGCGAGCAGCGAGTCGAGGCCGATCCCGACGAGGAACGCGGACTTGCCGACCCCGGCGCGGGACATGACGAGGGCCATCCTGCCGGGGCCCGGGCCGGGGTGACCGTCACGGGAAAGCATCTTGCGCGGCGAACGGCGCAGCCTGAGCATCGTCTCGGTCATCGGGCCTCCTCGACCGCGGTCTTGCCGCGGTACTCCGCGAGCAGCTTCTCGCCGACCTCCCGGGGCACGGGGGCATAGCGGGAGAACTCCATCGTGAACTCCGCCTTGCCCTGGGTGGCCGAGCGGAGGTCGGTCGCGTAGCCGAACATCTCGGACAGCGGCACCTCGGCCTCGATCCGCGTGAATCCCGCGTCCTCGGTCGAGCCGTGGATCGTGCCGCGCCGGGCCATCAGCGTCTTGTAGATCGCGCCCTGGAACTCGCCTGGGCCCTCTACCGAGACGCGCATCACCGGCTCGAGGATCTGCGGTGCGGCCTTGCGGTACGCCTCGCGGAACGCCATCAGCGCGGCGGTCTGGAACGCGACATCCGACGAGTCGACCGAGTGGGCGTTGCCGTCGTTGATCACGACCCGGACGTTGGTCACCGGAAAGCCGATCAGGCTGCCCTTTTCCATCGCCCGCCGGAACCCCTTGTCGCACGACGGGATGAACTCGGTCGGGATCACGCCGCCCTTGATCTCGTCGACGAACTCGTAGGTCTGGTCCTCGCACGGCTCGAGGTAGCCGGCAACGCGCGCGTACTGGCCCGAGCCGCCGGTCTGCTTCTTGTGCGTGTAGTTGAACTCGGCCCGGCGCGAGATCGTCTCGCGGTACGCGACCTGCGGCCGGCCGGTCTCGACCTCGGCCTGGTACTCGCGCCGCATCCGCTCGATGTAGACGTCGAGGTGCAGCTCGCCCATCCCCGAGATCACGGTCTCCTGGGACTCCTCGTCGAGGTGCACCCGGAAGGTCGGATCCTCGCGGGTGAAACGCTGCAGCGCCTTGCTCATCCGGTCCTGGGACTTGCTGTCCTTCGGCACGACCTTGAGCGCGACCACCGGATCGGGCACGAAGATCGAGGTCATCGCCAGCCGCGGGCCGGGCCCGCAGAACGTGTCGCCGGTATTGCACTCGATGCCGAACAGCCCGACGATGTCGCCGGCCCCGGCGTACTCGATGTCCTCCATCTGGTCGGCATGCATCCGCACCAGGCGGCCGATCTTCACCTTGCGGCCGGTGCGCGAGTTGACGACCGTGTCGCCCTTGCGCAGCGCGCCCTGGTAGACGCGGACGTACGTCAGCTGCCCGTAGCGGCCGTCCTCGAGCTTGAACGCCAGCGCGACCGTCTGCGCGTCGGGATCCGCCGCCAGCCGGACCGGCGCCTCGTCGGCGTCGAGATCGAGGGCCTCGATCGGGACGTCTCCGGGAGCCGGCAGGTAGCGCGCGATCGCGTCGAGCAGCGGCTGGACGCCCTTGTTCTTGTACGCCGAGCCGATGAACACTGGCGTCAGCTCGAGCGACAGCACGCCCTGCCTGACGGCGCGGTGGATCAGCTCCGGCGTCGCGCGTTCCTCGAGCACCGCCTCCATCAGCTCGTCATCGAACATGCTGACGGCATCGAGCATCTCGGCCCGGAACGCCTCGGCCTCGCCGACCATCGGCGCCGGGATCTCGCCCTCGACGACGCGCTCGCCGTTGTCGCCCTCGAAGCGCAGGGCCTTCATCTCGACCAGGTCGACCACGCCCTCGAAGCCGGCCTCGAGCCCGATCGGAAGCTGCATCAGCACGGCGTTGTGGCCGAGCTTCTCGCGCAGCGCCTCGGTCACCCGCAGCGGGTTGGCGCCCGAGCGGTCGCACTTGTTGACGAATGCGACGCGCGGGACGTTGTAGCGCCGCATCTGCCGGTCGACGGTGATCGACTGCGACTGGACGCCGGCGACCGCGCACAGCACGAGCACCGCGCCGTCGAGCACCCGCAGCGCGCGCTCGACCTCGATGGTGAAGTCGACGTGCCCCGGCGTGTCGATGATGTTGATGTGATGGTCCTTCCAGGAGACGTACGTCGCGGCGGAGGTGATCGTGATCCCCCGCTCGCGCTCGAGCTCCATGTGGTCCATCGTCGCGCCGACGCCGTCCTTGCCCTTGACGTCGTGGATCGCGTGGATCTTCGACGTGTAGTAGAGGATCCGCTCGGTCAGCGTCGTCTTGCCCGAGTCGATGTGCGCGGAGATGCCGATGTTCCGCACACGGCTGATATCGAAGCTCATCGTCTGGTCCACCTCGCCGCGACGGCGTCGCGGCCCGGTCCGCGCGTGGCGGCGGCCGCCCGTCCCGGGCCGGGGAGGGGCTCCGGCGCACGCGCTCGTGTTGTCGGGTGCTCCCGGAGGTCCGGGCCCGAGACGAAGCGCCCCGCGCTCACCGCGAGCGCGGGGACGCCGCCAAGTATAAGGGCTCGCGGCCGGCTGTCCAGCCGCCGCCGGCGATCCGTTGCCGGATCGTCACGCGGACGGGGTCGACGACTCCGGGAGGCGGGGCAGGACGATCCGCCAGCGGACGACCCGGGGGCGCGTGCCGTCGGCCTCGACCCGGACCTCGGCGGGCAGCAGGCAGCTCATCGAGAGGCTCCGGCAGGACGGGGCGGAGACGGTCAGCACGTCGCGCTCGTCGCCGGCGACCTCGATCGGGCCGACCCGGAAGCGTCCCCGCTCGTCCGACCGTGCCCGGACCACCTCGCCGTGGCGGTTGGTGACGCGGATCTCGGCGGCGACACCGGGCTCCGCGGTCTCGAGCTGCTCGGCGGTCAGGGGCTCGACGCGGTAGGTCTCCCCCTGGACGATCACGCCCTCGATGACGACCTCGGCCGGCCGGGCCGCGAACGGGCTCGAGGACGAGCGCATCGCGGCGAGGACGAGCAGAGGGATCGTCAGTGCCGTACAGGTCAGCAGGATGCGGACGGCCGCCAGACGCATCGGGGAATCCTCGCGCCGGCGACCCTGCCTCCGTCCCGCGGCAGGGCGGACCCGGCACGACGGATCCTAACCCCGATCGGCGGTCCCGCCCAAGCGCTCCCCGTCCGCCGGCTCCGCGGCGGCGCGGACCGCCGCGCCGAGGCTGGCCACGGTGCGCAGGCTCTCCAGGTCGAGCGTCTCGATGTCCAGCGTCACGCCGAACCGCTGCTCGATCTGGAACACGAGGTCGACGAACGTCAGCGAGTCGAGCACTCCCGACTCGAGCAGGTCGAAGTCCGCTGACGGGACCTCGACGCTGGCCGTCTCGCGCAGGATCTCGCGGATCCCCGCCTCGACGGCGTCGGCACGCAGTTCAGGGCTGCTCACGCTCGAATCGCTCCCGCAGGGACCGCCGGTCGATCTTCCCGTTCCCGGTCTTCGGCAGCGCCTCGAGGGCGAGCCACCGGGCGGGGATCATGTACGGCGGAATCATGCCCGACAACGCGCGGCGCAGCTCGACCGGTCCGATGTCGGGCCGTGCCGGCACGTACGCACAGCAGATCGCGTGCCCCTCGAAGCCGCCGGTCGGCACGGCGACGACCGCCGACTCGGCGAGTTCGTCGAGGGCGTGCAGTGCGGTCTCGATCTCGCCCAGCTCGATCCGGTAGCCGCGGCTCTTGATCTGGTGGTCGCGCCGGCCGTGGAACCAGGCCACGCCGTGCTCGTCGATGTGGGCCAGGTCGCCGGTGCGGTAGAACGTGCGCGCGCCGCGCCCGTCGCCGGGGTCGACGGTCACGAATGCGCGGGCGGTGGTCTCCGGGTCGTCCCAGTAGCCGAGAGTCAGGCCGTCGCCGCCGATGCACAGCTCGCCGGTCTCGCCCGGCGCGGCCGGCGTGCCGTCGTCGCGCAGGACGAGCAGCTCCTCGCCCCCGCAGGCGCGTCCGATCGGCACGTCGTCGGTGTCCGCGGCGGGAATCCGCTCGACGGTGTGCCAGCTCGACGCGATCGTCGTCTCCGTCGGTCCGTAGAGGTTGGTGAACTCGACGTGGGGCAGGCGGCTCATCAGCGCGCGCAGCGCCGGGGTGGGGAACACCTCGCCGCACCACAGCAGCCGCCGCAGCTCGGGAAAGTCGTTCTCGCGCACCACGTCGAAACGGACCATGTAGCTCAGCACCGACGGCACCGAGAACCAGCGCTCGAGCCGGCGGTCACGGATGAACTGCGCCAGCCGGGCCGGGTTGAGGTTCAGCCGCGGCGCGACGAGGTGCAGCTCGCAGCCCGCGGCGAGCGCGCCCCAGATGTCCCAGCTCGACAGGTCGAAGTGGAGCGGGGAGTGCCCCGAGACCCGCTCGCCGGGCCGCGCGCCGAACTGCCGGTTGGCCCACTCGACGAAGGCGATCACGCTCCGGTGCGGCACGACGACGCCCTTGGGAACGCCCGTCGAGCCGGAGGTGAACAGGATGTGGGCCGGCGCGTCCGCCGTCGCCGGCGAGGGCGTGTCGGCGGGCGGCGCCGTGACGGCCGCCGGACCGTCGAACGCGACGTCGGCCCCCGCCGGCGCCGGACCGTCGATCAGCGCCAGCAGCGGCGCGGGGCCGTCCCTGGAGCACTCGGCGACCAGCTCGAGCGCCCGGGGCCACGCCGCCTTCTCGACCAGCACCAGCCGCGGGCGGCACCGCCCGACGATGCGCGCCAGCCGGGGGGCCGGGCTCGCCGGATCGAGCGGGACGTACGGCATGCCGGCCCGGCTCGCCCCGACCATCGCGGCGATCGCGTCGATCGACTTGCCGGAGAGCAGGCCGACCCGCTGCCCGGGACCGCCGCCGTGCCGCGCGAGCAGCCCCGCCAGCCGACGGGCGCGGTCCTCGAGTTCGGCGAACGTCACGCGGCGTCCGCCGTCGACGATCGCCGTGCGGTCGGGCATCCCGGCGGCGCGTTCGGCCGCCCACGCGTCGAGCGTCGCGGTCACGAGGCGGCCTTGTCCAGGGCGAGCCGGAACACCCGGCCGGCCATCTCGAGGTCCTCGCGTGCAGCCGGGATGTCGAGGATGAACACGCGGAAGCCGGCCCGGATGTAGCGGGCGAGTTCCGCGGCGACCTCGTCATCGCTGCCGACGAGGTACGGACAGAACGTGCGGTAGTTCTCGAACGGCCCGAGCCAGTACGGCGACCGCGGCCGGCCGGTCGCGGGGTCGACCGACGCGGCCGACTCGCGGCCGAGTTCCGAGAGCTGGCGGTGCCACTCCGAGTCCGAGACCTGCATCGCCAGCCGGTGAGCGATCTGCCCCTTGCGGTCCTCGGGAAACCGCTCGAGCGCCAGGTGCCACGCCCGGTCGGGGTCGGGGTCGGCGACGATGCCGATCCGGATCCCCGCCCCGGGGCCCGTCGCCGGGCCTGAGTCGAGATAGGCGTCACCCGGCTGCGGATACTCGACCGCGGTGGCACCGAGCGCGCGGGCCGCCGCGCGCCCCGCCTCGGACGAGCCGGACAGGAACACGCCCGGACGGAGTTCCGGGTCGAGCGGCGGGCGCAGCACGAGCCCGTGGGCCTCGTAGAAGCGCCCGGCGAAGTTCACCGGTCCGTCGGTGTCGAGCAGCGCGAGGACCAGCGACGTGTACTCGACGAGGCGCGCGTAGCGCTCGTCGTGCGGCGTCGTGTCTCCTAGGGCCTCGAGGTCGCGCTTGAATCCACCGGCGACCATGTTGAGGAACACCCGCCGGCCGTGCAGGAAGGCCAGCGAGGAGATCATCGTCGCCACGCTGTACGGATGCATGTACGCCGGCTGCACGGCGACCAGCGGGGCGAGCTGCTCGGTCGCCTCGATCACCAGCTGCGCGACAAGCCACGGATCGACCAGACGATTGTCGGTGTAGACGAGGATCCCGCGGCAGCCCGCCTCCTCGCTCCACCGGGCCACGTCCCGCGTCAGCGGAACGAATCGGCCGGCGTCGACGTGGGCGGACTGCGGCGCGGTCGAGAACAGCTCGATCTGCACCTTGCCATCGGCGCTCTGCACCGGCGCCTCCTCTCGGTTCCCCGTTCGCCTGGAAGGTATTGGTCCCTCGAGCCGGGAAAGGAACAGCCAGTCGGCGGGAGTGTCAATCGGGATCGTCGCGACGCGACTTACGGATCGGTTCGCCCGGCGGGGGCGCCGGGTCCGGCCAGCAGCGCCCGGGCCAGCCGGCCGACGGTCTGCCGGGCGTCGTCGAACAGCGTGTAGAACACCGGCACGACGAGCAGCGTGAGCAGCGTCGAGGTGGTCATCCCGCCGATCAGCGCCAGGCTGAAGCTGGTGTAGGAAAGGCCGATGCTCGACGCCCCCGCGAAGGCGAGCGGGATCATCCCGCCGACGGTGGTGATCGCGGTCATCATGATCGGCCGGAACCGCCGCGCCGCCGCGAACGGGACCGCCTGTCCGCGCGGCATGCCGTCGGCGCGCAGGCGGTTGACGTAGTCGATCAGCACGATGCCGTTGTTGACCACCACGCCGATCAGCAGCACGACCCCGACCGCCCCGAGAAAGTCGATGTCGCGCCCGGTCAGCACGTGGGCCCACGCGACGCCGATCCAGGCCAGGGGAATCGTGAGCAGGATCGACAGCGGCAGCACGAGGCTCTCGAACAGGAAGCCCATCAGCAGAAAGATGAAGACGATCGACAGCATCGCCGCCCACGAGACGCTGTTCAGGTCCTCGTTGTCGCGCTGCCGGCCGAGATCGCCCGCGATCCGCACGCCCTCGGGCAGATCGACGCGGGCGAGCAGGCGCGCGAGACGCGCGCGCGTCTCGTCGACGTTCTCCGGCTCGAGGTCGAGCGAGATCGGCCGCGAGACGATCCGGTCGACGCGCCGGATCACCGCCGGGGCGGCGAGCAGCTCGCGGCGGGTCAGCGCGGAGAGCGGCACCAGGCCGCCGCTGGCGGTCGGCACCAGGAAGCTCTCGAGCTGCGCGAGGTCCTCGCGGTCCTCCTCCTCGAAGCGGATCCGCACCGAGACCTGCCTCCCCTCGTGGCTGTAGTGCGGCAGCATCGCGCCGCGCAGCGCATAGCCGACGACCCCGGCGATCGCGCGCGGATCGACGCCGAGGCGCTCGACGCGGGCGCGGTCGACCTGGAGCCCGATCTCGTTCGGGCGCGGGTCGTCCGTGCGTCGCACGCCGATCACGCCCGGCACCTTGACCATCACCTCCTCGAGCTGCCGGGCGGTGCGCTCGAGCAGCTCGGCGTCTCGGCCCTCGAGCCGCGCCGCGTAGACCGTCGGCGTGCGCTGCTCGGACTCGCTCTCCTCCTCGGTGAAGATCTCGACACCGGCGCGGCGCGGCAGCAGCGCCTTGAGCTTCGCCGTGATCTCTCCCGCGGTGAGCGGCACCGGACGCGGCGTCTCGAGGAACGCCTCGATCCGGCCCCAGGTCGCGACGTGAACGACGAGCCAGCCGTCGAGACCCCACTCCTCGCGGTGCTGTTCGACGATCCGCTCGACCTGCCGGAAGTATGCCGCCGTGTCGTCGAGCGTGTACGACGCCGGCATGTCGGCGAAGATCCTGACGACGGTCTTCTCGCCCTCCTGCTGGTTGACGAAGTCCAGGTTTCCGGTGAGCGGGCCGGAGACGGTCAGCCCGAACACCCCCGCGGTCAGCAGGACCAGCTCGAGCCGGCGGCGAAGGAACACCGCCAGCAGCCGGCCGTAGGCGGTGCCGAGCGCCCCGAACGTCCAGCCGTAGACCCGCCGCAGGACGGCGATCAGCGCGTCCCGGGCGCGCGCGAACACTGCCCCGGGGCGGGTGGGCGTCAGCCGCGAGCGGGTCTCCGCCCCCAGCGTCAGGAAGATGCACAGCGGGACGAAGACCAGCGCGACCAGCAGCGAGGCGACGAGCGCGACGGAGATCGGGATCGACATCCGCAGCAGGAAGAACCGCGCCGGCCCCTCGATCAGCGACACCGGCAGAAATACGACGATCGTCGTCAGCGTCGACATCGTGATCGCCAGCGCGATCTCGCTCGTCCCGCGCAGCGCGGCCTCGCGCGGCGGAAGGCCGTCACGGTGCAGGCGGTAGATGTTCTCCGAGACGACGACCGCATTGTCGACCAGCAGCCCGACGCAGATCATCAGCCCGAGCAGCGAGAGCAGATTCAGCGTCTCGCCGGCGAAGTACATCACCGTCAGCGCGATCATCAGCGACAGCGGGATCGCCAGCGCGACGACGATCATCATCCGGAACCGGCGCAGAAAGAAGAACAGCACCGCGCCGGCGATCAGTCCGCCGATCAGCCCGCTCGACAGCAGGGTGCGCAGCGACTCCTCGATCACCTCGCCCTGGTCGAAGATCGAGATCATGCCGAACGCGCGCAGCCGCGGATCGCGCTGCAGCTCGTCGAACACGCGGTCGACGCGGCGCGCGACCTCGCGCGTGTTCGCATCGCCCTCCTTGAAGACGACGACCGCGAACGCCGGCCTGCTGTTGGCCCGGACGCGGTAGATCTTCTCCGCCTCCGCGTAGCGGATCGTCGCGATGTCGCCGAGCCGGACGTGAGGCGCGACGAGCCGGTTCTCGAGGTCCTCGACGCTCCGGTAGCGTGCGACCGAGCGCAGCAGCAGCTTGCGCGATCCCTCGCGGACCCAGCCGCTGGCCATGGTGAAGTTGTCGTCCTGGAGCTGGTTGGCCAGCGCGTAGATGTTCAGCCCCGCGGCGCTGGTCCGCTCGCGGTCCAGCTCGATCAGGATCTCCTTCTCCTCGACGCCGTTGAGTTCGACCGACGCCACGCCGTCGATCCGCTCGATCGGCCGCACGATCCGCTGCTGGACCAGGTCCCAGATGTCGTCGATCCGCGCGTCGACGGCGACGCCATAGACCTGGACCGGGATCCCCGACGGATCCTCCTTGCGGATGAACACCCGGTCGACGTCGTCGGGGAACGAGCGGCGGGCGCGCTCGACCCGGTCGCGGACCTCGCGGTAGGCGACGTCCATGTCGGTGCCCTGCTTGAAGGTCATCGACACGACGGCACGCCCGGAGCGGGAGTACGAGCGCATCTCGCCCAGCCCGCGGACGGTGGACAGCTCCTCCTCGAGCGGCTTCGTGATCTTGTCCAGCGTCTCCTGGGGCGGCGCGTCGCGCCACGGGACGACGACACGCAGGTGCGGCGGGTCGAAGCCTCGCGGCAGCAGCTCGACGGGAAGGCCGGTCGCGGCGACGAGCCCGACGACGACGACCGCCATGACGAGCACGAACACCGCGCGCGGGCGCGCGAGCGCGAAGCGGGGCAGGGCGGACTCGCGCGACGTGGTGCGGGGGGTCACGGGACGACCTCGTCGGCACCCGTCGCCGGGACACCGCGATCCGCGCGCCGGCGGCCGGCGAGCCACTCGAGCGCGTCCTCGAGCACGGCATACACGGTCGGGATGACGATCAGCGTCAGCACCGTCGAGGTGGCGAGCCCGCTGATGACCGCGATGGCCATCGGGCTGCGCAGCTCGGCGCCGTCACCGAGCCCGAGGGCCAGCGGCAGCAGGCCGAGCACGGTGGTCGCGGTCGTCATCAGGATCGGCCGCAGCCGGACGCGTCCGGCCTCGATGATCGCGGCCCGCCGCTCGAGGCCGCGGGCCCGCAGCGTGTTGATGTAGTCGACGAGCACGATCGCGTTGTTCACGACGATTCCGGCGAGCATGATCATGCCGAGGAACACGACCACCGACAGCGGGATCTCCAGCAGATACAGGGCGAGCACCGTGCCGACGAACGCGAGCGGGATCGTGAGCATGATCACCAGCGGGTGCGAGAGCGACTCGAACTGGATGCCCATGATCACGTAGACGAAGAACACGCTCAGCGCGAGGGCGAGCAGCAGGCTCGCCCGGGAGCGCTCCCACTCCTCGCTCTGGCCGGCGAGCGCCCACGCCGTGCCCGGCGGCCACTCGACATCGTGCTCGAGGGCGTCGCGAATCGCCTCCACCGCCGAGCCGAGCGAGCCGAGGGCGACGTTCGCGCGCACCAGCGCGACGCGCTGTCCGTCGACCCGCCGCACCTCGCTCGGTCCCTCGCCGAGCCGGACGTCGGCCACCGCCTCGAGCGGGATCGGGCGCTCGCCCTCGGGGTTGATCACCAGGCGGCGGATGTCCTCGACCGTCTCGCGATCGGGCTCGT
Organism: Acidobacteriota bacterium; assembly: GCA_003695625.1. Taxonomy (GTDB): domain Bacteria; phylum Acidobacteriota; class Polarisedimenticolia; order J045; family J045; genus J065. The sequence goes on along the minus strand of RFIB01000256.1, from coordinate 5,914 downwards.
CGAGCCTCACCACGATCGGCACGCGCCGGTCGCGCCGGTTGAGCCGTGTCGCCTCGAATCCCTGCACCTTGTCCCGCACGAGCCGCGCGACCGAACCGATCTCGAGCCCGAGCCGCGCGAGCCGTTCGCGGTCGTAGAGGATCTGCACCTCCGGCGCGCCGCGCCGCTGCGTGACCTCGACGTCGGACAGTTCGGGCAGGCCGGCGAGCCGCTCGCGGACCCGTTCGGCCTGCCGGCGCAGGACGGTCAGGTCGTCGGCCTCGATCTCGACCTCGATCGGCGTGCGCTGGCTGAACAGCACCGGGCGGACGATGCGCGCCTCGAGGTCCGGAACGCCGGCGAGCCGACGCCGGATGCGCTCGATCACGCGCCGCTCGGCCGCGGGGCCGCGATGCCCTTCGGCGAGCAGCACGTTGAACCGCGCCGTGTTCTCGCCCTCGTCGGCGCGCTGGGAGTTCTCGCGGTCGAAGCCGACGGTCACCAGCAGCGCGCGGATCTCGTCCTGCTGCGCGAGCAGCGCGCGCTCGACCGGACGGATCAGGCGGTCGGTCTCCTCGAGCGGCGTGCCGACAGGCAAGGCCATCTCGACGGTGAACTCGCCCTGGTGCACCTCCGGCAGCAGTTCGCTGTCCAGCCCGCGGGCCAGCTCGAAGCTGCCCCAGCCGACGACCAGCACGGCGACGATCACGATCACCGGGTGAGCCAGCGCGGCGCGCAGCAGGCGCGGGTAGACGCGCGCCAGCGCCTCGAGCGCCCGTCCCGCGGTGCGCTCGCTCACCGCGCCGGCGAGGCGGAGCAGCGCGCCGATGACGGCCCCGGCGCCGCGCACGGCGAACAGGCCCGCCGCGAGCGCGAGCAGGATCAGCCAGCCGAGGATCTCGAGGGGCAGGGCGACGAGGGTGCGGACCAGCCACCACGCGGGCAGCACGAGCGTCACCCAGTGCCGCGCCCGGGCAGTGCGCACCCGGTCGCGCAGCCAGCGCAGCGACGCGAACCGCGGGCGCAGGGACGCGCCGGCGGAGGCGTCGCGGCTCAGCGGCGGCCGCGAGGCGAGCATCGGGATCAGCGCCAGCGCGACGATCATCGACGCGAGCAGGGAGAACGTCACGGCCAGCCCGAGATCGGCGAACGCCTGCCCGGCGACCCCCTCGACGAACACCATCGGCAGGAACACCGCGATCGACGTCAGCGTCGAGGCGATCACCGCGTTGCGCACCTCGAGCGTGCCGCGCACCGTGGCGGCGATCACGCCGTCGCCCTCGTCCCGACAGCGCTGGATCGACTCGAGCACGACGATCGACGAGTCGACGAGCATGCCGACGCCGAGGGCCAGCCCGCCGAGAGACATCACGTTGAGCGACACCGACGCCAGGTGCAGCGGCGCGAAGGTGACCAGGATCGAGACCGGGATGCTCGCGGCGATGATCGCCGTCGGCCGGGGTCGGCGCAGGAAGACGAACAGCACCGCGATCGCCAGCAGGCCGCCCCAGATCGCCGTGTCGCGCACCTCGCGGATCGCGCTCTCGATGAAGCGGGAGCGGTCCCCGACAATGGCGAGATCGATCCCCTCGGCGCGCCGGAGCTGCTCGGCGTAGGAACGCGGTGCGTCGTCGCCCTTTCCTTCGGCACGACGGCGCGGTCGGCCGGCGGCTCCCTCGACCATCGCGCGGACGCGGTCGGCGACGGCGACGATGTTCGCGTCGCCCTCCTTGTAGATCTCGATCAGCACCGACGGGCGGCCGTCGGTCCGGGTGGCGATCTCGCGGTCCGCGTTCGAGCGGACGACGCGGCCGAGGTCGCGCACGCGGATGTCGCGCCCCTCGACCGACGAGACGACCGTCGCGGCGATCTCGTCGAGGTCGCGGTACTCGTTGAGCGTGCGCACCATGTACTCGGTGCGTCCCTCACGCAGCGTGCCGCCGGCGACATTGATGTTCTCCTGGCGGAGCCGGTCGATCACGGTCTGGATCGAGATTCCGGTCCGCTGGAGCTTCTCCTCGTCGAGCAGGACGTGGATCTCCTCCTCGAGCCCGCCCTTGACGCGCGCCGCGGCGACGCCCTTGATCGGCTCGAGCGCCCGCGCCACCTCGAGCTCGGCGATCCGGCGCAGGCGGCGCAGACCCTCCTCGCCCTCGTACAGCTCGCCCTCGCCGGACAGGCTGAGCTCCATGATCGGATCGAGGTTCGGATCGAAGCGCAGGATCAGCGGCCGCCCGGCGGTCTCCGGAAGCTGGACGATGTCGAGCTTCTCGAGCACGTCCTGGGCCGCCTCGCCCATGTCGGTGTCCCACGCGAACTCGAGCACGACGTCCGAGATCCCGGCGCGGGAGACGCTGGACAGGCGCCGCAGGCCGCCGACGACGCCGACCGCCTCCTCGATCGGGCGGGTGACGTCGTTCTCGACCTCCTCGGGAGCCGCGCCTTCGTACTCGGTACGCACGGTCAGCGTCGGATAGGTCAGGTCCGGCATCAGCTGGACCGGCAGCCGGTCGTACGAGAGCAGGCCGAACACCACCGCGGCGAGGAACACCATCGACACGGCGACGGGACGGGTCGTCGCGAAGCTCGACCCCCGAGGCCCCGCGTCGTTCACGACGCGTCTCCGCCGCCAGCGGCCGGCTCCGCGGCGGACTCCGCGTCGTCCGCCGCCGGCGCGTCCGGATCGAGGATCTCGACCGGCGTCCCGTCGTCGAGGCCGGCCTGACCGGCGACGACGACCAGGTCCCCGGGCTCGAGTCCGCGGGCCGGCTTGACGAACTCGCGGTTCTCCATCACCGGCTCGAGCAGCACGCGACGGGCGACCAGCGCGTCGGGATCGACGCGGTAGACCAGGGCCTGCTCGCCGTCGTAGACCAGCGCGCGCTTGGGCACGAGCAGTGCGTCGTCGTCGGTGCCGACGATCAGCTCGACCGAGACGAACAGTCCGGGGCGCAGGCCCGGCTGCCCGCCGAGGCCGATCGTCACCTTGACCGTGCCCGTCTTCGGATCGACGACCGGCGAGACGCGGATCACGCGGCCGCGGTAGCTCCGGCCCCCGAGGGCATCGACGCGGACCCGGGCCGGCTGGCCGACCGAGATCCGGGCGAGCTGCCGCTCCGGCACGTAGATCCGGGCGACCAGCGAATCGAAGTCGACGATGTCGAACAGGTGCTGGTTGACCCGCACCAGTTCGCCGCGGTTGATCAGCCGCGCCGTCACGCGCCCGGAGATCGGCGCCCGGACCCGCGTGTACTCGAACTGCCGCCGCGCGTCGTCGAGCTGGATCTCGAGCTGCCGCACCTCGAACGTCGCGTCATTGAACGCCTGGTCCGAGATCAGCTGCTCGGCGTGCAGGCGCTGCTGGCGCTCGTACTCGCGCCGCGCCTTGGCCAGCTCCGCCTCGACGCGGGCGAGCCGGTTGCGCTGCTCGTGGTCCTCGAGCCGGGCAAGCAGGTCGCCCTCGCGGACCTCGTCGCCCTCCTCGACGCGCAGCTCCTCGATCACGCCGCCGGCCTTGGCGTAGACCTCGACGCTCGCCTCCGCCTCGATGTTGGCCGAGGCACGGATGAGCTCCTCGATCGGGCCGGTCTCGAGCGCGACGACCTCGACCGGGATCCTCTCGACGTCCTCGTCCTCGTCGCCCGAGCCGTCGGCGTCGGCCTCGGCGCCGGGGCGGTCGGCCCTGATCTCCTCGGCCTGGTCCGAGCCCTCGGGCCGCGCGTCGCCCCGCGACGAGCAGCCGGCCGCGCCGAGCAGCGCGGCGAGCAGCAGGATGGCGAGCGCCGCAGGCGCCGCGCCGGCGAATCCCCTGGGTGACGTAACACTCATGCGTGCCCTCGTTCCGGCGGCCGCTCCGGCGGGTGCGTCCCGCGCAGGCCGGACCCTCGTGCGCAGCGTACGCGCGCCTGCGGCGAGGCGCTCCGGGCTCACGCTCCGGCGGTGATCTCGGGCCGGCGAGCGGTCGGCGCCGGTCGTCCCGGAAAACGTCCGCCGGGCGCCGTCAGCAGCGCCGCCCGTCGTCCGCTGGCGACCGTCCGCCGCGCGGACCGCCGACCGCCCGCGCGCGAGGGCCGACCGCCGGGGTGGTCCCCGGGCGATCGGGTGCAGAATCGGGGCTGCGGCCGCGTATGAAGGGCGACCGCACCCGACGAGGCGAGGGGAGGATTCCGGTGAGCGAGCACGCGAGGCCGCTGGCGGCGGCCGGCGAGAGACCCACGATCGAGATCGAGGGCGTCAGCCACGTCTACCGGCGCGGGGGCGTGCGCGCCCTCGACGACGTGTCGCTGACGCTCGGCCCGGGACTGTTCGGCCTGCTCGGTCCCAACGGTGCGGGCAAGAGCACGCTGATGCGGGTGCTGACGACGCTGCTGGTGCCGACGTCCGGGCGGGCCCGGGTGATGGGAGCCGACGTCGTCGCGCAGCCCGAGGCGGTGCGCCGCGTCGTCGGCTACCTGCCGCAGGAGTTCGGCGCGTGGCGCATCGCCCGGGTGCGCGAGGTGCTCGACATGATGGCGCGCCTTTCGGGGCTCGACGACGCCGCCGCCCGCGCGCGGCGGATCGACGAGGTGCTCGAGCTGGTCGGGCTCGCCGAGGTCGCCCGGCGCCGCGTCAAGGCGCTGTCGGGCGGCATGCTCCGCCGCCTCGGCGTCGCCCAGGCGCTGGTCCACGATCCGCCCGTGCTGATCGTCGACGAGCCGACGGTGGGGCTCGATCCTGCCGAGCGGATCCGCTTCCGCCGCCTGGTCGGGGACCTCGGCCGCGAGCGGGTGATCCTGCTCTCGACGCACATCGTCTCCGACCTGGGCGACGCCTGCGCCGACATGGCGGTCATCGACCGGGGGCGGGTGCTGTTCCGCGGCTCGCCGCGCGAGCTCGTCCGCCGTGCGCGGGGTCGGGTCTTCGACGCGGTGGTCGCCGTCGACCAGGAGGCGAGGCTGCCCGAAGGGGTCGAGGTGGTCTCGCGGCGCCCCGAGGGCGTCGGCATCCGCCTTCGTCTCGTCGGCGCGGGGGAGGCGATGCCGGCCGGCGCGACTCCGGTCGAGGAACCGGGGCTCGAGGAGGCGTACCTCGCGTTCATGCTCGAGGCCGGCCGGTCCGCCGCGATCGAGGCGTCCGACCTCGGGGGAGGTGGACGATGAACCTCAGGCGCCTGCTCGCAATCCTCGTCCACGAGCTGCGGTTCACCCGGCGCCTCGTGCGCTACTGGCTGTTCGTCGGTCTCGGCGGCATCGCGTTCGGCGCGCTGTTCGCGTACTACGCCTTCCTGCACGGGATGTTCTCGCGCCATTCGGGAAGCATCGCCTGGCTGACGCCGCGCTACCTGATCGCGGCATTCGGCTTCTGGGCGGTGACGATGCTGACGACGGGGGCGGTGTTTCTCGCCTTCGACGTCCGGGCCCGCGACACACGCAGCCGGATCGCCGAGGCGCTCGACGTGCGGCCGTTCCGCAACATCGAGCTCGTGTTCGGCCGCGCGCTGGCGATCCTCGTCGCCGCGCTGGTGCCGAGCGCGGTGATCGTGCTGCTGACCGACGGGATCGGCTGGTTCTTCGGCGAGACGCTCGAGCCACGGTCGATGCTCTCGCTGCTGCTGTTCGCGCTGCTGCCGACGCTGTTCGTCGCCATCGCGGCGACGATGCTGGTGACGATCGTCGTGCGCTCGCGGATCGTCTCCGCGGTGGTCGTGCTCGGCGGGCTCGTCGGCTCGGTCGTCGTCCTGTTCCGGCTGCCGATGCCCTGGGGCCTGTGGTTCGATCCGACCGGCTACGCGCTGGCGACGCTCCCCTCGGACCTTGCGCCGGTGCTCGCCACCGGGTTCCAGCTCGTCCAGCGCGCCGCGGTCGTCCTGCTCGGGATCGGGATGCTCGTGCTGACCGCCGCGGTGCATCCGCGCCGCGACGGCTCGCGGCGGCCGGTCGCCGCCGGCACCGGCGCG
>RFIB01000255.1 GCA_003695625.1 Acidobacteriota bacterium | reverse complement strand
GGCCGAGGTCGTCCCAGGCCCCCCCCTCGCCCCGCGTCGCCGGCACGAATGTCGCCCACACGGGCTCGACGAGCGGAGCGAGCGACGTCTCGCGCCAGTGCTCGACCTTCGGACCGGGCAGGCCGATCTCCTCGAAGCGCGCAGCGCTGCGCTCGCGCAGGTCGGCGTGCCACGCGGGCCCGGCGCCCGGCGCACGCCGGGCAAGCCCGGCGAGCAGGCGCACGGGGTCGAAGGAAACCGCTTCGGGCGAGGCGTTCATCGGCCGCCTCCCGTCACGAGCCCGCGCCGGCGGCGCGGCCCTCGATCCACCCGTAGCCCGACTTCTCCAGCTCCAGCGCGAGGTCCTTGCCCCCCGAGCGGACGATGCGCCCGTCGGACAGCACGTGGACCCGATCCGGCTCGATGTAGTCGAGCAGGCGCTGGTAGTGGGTGACGACGATCATCGCGCGCTCCGGACTGCGCAGCGCATTGACGCCGCGGGCGACCGTGCGCAGCGCGTCGATATCGAGCCCGGAGTCGGTCTCGTCGAGGATGCACAGCTTCGGCTCGAGGACCGCCATCTGCAGGATCTCGTTGCGCTTCTTCTCGCCGCCGGAAAACCCGTCGTTGACGGCGCGCTTGAGCAGCTTCTCGTCGAGGTCGACCAGCTTCGCCTTCTCGCGGACCAGCCGCATGAACGACGCCGGGTCGAGTTCCTCCTCGCCACGCGCCTTGCGCAGCGCGTTGACCGCCGTGCGCAGGAAGTAGAGGTTCTGCACGCCGGGAATCTCCACCGGGTACTGGAACGCGAGGAAGATCCCGAGCTGCGCGCGCTCCTCGGGGCTCCTGTCGAGCAGGCTCTCGCCCTCGAACAGGATCTCGCCCCGGGTGACCTCGAACGTCTCCCGTCCGGCGAGCACCTGGGCCAGCGTGCTCTTGCCCGAGCCGTTGGGGCCCATGATCGCGTGGACCTCGCCCGCCGCGACCGACAGGTCGATGCCCCGCAGGATCTCGTGTCCTTCGACAGCCGCGTGCAGATCGCGGATTTCGAGCATGGTCGGTCTCGCTCCTGCCGCCGGTCGGCCGGCGGACGTCGCGCGCCGGTCAGCCGACGCTGTTCTCCAGGCTGATGCCGAGCAGCTTCTGCGCCTCGACGGCGAACTCCATCGGCAGCTCCTGGAACACTTCCTTGCAGAATCCGCTGACGATCATCGACACGGCGTCCTCGACCGGGATCCCGCGCTGCTGGCAGTAGAAGATCTGGTCCTCGCCGATCTTCGAGGTCGTCGCCTCATGCTCGACGATCGCCGTCGGGTTGGCGACATCGATGTACGGGAACGTGTGCGCCCCGCAGCGGTCGCCGATCAGCATCGAGTCGCACTGGGAGAAGTTCCGCGCGTTCTCGGCACCGGGCGCGACCTTGACCAGTCCGCGGTAGGTGTTCTGTCCCTCGAGCGCCGAGATGCCCTTGGAGATGATCGTGCTGCGCGTGTTGCGGCCGACGTGGATCATCTTGGTTCCGGTGTCGGCCTGCTGCCGCTTGCTGGTCAGCGCCACCGAGTAGAACTCCCCGACCGACTCGTCGCCGAGCAGGACGCAGCTCGGGTACTTCCAGGTGATCGCCGAGCCGGTCTCGACCTGGGTCCACGAGATCTTCGCCTTGCGGTGCGCCTTGCCCCGCTTGGTGACGAAGTTGTAGATCCCGCCGCGCCCCTGTTCGTCGCCCGGATACCAGTTCTGGACCGTCGAGTACTTGATCGTCGCCTCGTCGAGGGCGACGAGTTCGACGACGGCCGCATGGAGCTGGTTCTCGTCCCGCATCGGCGCCGTGCAGCCCTCGAGGTAGCTCACGTACGCGCCCTCGTCGGCGACGATCAGCGTGCGCTCGAACTGTCCGGTGTTGGCCGCATTGATGCGGAAGTAGGTCGAAAGCTCCATCGGACAGCGGACGCCCTTCGGCACGTAGACGAACGAGCCGTCGGAGAACACGGCCGAATTGAGCGTCGCGAAGAAGTTGTCGGTGTACGGCACGACCGACCCGAGGTACTTCCGCACGAGCTCGGGATGCTCGCGGATCGCCTCGGACATCGAACAGAAGATGATCCCCAGCTCGGAGAGCTTCTCGCGGAAGGTCGTCGCGACGGAAACGCTGTCGAGCACCGCGTCGACCGCGACGCCTGCCAGGACCTCCTGCTCCTGGAGCGGGATGCCGAGCTTGTTGTAGATCGCCAGCAGCTCCGGATCGACCTCGTCGAGACTCTTCGGGCGCTCGGACGCCGACTTGGGGGCGGCGAAGTAGACGATCTGCTGGTAGTCGATCGGCGGGTAGTCCGCCTTCGGCCAGTGGGGCTCTTCCATCGTCAGCCAGTGGCGGAAGGCGCGCAGCCGCCACTCGAGCATCCACTCCGGTTCGCCCTTCTTGGCCGAGATCGCGCGGACCGTATTCTCGTCGAGACCGGGGCTGAACAGCTCCTGGTCGATGTCGCTGACGAAGCCGTACTTGTATTCCTGGCTCGCCAGCTGCTCGACATGGCGCGTGTCGCTGTCGCTCATCGGTTCGTGCTCCTGCCGGAAGGGCCCGCGGCCCGTCCGGCGCGTCGTTCGTCGTCGCGCCGGCTCAGCGCCCTGCCCGCGGAGGTGCCGCGGGAAGCCGCAGCCCGGCGTCGGCGGCGTCCCCGGCGGCGAGCATCGCCTGGCGCGCGGCCGCCAGCCGCCGCTCGAGCCGCTCGCGGTCGCCGACCAGGTCGGCGAGCGAGATCGACGCGAGCAGCGCGTGCATCAGGTCACCGAGGGTGGCCCAGATCGGCCGGATGCCGCAGCACGACTCGTGGATGCACGGATCGACCGCGGCGGATCCTGTGCAGCGCTCGGACTCGAACAGTTCGCCGCCGATCGCGGTCAGCACGTCGCTGACCGAGATCTCCTCCGCAGGGCGGACCAGCGTGTAGCCGCCGTCCTTGCCGCGATGGCTCTCGATCAGGCCGGCCTCGCGGAGCCGGCCGAGGATCTTGGCCGTGTTCTCGACGGACAGGCCTTCGCTCTCGGCGATCCGGCCGATCGTCACCCGGCCGTCGCCGGCGGCGATCCGCGCCAGACAGCGCAGGCACTGGTCCTCGAGGGTGCTGATCTTCACGTCCGGGGATCCACAGGTTCGGCTCGGGCGAGCTGCCCGGGCGGGGGAGCATCTCCGCCGAGTATCGTAGCGAATCTATACTTGACGATCAAGTATAGATTTCGCGCCCCGCCCCGCCTCGGCCGCTAGCGGTGCATGGGGGGTTGCATGGGGATCATTCGTACGTATGATTCAAACGGTCGTTTGACTCCTTGAACGCGGAGCAGCCCGCCCCGGAGGACCGATGACCCCACCGTCCGCGCCGGCCCGCGACCCGGCCTCCACGCGCGAGCGCCTGCTCGACACCGCCGAGCGGCTGTTCGCCGAGCAGGGCTTCGACGGCACGTCGCTGCGGCAGATCACCCGCGAGGCCGGGGTGAACCTGGCGGCGATCCACTACCACTTCGGCTCGAAGGACGCCCTGATCGACGCCGTCTTCGACCGGCTGATCCGGCCGATCAACGAGGCGCGGCTCGAGCGCCTCGACGGCGTCGAGCGCGAGGCGGGAGAGGGCGCACCGGAACTCGAGCGCGTGATCGAGGCGTTCGTGCGGCCCCCGCTGGAAGCATCGATCGGCTCCGGGGAACTCGGCGCACGGCGCATGCGGCTGGTCGGCCGCGTCCACGCGGAGCGCGAGCACATCTCGCGCCAGCTGTTCGTGCGGCAGTTCGAGGACGTCTTCCGCCGTTTTCACGCCGCGCTCGGCCGCTGCCTGCCCGAACTCGATCCCGAGACGATCGCGTGGCGGATGCACTTCATGATCGGCGCGATGGTCCACGTCGTGCTGACGGCAGGCGACCCGACGGTGCGGCAGGTGCTCGGGCCGGACGGCGACGGGCTCGAGCCCGACGCGCTGGCCCGCCGGCTGGTGCCGTTCCTTGCGGCCGGCATGCGCGCCGGCGAAAAGGGGACCGCGCCATGAGCTGCCGCGCACGGGCACGCACCGCCGCGGCAGGCGCCGTCGTCCTCGTCGTCCTGACCGGCTGCGCGTCGGCACCGCACCGCGAGCTGGCCGACGCCGGCGTCGCCGTGCCTGACGCCTGGGGCACTCCGGCATCTGCGGCGGAGCCGGCCTCGGACTGGATCGCCTCGTTCGGCGAGCCGGGGCTCGTCGCCGCGGTCGGCCGCGCCCTCGAGCGCAATCACGATCTGCTCGCGGCGGCGGCGCGCGTCGAGGCCGCGGCCGCCGAGGCGCGGATCGCCGGAGCGGACCTGCTGCCGTCGGTCTCGGCGGGAGCCAACGCCTCGCGGCGCGGCCAGACGTTCGTCGGATTCCCGATCCCCGGGCGGGAGAACACGCCGCTGACCACGATCACCAACAGCTTCGGCGTGTCGCTCGACGTGAGCTGGGAGGCCGATTTCTGGGGTCGGCTGCGCGCCGCGCGCCGCGCGGCACTCGCCGAGTATGCCGCGGGCGGCGAGGACCGCCGCGCGCTCGCGCTGTCGCTCGCCGGCCAGACCGCCAAGGCGTGGTTCGCGGTGGTCGAGGCGCGGCTGCAGCGCGACCTCGCCGAGAGCACGCTCGACGCGTGGCGTCGCAGCCTCGAGAGCGTCGAGCGCCGCTACCGGCGTGGCCTCGTCGGACCGCTCGATCTGCGGCTCGCTCGATCGAACGTGGCGTCGGCCGAGTCGCTGGTCGCGCTGCGCCGCGACGCGCTGGAACGCGCCGAGCGGCAGTTGCGACTGCTCGAGGGTGACTACCCCGCGGCAGGCGCCGAGCTGCTGCCCGCGGACCTGCCGCCGCTGCCTCAGCCGGTACCGGCAGGGCTGCCTGCCGAACTCGTCGCGCGCCGTCCGGACCTGCGCGCGGCCGAGCACCGGCTGGCCGCGGCGGGGCTGCGCGTGGCGGCCGCCCGCGCCGCACGCTACCCCTCGTTCACGCTGACCGCGTCCGGCGGCGCGGCGAGCAACGACCTGCAGGACGTGCTGCGCGGTGACTTCAGCGTCTGGAACCTGGGCGCGGCGCTGTTCGCACCGCTGTTCGCGGGCGGACGACTCGCCGCGCAGGTCGAGCGCGCCGACGCGCTGTCGCGCGAGGCGCTGCACCGGTTCGCATCGGCCACGCTCGCCGCATTCCGCGAGGTCGAGAACGCGCTCGCCTCGGAGCGGCATCTGCGGCGCCGCGCCGAGGCACTCGATCAGGCCGCGCGTGAGGCCGACGCGGCCCTTGCCCTGGCCCAGCGCCAGTACGAGCAGGGGCTTGTCGACTATCCGACCGTGCTCGACGCCCAGCGACGGGCGCTCGCCGCGCGCAGCGAACTGCTTGCGGTGCGCCGGGAGGCCCTGACGAACCGGGTCGACCTGCACCTCGCCCTCGGCGGGGACTTCGCCGTGTCTTCCGACCCGCAACAGACCGCCGGCGTGTCGCCGGAGGCGGAGGCCATGAGCCGATGAAGCGACAGACCGCGCTGATGATCCTCGCCCCGCTCGCCGTCCTGCTCGCCGGTGCCGCCGCAGCCGGAGTGCTGATCGGCATGCGTGCCGCGCCGCCGCGCCGCGCGCCCGAGGTCCTGCCGCCGCTGGTGCGCACGGTCGAACTGCACGCCGGCCCGGTCCGGCTCGAGGTCCACACGCAGGGCACGGTGATCCCGCGCACCGAGTCGACGCTGACCGCGGAGGTCGCGGGCCGGATCGTGTCCGTCTCGCCGCGCTTCGCCGACGGCGCGTTCTTCGAGCAGGGCGAGGTGCTGCTCGAGATCGACCCCGCGGACTACCGCGAGGCGCTCGCCGCGGCGCGCGTGCGCGTCGCCGAGGCCGAGTTGCGCCTGGCCCAGGAGGAGGCCGCTGCCGACGTGGCGCGGCGCGAGTGGCGGGAACTCGGCGAACAGGGCGGCTCGCCGCTTGCCCTGCGCGAGCTGCAGGTCGCGCAGGCGCGGGCGGCGCTCGACGCGGCGCGGGCGGCGGTCGAGCGCGCCGAGCGCGACCTGGCGCGGACGCGCGTCGTCGCCCCGTATGCGGGGCGCGTGCGGCAGAAGCTGGTCGACCTCGGCCAGTTCGTCGCGCGGGGCGTGGCGCTGGCGCGGGTCTACGCCATCGACCGGGCGGAGGTCCACCTGCCGGTCGCCGGGCGTGAGCTGGCGTGGTTCGACGCCCCGCTCGCCTACCGCGGCGGGGCGGTACGGACCGCCGGCCCGCGCGTGCGGCTGACCGCCACGCTCGCCGGGCGCACCCACCGGTGGGACGGGCGCATCACCCGGACGATCGGCGAGATCGATCCGCAGAGCCGCGTGATCACCGTGGTCGCGGAGGTCCGCGACCCGTACGGCCGGCGCGGTTCCGACGACCGCCCGCCGCTGGCGGTCGGCACCTTCGTCGAGGCGGCGATCGAGGGCCACGCGCTCGAGCGCGCGTTCGTCGTCCCGCGCGAGGCGTTCTTTGACGACGACACCGTGCTGGTCGTCGACGCGGAGAACCGCGTGCGGTTCCGCGACGTGCATGTCGTCAAGGAGAACCGCGACGACGTGATCGTCTCCGCGGGTCTCGAGGACGGCGAACGCGTACTCGTGTCGCCGCTGGAGACCGTGACCGAGGGGATGCTGGTCCGTGTCGTGCACGAACCGGCGTCGGCGGAGGAGGGCCGATGACCCGCGTGATCCGCTGGTTCGTCGGGAACCCGGTCGCCGCCAACCTGATCCTCGTCATGATCGTCGCCGGCGGCCTGATCACGCTGCCGACGATCGTCAAGGAGTTCTTCCCCGACTTCTCGCTCGACGTGATCCGCGTCACGGTGGTCTACCGCGGGGCCTCGCCCGAGGAGGTCGAGCGCGGCGTCGTGATCCGGATCGAGGAGGCGATCCAGGACCTCGAGGGCATCAAGCGGATGACCTCGTCGGCGGCGGAGAACCTCGGTACGGTCGTCATCGAGGTCCGTTCGGGCTACGACACGCGCAAGCTGCTCGACGAGATCAAGGTGCGTGTCGACGGGATCGACACGTTCCCCGAGGAGGCCGAGAAGCCCACCGTCGAGGAGATGACCAATCGCCGCCAGGTGATCAACGTGGCGGTATTCGGCCGGGCCGACGAGATGTCGCTGCGGCGCATTGCCGAGCGCGTCCGCGACGAGCTGATGGAGCAGCCGGGAATCACCTACGCGACGCTCTCGAACGCGCGACCGTACGAGATCGCGATCGAGGTTTCCGAGGAGACCCTCCGGCGCTACGGCCTGACGTTCGACGAGGTGGCCCAGGCGGTGCGTCGCTCGTCGCTCGACGTGCCGGCGGGGACGATCGAGACCCGCGCGGAGGAGATCCAGATCCGCACCCTCGGCCAGGCCTACACCGGCGCCGAATATGCGCGGATCCCGCTGCGCACCCTGCCCGACGGAACGCGCATCCTGCTCGGAGAGGTGGCGACGATCCGGGACGGTTTCGAGGACACCGACCAGTGGACGACGTTCAACGGCCAGCCGGCGCAGGTGATCGAGGTATACCGCGTCGGTGACCAGAGCATCCTGGACGTCGCCGAGACGGTCAAGGCCTACGTGGCCGACGCCCACCGCTGGCTGCCGGCGGGGATCGAGCTGCAGGCGTTCGAGGACCAGTCGACGGCGATGCGGGGCCGGATCGACCTGCTGCTGCGCAACGGCGCGATGGGCTTCGTGCTGGTGTTCATCTCGCTGGCGCTGTTCCTGCGGCTGCGCTTGGCGTTCTGGGTCTCGCTCGGCATCCCGATCTCGTTTCTCGGCGCACTGTGGCTGATGCCGACCCTCGACGTGACGATCAACATGATCTCGCTGTTCGCCTTCATCGTCGTGCTCGGCATCGTCGTCGACGACGCGATCGTCGTCGGCGAGAACATCTTCACCTGGCAGGAACGGACCGGAAAGGGCGTCGAGGGCGCGGTCGAGGGCGCGCGTCGCGTCGCCGTGCCGGTAATCTTCGCCGTGCTGACGACGATCGCCGCGTTCGTGCCGATCCTCAACGTCGAGGGCAACACGGGGAAGATCATGCGGGTGATCCCGCTGATCGTGATTCCGACGCTCGTCTTCTCGCTGATCGAGTCGCTGCTCGTGCTCCCCGCCCACCTGCGGCACCCGCGCCGACGCGAGCGCGAGCAGGCCCTGGCACGTCGCGGCGGACTGCTGGCGCCGCTGCGTGCCGTCAACCGCGCGTGGACGGCGTTCCAGGCGCGCTTCGCCGGCGGCGTCGAGTTCGTGATCCACCGCATCTACCGTCCGCTGCTCGACTGGGGGCTGCGCTGGCGCTACCTGACGATCGCGATCGGCGTCTCCACCCTGCTGCTGACGGCGGGACTCGTCGGCGGCGGGTTCATCAAGTTCATCTTCTTCCCGACCGTCGAGGCCGACTTCGTCGGCGGGCGGGTGACGATGCCGCTCGGCACGCCCGAGACGCGCACCGCCGAGGCGGTCGCGCGCCTCGAGCGCGCGGCCGAGCGCCTGCGCGAGCAGATCCGCGAGGAGACCGGCCAGGACGCGTTCCGCACCGTGCGGGCCTCGGTCGGCGCCCAGCCGCTGCGCGGCCGACAGGGGGGGCCCGGTTCGCAGCGGGGAGGGTTTTCCGGCGCACACCTGGGCGAGGTCTCGATCGAGCTGCTGCCCTCCGAGCAGCGCACGGTGACGAGCCGCGAGATCGTCTCGCGCTGGCGTGAGCTGGTCGGGCCGATTCCGGAAGCGCGCGAAGTCGCGTTCACGTCGTCGCTGTTCTCCCCCGGAGAGCCGATCAACGTCCAGCTGACGGGCTTCCGGATGGAAGACCTGGTCGCCGCGGCCGCCGCACTGCGCGCCAAGCTCGAGACGTACGAAGGCGTGTACGACGTCGCCGACTCGTACCAGGCCGGCAAGCGCGAGATCAAGCTCACCGTGCTGCCCGAGGCGGAGGCGGCCGGCGTCCGGCTCGGTGACCTCGGGCGCCAGGTACGGCAGGCGTTCTTCGGCGAGGAGGCCCAGCGGATCCAGCGCGGCCGCGACGACGTGCGTGTGATGGTGCGCTATCCGGAGAGCGAGCGGCGCTCGCTGGCCGATCTCGCCGGGATGCGGATCCGGACCGCCGCCGGCGGCGAGATCCCGTTCGGCTCGGTTGCCCGCGCGCGCATCGGCGAGGGCTACGCCTCGATCACCCGCGTCGACCGGCGGAGGGCCGTCAACGTGACCGCGGAGGTCGACGAGACCCGCGGCAACGCCAACGAGATCCTCTCCGACCTGCAGCGCGAGTTCCTGCCGGAGCTCAAGGCCCGCTTTCCGGGTCTGACCTGGTCGTTCGAGGGCCAGGGCCGCGAGCAGCAGGATACGCTGCGCGGGCTGCTGCGCGGGTTCGCCATCGCGCTGGTGGCGATCTACGCCCTGATGGCGGTGCCGTTCCGGTCGTACGTGCAGCCGCTGCTCGTGATGACGGCGATTCCGTTCGGCCTGGTCGGTGCGGTGTGGGGCCATGTCCTGATGGGACTCGACCTGACCATCCTGTCGATGTTCGGACTCGTCGCCCTGACCGGCGTCGTGGTCAACGACTCGCTCGTGCTCGTCGACTACATCAACGTGCTGCGCCGGGACGGCGTGTCGCTCGACCGGGCGGTCCGCGACGCCGGGGTCGCGCGATTCCGGCCGATCCTGCTGACCTCGATCACGACGTTCGCCGGGCTGATGCCGCTGATTCTCGAGCGCTCGGTGCAGGCCCAGTTCCTGATCCCGCTGGCGGTCTCGCTCGGCTTCGGCGTCATGTTCTCGACGTTCATCTCGCTCGGGCTCGTGCCCGCCGGATACCTCGTGATCGAGGACGTCAAGCGCCTGCTGCGACGGGCCGCGGGGCGTCCTGATCCGGTCGCCACGGACGGCCTGCCGGCCTGAGCGCCGCGCCGGCGGCTTCCGCTACGGGAAGATGCCGAGCTGCAGGTAGGCGTCTCCGATCCGGCGGATCGCGAGCACGAACGCGGCGGTCCGCAGGTCGGTGACGCCCCGGGTGCGGTGCATCGTCTCGGACAGGTGATGGTAGGCCTCGCTCATCGTCTCCTCGAGGCCCGAGTTGACGATGTCCTCCTCGCCGATGCCGCGCGTCAGCGCCCGGCGGATCTCGCCGCTGAACCTGCGCCCGGTGATCGACTCGACGGCGCTGACCAGATTCTCCCGCTTGCGCTCGTCGAGTCGCTTCTCGAGCCGCCCGTAGCGCATGTGCGACAGGTTCTTGGTCCATTCGAAGTAGGAGACCGTCACGCCGCCGGCATTGAGGTAGATGTCGGGAATGATCACCACACCCTTGTCGAGGAGGATCTTCTCCGCATCGGGCGTCGTCGGGCCGTTGGCGCCCTCGGCGACCACCCGGGCCTTGATCTTCCGGGCGTTGCCGAGGTTGATCTGGTTCTCCAGTGCTGCCGGCACGAGGATGTCGCAGTCGACCTCGAGGCAGTCGGCGCCTCTCGCGAGCACCTTGCCGTGGGGATAGCCCTTGACGCCGCCGTGGCGGCGGCGCCAGCGCGCGAGCCGTTCGACGTCGATCCCGTCAGGATCGAACACCGTCCCGTCCCATTCGCCGACGGCGACGATCTTCGCCCCGTCCTCCCCCGCCAGGATCCGCGCCGCATGGTAGCCGACGTTGCCGAGTCCCTGGACCGAGACGCGCTTGCCTTCCAGCCCGCCGTCGAGTCGGGCCCGCGCGACGTCCTTGGGATGGCGGAAGAACTCGCGCAGACCGAACACGACGCCGCGCCCGGTCGCCGCGCGCCGCCCCTCGACGCCACCCTGGCTGACCGGCTTGCCCGTGACGCACGCCATGTTGTCGAGCTGACCCGGATTCAGCGCGTCGTAGGTATCGGCGATCCACGCCATCTCGCGCTCACCGGTGCCGTAGTCAGGCGCCGGGACGTTGATGCCGGGCCCGATGTACCCCTTGCGAGCCAGCTCCGCGGTAAAGCGTCGCGTGATCTTCTCGAGCTGCTCCGGCGTGTGGTCGCGCGGACGCAGGCACACGCCTCCCTTGGACCCGCCGAACGGCACATCGACGACGGCGCACTTGTAGGTCATCAGGGCGGCGAGCGCCATGATCTCGTCCTGGTCGACCATCGTGCTGTAGCGGATGCCGCCCTTGAGCGGCTTGGCGTGATGGCTGTGCTCCGCCCGCCAGCCGAAGAACATCCGGTACTCGCGGCCGAACTTGACCGGGAACTGGACGAAGTAGACGTTGTTGCAGGCCTTGATCTGCTCGAGCAGCCCGCCGGGGAGCCTGACGAACCGCGCGGCGTTGTCGAACTGCCGGTCGACGATCCGCTTGAGGTTCAGGTCCTCCCTGCTCGCCTTGCCGCCCTTCGCCGCCTTGCCGGCGCGCCGCATCGCCATCGTCGAAGCCTCCACTGCGAGCGCGGGCCGAGGCGGCACCGCGCGTGGCGCGGATTGTCCGCAGCACGCGAAAGATCGTCAAGCAGGAGGCGGCGCAGGGGCGCCGGCTGCGCCGCCCGCAGGCACCGCTCGGCCTTCTCGCGCCTACTTCTGCTGCTGATCCTTGAGCGCCGCGATCAGCGCGCGGTCGGTCTCGGCCTCCGGATGGTCGGGTGCGAGCTCGACGAACCGCTCGAGTTCGGCGACCGCCTCGTCGATCCGGCCCAGGGCCATCAGCACGAACCCGCGCAGGTGGTGCTGCAGGGCGAGCGACGGGTCCTTCGCGGCGACGCGCTCGAGCAGTGCCAGCGCGTCGTCGTACCGTTTCTCGTCGTAGAGCTGGACGGCCTGGTTGTAGAGCGCCTTGGCGACCTCGCTGTCGGCTCCGGGCGCCTTCTCGAGCACCCGCAGCGCCTCGTCGTGCCGGCCGAGCTTCTCGAGCAGGGCGTAGACCTGGAAGTACGCATCCTGGAAGTCCGGATGCTCCTCGATGATGCTCATGAACTGCTCGACGGCCTCGTCCGCCCGGCCGGCGTCGCGCAGCGCGATGCCCAGGTTGACCTTGAGCGCCTCGTCGTCGGGCAGACGCTCGAGTTCCTTCCGGAACGCCTCGATCGCCTTCTCGTACGTCGCGCGCAACTGCGCCTCGTCCGCCCCGCGCTCGCGCTCCTCCTGGGCCAGCTTGAGCTGCGCCGTGCCGAGAGCGCCGTAGACACCCGGCTGATCCGGGGTCAGCTCGGCGGAGCGCTCGAGCGCCTCGACCGCCTCGCGAGGACGACCGAGTTTCGTCAGCGCGACACCGCGGACGTAGAGCACCTGCCCCAGGTCGGGTTCCTTGGCGAGCACCTCGTCGGTCAGCTCGATGACGCGCCTCATCTCGCCCGCCTCGAACGCATGCCGGACCTTCTCGAGCGGTCCCTTGAACTCGTGGAACGCGGCTGCCTGACGCAGCTTGTTGCGATACGAGGCCCCCGTCACGACGAGCTTGAGCTTCGCGACGGCACCGGCCATCAGCCTCACCGGCGGCAACCCCTTCTCGGGATCGGCGTCGCTGACGTGCTCGTAAAGCAGGGCGCCGGACCTGTCGCGCACGTCGAGATTCATCGACTTGATGAAATACCGATCGTCCTTGATGGTGACCTTGTAGCGTCCGGCAGGAAAGAAGCTGTGTCCGAACCGGCCCTTGCGGTTGGCCTTCAGTTCGCGGCGCTGCTCGGTCGAGTCGGCGCTCGCCGGCTCGAACACGACAACGAGGTCGTCGGCCGGTTCGATGTCCTCGAACACGAGTTCGCCCTGCAGACGAACCGGATTGAGCTGTGCGAGCCCGGCGCCGACAGCGCCGGCCAGCGCCATCGAGCCCGCGAGCAGATACACCAGGAAACGCCCTTGCCGGCCGGCAGTCGACCGGACGCGCTGCGCGATGATCATCGGAATCCCTCCCCGACTCGCCGACCGCAGGCGGCACGCGGAGTTCGCTTCGGTCTTCGGGTGGAGTTGCCGTCCCGCGTCATTCTAGCCGGCGGACCGGGACGCCGGCCACTCCGAAGCAAGCTCCCGTTCAGGACGGGCTGCGTCGCTGCAGCAGGAACCGCACCACGATCGGATCCTCGAGTTCCGGCGCGTCGAACTGCAGCTCGTAGCGCTGGACGCCGGTCTGCTCCGTGGGGTACGGGAAATAGAGGAAGCCGTACGTCCACGAGAAGCGCTGGAGCTCGACGGGGGAGCGCTCGACCGGGTCGACGAAGCCCGGCGTCAGGTTGCTCGGCACGAACGAGTAGCTCTGGAACCGGTCGAGCAGCACCGGCAGGACCTCGCCCAGCCGGCGGTCGAGGTCGACCGAGTAGCCGGCCTCGCGCAGCTCCTCCGGGCCGACTGCGGGAAACTGCCGTCCCTGGTCGTCGAGCAGCGAGAATCCCTCGCGCGAGACCGTGAGCTGATCGAGGCCGTTGTTGGCCACCGCGAACTCGACGCCCATGTACGCCTTGTCGCGGCGCACGTAGGCCGGCCGCGTGCCGACGACCAGCGTGACCAGGTCGCCGTGCTCGATGTACGAGTTCAGGCTGAGCTTCGGATGGGCCCAGCGCGCGTCGGCATCGCGTGTCGGCAGGCTCGCGCATCCGCCGGCGGCGAGCCCGAGCGCCAGGGCGACCGTGACCGCCGCGCGAGACAGGGGAGAAACCCGGTTTGCTCCTGTCATCTGTCGTCCTCCTGCGGTCGCCCGGGGTCGCTCCGGACGGGATCAGGGCGCCTTGCGCTCGCTGACGACCCGGATCGCCGTCGAGAATTCCCCGCCGCGGCCGTTGCGCGCGTTGCGCACCCGCGCGACGAGCCGGTAGTCGCCGTCCGGAGCCTCGAGCCAGCCCCGGACCAGCAGCGGTTCCTCCTCGCGGTTCCGCCATACCTCGAGCGGATAGCTGTGGGACAGGTAGTGATAGCTCGCCGTCACCGCGCGCCCTTCCGCCGTCTTGACCACGAGGTGCAGCGTCAGGTTGGCCGTCACGGCGTTGCTCGCCTGCTCGTAGCCCAGCTCGCGTGGTGGTATCTCGATCACGAACGGCACGAAGCGCCCCTTGCGCGGCGGTTCGAGCACCTTCGTCTGGCCGAAGCGGAACCGCCCGGCGATCTGGTTGAACTTGCGCGGCGGACGGTATGCGGCCAGCCCGCGCCGGATGCGCGTGCGCTTGCGCGTCGTCTCGACGTCCAGCCGGTCGAGTTCCTTCGGCTTGAGCGGCCGGTCGAGATACACGCCGAGCAGGTACCGCCCCGCCTCGACCTCCAGCGCCCGTCGCAGCCCCTCGCCGACATCGGTCGTGATCATCAGGTCGCCGCCCGTCGCGCGCGCCAGCTCGAGGCTGGTGCGCTGGGGCTGTTCGTGCGCGACCTCGATCGGGCTGAAGCCGGCGTAGTAGTAGCTGCGCCGGCGGGCGCCGCTCAGCCCCGGCGGACGAACCGTCCGGTCGATGAAGTAGAGCGTGACTCCCGCACGCAGGGCCCGGAGCTTCAGCTCATCGAGTTCCTTCTGCAGATCCTGCGAGAGGTCGAGCGAGATCTGCATCCTCGCGACCTGGTCCGTGTTGTTGAACACCGCACGGACCGCCTCGATGAACTCCATCTCGGGGCGCGTGGCGACCCCGTGACTGATCGACAGCACGACCGCCTGCCCGTCGAGCCCGGCGGCGAACTGGATCACCGCCGACAGCGCGTCCATCCAGGCGCGCACCTGCGGCTTGAGTTCCTCCACGTAGCCCACGGCGAGGTCGCGTACGCACCGTTCGTTGGCGATCTGGCCCGCGCCGCGCGGATCGCTGTCGAGGATGCACTCCTCGAGCGTGCGCAGCAGGTCCTCGATCCGCCGGCGCATCGTCATCGACGGCGACGGCGACCGCTCGTACGCGGACGCGAGCGCCTCGCTGATCGCCGCCGGATCGTTGGTGAACGACGTCTCGAGGTGCACCTCACCGTCGAACGAGATCACGGCGGCATAGTCGTCGGGACGGCGCTGCTCACGCACGAACCGCACCGCACCCTCGAGGGCGCGATGGCGGTTGAGCCGGCCGTCGTGCTCGACATCGACGAACAGCAGCAGGTAGCGCGGATCGCCCTGGACCGGCGGCCGCACCGAGGGGGCTCCCCCGGGCGCCTCGACATGCAGTTTCACGCCCGAGAGCTCCGCGGGCAGACTCCGTTCAGGCGACAGCGCCGGCTGCAGAAACGCGACGCGCTGGCGCTTGCCGCGCAGCCTGACGACGATCTCGTCGGCCCGCAGGTCCGTGACCGGATTCTCCCGCCGGTCGAGCGCGACGATCGGCAGCTCGAGCAGGTGGACGTCGACCTGCTGCTCGACTCGCGGCCTGGCGGGAGCGGGAGGCTCGTCCCCCTGCTGGCCGGCGGGTTGAGCCCAGACCAGCGGAACCGTCAGTGCGGCGAGGCAGGCTGCCTGTCTCGTCATCCGGCCCATGGCGTCGGTCCTTCCGGCGGATGCGGCACGGACAAAATCCGGTCCGCCGTCCGTGTCGATTATGCGGGGGTTCACGCGCCCCGCAACGCGACGGCGGCCGCCCCCGTCGAACGGGGACGGCCGCCGGGTGTTCGCTCGGCGAACGGACGGCCCGCTACCAGGCCGCGCCGATGGTCAGCAGGAACGTCCGCGGCGTCTGGTAGTTGCCGGGACCGGTGACCTTGCCGAAGTTCGGGCCGGGCTGGAACGCGACCGGCTCGCCGGCCGAGCCGAGGATCGCGCTGCCCGACGTGTTGAACGAGACCTCGTGGTCGCGATTGAGCACGTTCGTGGCGTCGAGCTTGATCCACGCGTTGAGGTCCTTGACGATCCGGAACTGGTGCCGGAGGCTCAGATCCAGCGCCCAGACCGACGGGAACCGGTTGGCCCCGCGCGGCTCGAAGAACCACGTCATCTCGTAGTCCTGCTCCTTGACCGCGGCCGGATCGTCCAGCCAGACGTCGACGCTCGCGGTGCGGGCCCACGGGGTTCCGGAGCTGAACCGGAACAGGGCGCCGACCGACAGGGTGCCCCAGCGCTTGAAGTCGAACCGGTAGTTGCCCCACGCGCGGATGCGGTGCGTGACGTCGCCGTTGAGCTTGCCGATCGGGTACGCACCGTTGGCCGGAACGACCGTCGGGTAGTCGCCGATCTGCGTTCCGCTCGCCGGCGTGTTCCTGCCCTCGCCTTCGTAGTTGCCCACGAGCTGGGACCAGGTGTAGTTGCCGCCGACATTCCAGCGGGCGCTCGGCCGGTAGTCCCACGTGAACGTGATCGCGTCATAGACGCGCTTGGCCTCGGTCGCGTTGTCCCACACGGTCTGGTCGAAGTCGGTGGCGATCGGCGTCACGGTGACGATGTTCTGGTAGGCGCCGCCGATGAAGTCGTCGACCAGGTCGCCGAAGCGGCGGTGCGTGTAGCGGATCTCGAACACGCCGTTGTTGCTCGGCAGGGCGTGCTTGACGGCGAGGTTGAGATCGTACGCCGACGCGCTGGTCAGGTCGGGCGACGAGATCACCGTCGGGAACTC
>RFIB01000254.1 GCA_003695625.1 Acidobacteriota bacterium | reverse complement strand
TCGTCGCCTGCACGGACCTGTCCGCATGCGGACGACCTGCCCGGACACCCGTCCGCATGCGGACACCGCCCTCACCACATTCCTCGAACCACGGTGGGCGGCTTGCGGACGGCTCGGCGCCGGTGATACGTTCACTCCGAGGCTGGCGCCCCGCGCGCCGGCCGGGAGGAACACCCCGCCAGATGGGCTCCGCGATGCGTGAAGCCGTCCCCGATACCGCACGTGACTGACCCCGTGTCCGGCCGACCCGCGCCCCGCGTCTCGGTCTCCGAGGAGGCGTTCCGGGCGATCGTCGGCGAGCGCGACGCGAACCTGCGCCAGATCGAGCGCACGTTCGGCGTCCGGCTCGCGGCGCGCGAGGGGGCGTTCGTCGTCGAGGGCGAGCCGGCGCCGGCCGCCGCCGCGGCGACGCTGCTCGAGCAGCTCGCCGGGCTGTGCGACCGGGGCTACCGGCTGCGCGCGCGCGACGTCGCGCTCGCCTGCCGGCTGGCCCGCGAGGCGCCCGGCGTGCCGCTCGACCGGCACTTCGTCGAGGGCCGCATCGCCGGGCCGGGCCGGCGGCGGGTCGTCCCGCGCACCGCACACCAGCGGCAGTACCTCGAGCTCGCCCGGCGCCACGACCTGGTGTTCGCGATCGGACCCGCGGGCACCGGGAAGACCTACCTCGCCGTGGCGCTCGCCGCCGAGGCGCTGGCCGAGGAGCGCGTGCGCCGGATCGTCCTGTGCCGTCCCGCGGTCGAGGCCGGCGAGCGGCTCGGCTTCCTGCCCGGCGACCTGGCGCAGAAGATCAACCCGTACCTGCGTCCGCTGTACGACGCGCTGTACGACATCCTCGGCCCCGAGAAGGTCGGCCGCATGATCGAGCAGGGGATCGTCGAGATCGCGCCGCTGGCGTTCATGCGCGGCCGGACGCTCAACGAGAGCTTCATCATCCTCGACGAGGCGCAGAACACGACGCCGGAGCAGATGAAGATGTTCCTGACGCGGATCGGCGAGGGGTCGAAGGCGATCGTCACCGGCGACGTCACGCAGATCGACCTGCCGCCGGGCCGGCAGTCCGGGGTGATCCACGCGCGCCGGATCATCGCCGGCGTACCGGGCATCGCCGTGATCGAGTTCGACAAGCACGACGTCGTCCGCCACGAGCTGGTCCAGCGCATCGTGCGCGCCTACGAGACGCACGAGCAGGCGGCGGCGCGCGAGGAGGCGGCGCGCGCGCCGGATCCGGCCGACGGTCCGGACCGGCCGGAGGGGGCGTCGCCGTGAGAGTCATCCTCGACGACTCCGGCGAACCGGTGCCGGAGACCGCGCGCCGTGCGGTCCGCGACGTGCTGCGCGCCGCGGGGCGGGAACTCGGCGTCGGGCCCGGCGACGTGGTCGTGCGATTCGTCGGGCGCGAGCAGATGCAGGCGCTCAACGCGCGCTGGCGCGGCCGGGACGCACCGACCGACGTCCTGTCGTTTCCGCTCGGGGTGACCGCTCCCGACGGCCGGCGCCACGTCGGCGACATCGCGCTGTGCTGGCCGGTCGCGCTCGAGCAGGCCCGGCGGCGGCGGCATCCGCCGGAGCGCGAGGCGGCGCTGCTCGCGCTGCACGGGCTGCTGCACCTGCTCGGCTGGGACCACGAGACCGACGACGGCGAGATGGACACGCTCGAGCGCCGGCTCCGGCGCCGGCTGCTCGAGCCGGCGGGAGACCCGCGATGACGGCGCCCGGCGCGGACACCGTCGCGACGGCGGCATGGGCCGTGGCGCTCGCCGCCGCGCTGCTCGTCTACTGGCTGCTGTGCCTGGCGATCAGCGCGCGGCTCGTCGCCGGCCGCCTCGCCGCGGCGCGCATCGGGTCCGAGCGGGGCCTGCGCGTGCCGTTCGACCCCGGAACGCGGGTCTGGATCGCCGCGCAGGTCCTGCGCCAGCTCGCGCTCGTCGCCGTCGTGCTGTGCGCGGTCCCGCTGACGGAGCGGCCGCTGGCGGCGGCCGCGCTCGC
This sequence comes from Acidobacteriota bacterium, assembly GCA_003695625.1. Classification (GTDB taxonomy): domain Bacteria; phylum Acidobacteriota; class Polarisedimenticolia; order J045; family J045; genus J065. The sequence continues at coordinate 16,893 of RFIB01000254.1, read as the reverse complement.
CGGCGTCGTCGCCGTGCTCGCCGGGCGGATCCTGCAGGACAGCCTGCCCGGACGCGCCGCCGAGACGATCCTCGACCGCGCCGTGCCCGGGCTCCGCGCGGTCGACGCCACGCTCGGCCGGCTCGTCGCGCCGCTGGCCCGCCTGCACGCAACCGCCGAGACGAACGGGGCCGAGGGCGCCATGCTCGACGAGGAGCGGCGCGAGGAGCAGCTCGAGGAACTGATCCAGGAGGGCGAGGAGAGCGGCCTGTTCGAGCGCGAGCAGGGCGAACTCGTGCGCGAGATCGCCGACCTCGGCACGCTGATCGCGCGCGAGGCGATGACGCCGCGCACCGATCTGGCCGCGGTGGACGCCGCCGCGACGTGCGAGCAGGCGGCGCGTGCGATGATCGCCTCGATGCACAGCCGGCTGCCTGTCTACGAGAACGACCTCGATCACATGGTCGGCGTCGTGTCGGTGCGCGACATCCTGCCGTGCCTGCTCGACGGACCGCGGTCGCGCCCGGTCCGCGAGCTGATGCGCCCGGTGCTGCTCGTCCCGGAGACCAAGCGTGCGCTCGACCTGCTGCGCGAACTCCAGCGCGAGCAGCAGCAGCTCGCCGTGGTCGTCGACGAGTACGGCGGGACCGCCGGCGTCGTCACGATCGAGGACCTGGTCGAGGAGATCGTCGGCGAGATCCACGACGAGCACGAGATTCCCGAACGGGAGGTCGAGTCGGGCGAGGACGGTGCGTGGTCGGTCGACGGGCTGATGACCGTCGAGGACCTCGAGGACCTGCTCGGGATCGACATCGAGGACGAGGGGATCGAGACCGTCGGCGGGCTGCTGTTCTCGCGTCTCGGCCGGCTGCCCCGCGCAGGCGACCGGGTGCGACTCGAGCCCGACGTCGAGCTCGAGGTCAGCGAGATGCGCGGCCGCCGCGTCGCCCGCGTCCGCGTCGTCCGCACCGGCGGCGTGCCGACCGCCCGCGAAGGCGAGGACTGAGCGATGAACGACGCCGCCGCGCCGCGCGCCGATCATCGCTTCGGCTTCGTCGCCCTCGTCGGGCGGACCAACGTCGGCAAGAGCACGCTGCTCAACCGCCTGCTGGGCACGAAGATCGCGATCGTCTCGCCGGTCGCCCAGACGACGCGCCACCGGATCCTCGCCGTGCTCAGCCGCGACGATGCCCAGATCGCGTTCCTCGACAGTCCCGGCTACCACCGCCCGCAGCACCGGCTCGGCGAGCTGCTGGTCGAGCGGGCGCGCCAGGTCGCCGACGAGGCGGACGTCGTCCTGTTCGTCGTCGACGCCGCGGCCGGCCTCGGTCCCGGCGACCGCCGGGTCGCCGAGGAACTCGACCCGCGCTCCGGGCGCAAGAAGGTCATCGCCGTGCTCAACAAGCTCGACCTGATCAACCGCGGCAAGGTGCTGCCGATGATCGAGCAGGTCACCGGGGAATGGGGCTGCCACGAGGCGGTCCCGGTCTCCGCCGAGACCGGCGAGAACTGCGACCGGCTGCTCGACGTGATCGTCGCCCACCTGCCGCCGGGCCCGCCGCACTTCCCGACGGACTTCCGCACCGACCTCGACGAGCGCCGGCTGGTCGAGGAGCTGGTGCGCGAGAAGCTGCTGCGCGAGCTGCGCCAGGAGGTCCCGCATGCGATCGCGGTCAAGGTCGAGGAGCTGGCGGTGCGGGACGACGGGCTGGCCGAGGTCTCGGCGACGATCTTCGTCGAGCGCGAGAGCCAGAAGGGGATCGTGATCGGCAAGGGAGGGGAGCGGCTCAAGCGGGTCGGCAGCCTGGCGCGCGAGGAACTCGAGTTCCGCTGGGGACGCAAGGTGTTCCTGCGCCTGTGGGTCAAGGTGCGCGAGGACTGGCGCAACCGCCCGGGCCTGCTGCGCGATCTCGGGCTCTATCCCGGCTGAGTCCGGCGGGTGCGCCCGGCCGGGGCGGCGGGGTAGAATCCGCCCCCTCTCGGCACGTGCGTCCGACGGGTGCGGGTGCCCGGCGCGTCCTGGCGCCTGCCGGATCCGCGCCATTCCGGGGATCCCATGACGATCCAGGAGGACGACGCGATCGTGCTCGACGTCCGAACGCAGCGGGAGAGCGACCGCTCGGTGCTGCTGCTGACCGGTCGCGGGGAGCGGCTGTTCGCCTGGGCGCCCGGCGCGGCGCGGTCGGTGCGGCGCTTCGGCGCCGCGCTGCAGCCCGGCGCCCGCGTGCGCGCCCGCTGGCGGCGGCGCGGCGAGAGCGCGCTGCCGGTGCTCGAGGAGGCGCACCTGACCGGCGCGCCGCCGCGTCCCGACCCGCTCGAACGCTACTACGCGAGCGCCCACGTGCTCGAGGTCGTCGCCGCACTGGCCCGCGAGGGCCAGGAGGACCCCCGCCTGTACCGGCTCACGGCGCGCGTGCTCGACCGGCTCGCCGCGGGTGATCCGCCGGCGCCGCTGTGCCGCTATCTCGAGGCGTGGATGCTCAGGCTGGCCGGCCTGCTGCCGGACCTCGCGCGCTGCGACGCGAGCGGCGAGCCGCTGGCCGGCCGGGCGGCGCGGATCACGCCGCAGCACGGCCTGGTCGCCGACGGCCCCGGCGTGCGGGGCTGGCCGCTCGGACCGGCGGCGCGCCGCTGGCTCGAGGCGACGCGGCACGCGGCGCCGGACGCGGTGGACACGCCGGACCGGGAGGCCGCCGCGGAACTCGAGCACGCCCTGCCCGCGCTGATCGAGGCGTTCACCGAACGCCCGCTGCGGGCGCTGCGCGCCTGGCGCCGGCTCGAGCGCGGACCCGCGGCGCCGGACGGGATTCCCGGAGAGCCGGAGCGATGACGACCATCACGCTGCAGGAGATGATCTTCGGCCTCTCGCGCTTCTGGAGCGAGCGCGACTGCATCGTCCACCAGCCGTACGACAAGGAGGTCGGCGCGGGCACGATGCATCCCGAGACGTTCTTCCGTTCGCTCGGCGAGGCGCCGTGGCGTGTCGCGTACTGCCAGCCGTCGCGACGACCGGCCGACGGGCGCTACGCCGAGAACCCGATGCGGGTCTACAAGCACTTCCAGTTCCAGGTGATCCTCAAGCCGTCGCCGGCCGACGTGCAGGAGCTGTACCTCCAGTCGCTCGAGGCGCTCGGCATCCGGCGCGGCGAGCACGACATCCGCTTCGAGGAGGACAACTGGGAGTCGCCGACGCTCGGCGCCGCCGGCGTCGGCTGGCAGGTCTCGATGGACGGGATGGAGATCTCGCAGTTCACCTATTTCCAGGTCGTCGGTGGCCAGGAGCTGCGGGTCATTCCGGTCGAGCTGACCTACGGCCTCGAGCGGATGTGCATGTTCCTCAACGACATCCGCAACATCTTCGACATTCCGTGGGCCCGCGCCGACTGGTATCCGGGCGGCGTCGTGCCGTATCGCGCGCTGCGCGAGCGCGCCGAGCGCGAGCAGAGCGCCTATGCGTTCGAGGAGGCCGACGTCGCCGAGCACCGCCGCCGGTTCGACGTCGCCGAGGCCGAGGCGCTCCGGCTGCTCGACCGGCGCGACGCGGGCGGCTCGCCGGCGCCGCTGCTGATCCCGGCCTACGAGCGCGTGCTCGACGCGTCGCACCTGTTCAACGTGCTCGATGCGCGCGGCGCCGTGTCGGTCACCGAGCGGCAGGAGATGATCCGCCGCGTGCGACGCCTCGCGGTGCGCTGCGCGCAGACGTGGCTCGGCGCGGAGGTGCCGGCGTGAGCGGGCGCGCGCGGCTGCTGGTCGAGATCGGCTGCGAGGAGATCCCGGCGCGGATGCTCGACGATGCGGCGGCGCAGGTCGCACGCGTCGTCGTCGAGCAGCTCGACCGCGCCGGCCTCGATCACGGCGAGGCGCACGCGTACCACACGCCGCGCCGCCTGGCGGTCCTCGTCGACGAGGTCGCACGCGCCACGCCGCGGCGCGAGGACCTCCAGCTCGGTCCGCCCGCCGGGGTCGCGTGGGATGCCGACGGCCGCCCGACGAAGGCCGCCGAGGGGTTCGCGCGGCGCGCCGGCGTCGCCGTCGACGCGCTCGAGCGCGTGACGACGGACAGGGGCGACTACGCCGGCGTCCGCGTCGTCGCGGGCGGGCGCGCCCTCGGCGAAGTGCTCGCCGACGGGTTCGAGGAGCGCATCGCACGGATCCCGTTTCCCAAGTCGATGCGCTGGGGCGACGGGGCGTGGCGCTTCGTGCGGCCGGTGCACTGGCTGGTCGCGCTGGCCGACGACGAGGTGCTGCCGCTGACGCTGTTCGGCGTCCGTGCGGGGCGCACGTCGCGCGGGCACCGCGCACTGGCCCCGGGGCCGGTCGAGATCCCGGACGCCGCGGCGTGGCGCGAGCGGCTCGCCGCGGCGTGGGTCGTCGTCGATCCGGCCGAGCGCCGCGAGCGGCTGCTCGCCGGGCTCGCCCGCGAGGGGGAGAGCCTCGGCGCCGAGCCGGTCGACGACCCGGAGCTGCTCGACGAGTCCGGCGGGCTGGTCGAGTATCCCGGCATGCTCAGCGGGCGGTTCGACGAGCGCTTCGTCGACGCGCTGCCCGAGGAGGTCCTGCGCACCTGCCTGCGCCACCACCAGAAGGCGTTCGTGTTCCGGGCGGGCGGGCGGCTCGCGCCGGCGTTCGCCGTCGCGGTCGGCGTGCCCGAGGATCCGGCGGGCCACGTCCGCCGCGGCCACGAGTGGGTCGTCGGCGGGCGGCTCGACGACGCGCTGTTCTTCTGGACCGAGGACCGGCGCCGCCCGCTCGCCGACCGGCGCGAGGCGCTCGCCGGCGTGACGTTCCACCAGGCGCTCGGCAGCTACGCGCTCAAGGCGGAGCGCACGGTCCGGCTCGTCGACCGCATCGCCGCGGGGCTCGGCCACGACGACGCGCAGCGCGCGACGGCGCGGCGCGCGGCGGAGCTGGCCCGCTGCGACCTGGTGACCGGCCTGGTCGGCGAGTTTCCCGAGCTCCAGGGCGTCGCCGGCGGCCTGCTGGCCCGCGAGGACGGCGAGCCGGAGCCGGTGTGGCGCGCGATCTACGCGCACTACCTGCCGCAGGGTCCCGACGACCCGCTGCCCGACGGGGAGGTCGGGCGGCTGGTCGGCCTCGCCGACCGGCTCGACACGATCGCCGGCGGCTTCCTGGCCGGGCTCGAGCCGACGGGAAGCCGGGATCCGTTCGCGATGCGGCGCGCCGGCAGCGCGGCGGTGCGCCTGGCCGAGACGTTCGATGCGCTCGACCTCGGCGCGGCGCTCGACGAGGCGTTCGACGGCTACGGGCCGGCGGGGCCCGGGCCGGACCTGTCCGACCGGCGCGAGCCGGCCGGGGCCGCCGCGCGGGCGTTCCTGGTCGATCGCTTCGCCTCGCTCGCCGAGCGGCGCGGGGCGCGCTACGACGAGATCGCCGCGGTCCGGGCGGTGGTCGATCGCGTGGGGCTGGTCGTCGCCGACCTGTTCCGGCGGCTCGAGGCGCTCGCCGCGCTGCGCGGAAGCGACGACTTCCACGCCCTGGCGGCGGCGAGCAAGCGGGTGCGCAACATCCTCGCCCAGGCCCGCGAGCGCGGCGAGCCGGTCGAGCCGGACCAGCACGCCGAGGCCCTCGCGCTCCCCGCCGAGCGCGACCTTCGCGAGGGACTGGCCGCGGCCGAGGCCACGGCGCAGGATGCGGCGCGGCGGGCCGACCACCTCGCGGCGCTGCGGGCGGTCGCCGCGCTGCGACCGCAGGTCGACCGGTTCTTCGACGAGGTGCTCGTGATGGACGACAATCCCGTGCTCCGGCGGGCCCGGCTCGGGCTGCTGGCGCGGATCCACCGGCTGGCCCACGCGACGGCGGACATCGCCGAGCTGGTGGTCGAGGGAAACGATCGCTGACGACCGGAGCCGGTCCCGCCCCCACCGGGATGCCGGCCCGATCTCCGACAAGGAGGCTGACGTGAATCCCGCAAGGAAGATGGTCTACGGATTCGGCGGGGGCGGCGCGGACGGCGACGCCTCGCTGCGCAACCTGCTCGGCGGAAAGGGCGCCAACCTGGCCGAGATGGCGCGGCTGGGCCTGCCGGTTCCTCCCGGTTTCACGATCACGACCGAGGTCTGCACGTGGTTCGTCGCGCACGACGGCGCGTTCCCCGAGGGACTCGAGGCCCAGGTGCACGAGGCGGTGGCGGCGCTCGAACGCCAGCTCGGCAAGCGGTTCGGCGACGAGGAGAACCCGCTGCTGGTGTCCGTGCGCTCCGGTGCGCGCGTCTCGATGCCGGGGATGATGGACACCGTGCTCAACCTGGGGCTCAACGACCGCACGGTCGAGGGTCTGGCCCGTGCCGCGGGCGACCGCCGGTTCGCGTTCGACGCCTACCGCCGGTTCATCGCGATGTACGGCGACGTCGTGCTCGAGATCGGTGCCGAGACCAAGACCGATCACGACCCGTTCGACGAGCGCCTCGAGCGGCTCAAGCGCGAGCGCGGCGTCCAGCACGACTTCGAGCTGGCCGCCGAGGACCTCGAGCGGCTCGTCGCCGACTACAAGCAGCTCGTCGTCGAGCGCACCGGCGCCCCGTTCCCGGACGATCCGTGGGAGCAGCTCTGGGGCGCGGTGCGCGCCGTGTTCCGCTCGTGGGACAACCCGCGCGCGAAGGAGTACCGCCGCATGTACCACATCCCCGACGAGTGGGGCACGGCGGTCAATGTCCAGGCGATGGTGTTCGGCAATCTCGGCGAGGACTGCGCGACCGGCGTGGCGTTCACGCGCGACCCGGCGACCGGCGAGAAGCGGATCTTCGGCGAGTTCCTGGTCAACGCCCAGGGCGAGGACGTCGTCGCCGGGATCCGCACGCCGCAGCCGATCAGCCTCGCCCAGGCCGGCGGGGACGCCTCGGCGCGTCCGCTCGAGGTCGTGATGCCCGAGGCCTACGCGCAGCTGCTCGAGATCGCGCACCGGCTCGAGCAGCACTACAAGGACATGCAGGACGTCGAGTTCACCATCGAGCGCGGCACGCTGTACATGCTGCAGACGCGCGCCGGCAAGCGCACCGGCCTGGCCGCGGTGGTCATCGCGACCGACATGGTCGACGAGGGGCTGATCGACCCGAAGACCGCGGTGCTGCGGATCGAGGCCGACGCGATGGAGCACCTGCTCGCGCCGATCTTCTCGGCGGACGAGCTGCGCGAGGCGGAGAAGTCGGGCCGGCTGCTCGCACGCGGTCTGCCTGCGGGACCGGGCGCGGCGACGGGAAGCGTCGTGTTCCATGCCGACGACGCCAAGCGCCTCGCCGCCGAGGGCCGGGACGTGATCCTGGTCCGCAACGAGACCTCGCCCGAGGACGTCGGCGGCATGAAGGCGGCGCGGGGCGTGGTCACGGCCCGGGGCGGCATGACCAGCCACGCGGCGCTGGTCGCGCGGCAGATGGGCAAGCCGTGCGTCGTCGGCTGCAGCGCGCTGGAGATCGACTACAAGCAGGCGCTGATCCGGATCGGCGACCGCGTGGTCCGCGAAGGCGATCCGATCAGCATCGACGGGGTCACCGGGCGCGTGTTCGAGGGGACGATGACCCCGCACCCGTCCGAGGTCGTCCAGGCGCTGGTCGAGGGGACGCGCGATCTCGCCTCGAGCGACATCGCGCGGCGCTATGCGCGGCTGCTCGAGTGGGCCGACGAGTTCCGCCGGCTCGGCGTGCGCACCAATGCCGACACGCCGGAGCAGTCGCGCGAGGCGGTCGCGCTCGGCGCCGAGGGGATCGGCCTGTGCCGCACCGAGCACATGTTCTTCGAGGGGAACCGGGTGACCTCGGTCCGGCGCATGATCCTCGCCGACGACGAGGCCGGACGGCGGGCGGCGCTGTCCGAGCTGCTGCCGATGCAGCGCGAGGACTTCAAGGGGATCTTCCGCGCGATGGGCGGCCGGCCGGTCACCATCCGCACGCTCGACCCGCCGCTGCACGAGTTCCTGCCGCACGGCGAGCAGGAGATCGACGCGCTGGCCGCCGAACTCGGCGTGCCGCGGGACACGCTCGCCGCCAAGATCGAGTCCCTCGCCGAGGCCAACCCGATGCTCGGCCACCGCGGGTGCCGGCTGGGCAACACGTACCCCGAGATCACCGAGATGCAGGCCCGCGCGATCCTCGAGGCGGCCTGCGAGGTCGCCGCGGAGGGCGTCGCCGTGCATCCGGAGATCATGATTCCGCTGGTCGGCCACCGCGAGGAGCTGGCCCGCCAGCGGGCGATCGTCGAGCGCGTGGCCACGCAGGTGTTCGCCGAGCAGGGGCGCGAGGTCGACTACCTCGTCGGCACGATGATCGAGCTGCCGCGCGCGGCGCTGACCGCCGACGAGATCGCCGGGGAGGCCGAGTTCTTCTCGTACGGCACGAACGACCTGACGCAGACCACGTTCGGCCTCTCGCGCGACGACGCCGGCAAGTTCCTGCCGTTCTACATCGAGACCGGCATCCTGCCCGCCGACCCGTTCCAGACCCTCGACCAGGAGGGGGTCGGCCAACTGCTGGAGATCGGCGTGCGCAAGGGCCGCTCCACCCGGCCGGAGCTCAAGATCGGCATCTGCGGCGAGCACGGCGGCGATCCGCGCTCGATCGAGTTCGCCCACCGCGTCGGGCTCGACTACGTGTCGTGCTCGCCGCGGCGCCTGCCGGTGGCGCGGGTCGCGGCGGCCCAGGCCGCGCTGCGCGAGGCGCAGGCATAGCAGCCGTCCGGTGCGGGCCCCGCGCGTCCGGCGCGGGGCCCGTCACGCCGGGCGCGCACAAGGAGCGGCGGCAAGCCTGATGAAGAAGACCTTCGTGCTCGACACCAACGTGCTGCTGCACGACCCCGAGAGTCTGTTCCGCTTCGGCGACAACGACGTCGTCCTGCCGATCACCGTCATCGAGGAGATCGACCGCTTCAAGAAGGAGCTGACCGAGGTCGGGCGCAACGCACGCCAGATCTCGCGCCACCTCGACCGGCTGCGCGAGCTGGGCCGGCTGACCGAGGGCGTCCCGGTCGACGGCGGCGGCGTGATCCGCATCGCGCTCGACGTGGCGATCCCGCCCGAATTCCCGCTGGCCAACGCCGCGCCGACCGCCGACATGCGCATCCTCGGTCTGGCGTGGCAGCTCTCGCGCGACACGCCGCCGGTGGTGTTCCTGACCAAGGACACCAACCTGCGCATCAAGGCCGACGCGGTGGGCGTCCGCGCGGAGGACTACAAGGAGGCCGGCCTGCCCAGCGTCGTGCCCAACGGCGACGCGAGCTGGGTCGAGCTCGAGGTGGCGCACGACGCGCTGGACCGGCTGTTCCGGGACGGCCGGCTGCCGGTCGGCAACGGCGACGGCGAGGTCGCCGATCCGGGGCCCAACGTCGGCGTCCTGCTGCGCGATCTCGACGACAGGCAGCACACCGCGCTGGCGCGCCGGGCGCCGCAGGTCGCCGAGCTGGTCCCGGTCGACCTGCCGCGGCAGGTCGCCGGGATCAAGCCGCGCAACATCGAGCAGAAGTTCGCGCTGGCGATGCTGCTCGATCCCGACGTGCCGCTGGTCTGCCTGACCGGCAAGGCAGGGACCGGCAAGACGCTGCTCGCGCTCGCCGCGGGGCTTGCGCTGACCCTGGACCGGAAGGTCTACCGGCGGCTGCTCGTCGCGCGGCCGATCTTCCCGATGGGCCGCGATCTCGGCTACCTGCCGGGCGACATGGACGAGAAGCTCCGCCCGTGGATGCAGCCGATCTTCGACAACCTCGAGATCCTGCTCGGCGACTTCGACGACGCCAACGTCCCGGCCGCGGGGCACCCGGTCGACGAGCTGATCGACCGGGGCCTGCTCGAGATCGAGGCGCTGACCTACATCCGCGGCCGCTCGCTGCCGCGCCAGTTCATGATCGTCGACGAGGCCCAGAACCTGACCCCCCACGAGGTCAAGACGGTGATCACCCGGGCGGGCGAGGACGCCAAGCTGGTGCTGACCGGAGACCCGGACCAGATCGACAATCCGTACGTCGACGCGGCGTCGAACGGGCTGAGCTACGTCGCCGAGCGGCTCCGCGGCGAGCCGATGGCGGCGACCGTCAAGCTCACGCGCGGGGAGCGCTCGCCGCTGGCGGAAATGGCGGCGGACCGGCTTTGACAGGCCCCGGCACCGGTGCTAACTTCCGGCGCCCTCCGAGGCGCGGCCGGACACGGCGGCCGGAGTACGGATGAGAAAGCGGGAACGCGAGAAGTTTCGCCGGCTGCTCGAGGAGAAGCGCGACCAGCTTCTCGCCAAGGCGGCGCGGGCGCGCGAAGAGCATCTCTCGACCCTGTCCGAGGGCGGCGAGGACTACGTCGACGACGCCGTCTCGTCGTACACGCGGGAATTCCTTCTCTCGCTGTCCGACCTCGACCGCAGGACGCTGAACCTCGTGCTCGAGGCGCTCGAGCGGATCGAGGACGGCACCTACGGCGAGTGCCTCAACTGCGGCGAGAAGATCGCCGTCAAGCGGCTCGAGGCGGTGCCGTGGGCCCGCTACGACGTCGAGTGCCAGGAGATGGTCGAGCGCCAGGAGATGGCCGACCTCCCGCTGCGCGACCTGGCCAAGGACATCGAGAAGGAGGAACTCGCCGCGGCGCTTGCCGAGGACGCCGACGATGAGGACGCGGAGGCGACCGGCGAGGACGAGGGCGAGGATCTCGACGAGGAGTCCGAGGACGACGAGTCCGTCGACGAGGACACCGGATTCGTTCTCGACGAAGACGACACCTGAGCTGACAGGCGATGACCGGCACGGGGCGTCCCTTCCTTGACCGGGAGAAGGGTCCCCGCCGCACGCGGCGCCGGGCGGCCGCCGCCGCGGGCGCGGTGCTGCTCGCCGTCGCGGCGCTCGGGCTGGTGCTGGTCTCGAGCCCGTGGTTCGGCCGGCAGGTCGCGGCGCGGCTCGCGGCGCGCGCCGCCGCGTCGGGCGCGATCCTGACGATCGACGGGCTGCGCCTCGCGCCGCTCTCCGGCGCGCTGCGCGCGGACCGGGTCGCGGTCGAGGGCCCGCCTCCGCTCGACCGGCTCGAGACCGGCGCCGTCCGCGTCCGGCTCTCGCGGCGCGAACTGCTGCGCGGCCGGCTGCGCGTGCTCGTCCTCGAGGTCGACCGCCCCGAGGTGGAGGTCGCCCTGCCGGCACCTGCGGGACGCCCCGGCGGCGCCCCCTCGGGGGCCGATCTCGATCGCGTCGTCGCCGTGTTCTCCCGCGTCGGGAGGATCGACCTGCGCGACGGCGAACTGCGCGTCGCCGACACGAGCGTCCCGTTCTCGCTGTCGATCGAGGACCTGCGGCTCGCCTCGCGCACCCGGACGCGGGACCGGCTCGCCGGCGACGCCTCGCTGGCGCGCGCGGAACTCGCGCTCGGCGGACGCGCCCCGGTCCGGCTCGGCCCGGCGCGGGCCGGCTGGAGCTGGGACGGCGGCGCGCTCCGCCTCGACGGGGCGCGCCTCGAGGCGCGGCCGTTCGCGTTCGAGGCCGACGCCGCGCTCGACCTGGCGGGCGGCGCGCCGCAGGTCGACGCGACCGTCCGCGGACAGGTCGATCTGGCGTGGCTCGCCGGCACCGCGGCGCCGGTCGCGGTGCAGGGCCGCGCCGCGCTCGCCCTCGACCTGCGCTGGCGGCCGGGCTCCCGGGAGATCGTCGGGCTGCTCGAGCGGCCGCAGGGGGTCGCCCTGGCCGGCCGGGCGGTGCGCGCGCTGACGGTGCCGTTCCGGCTCGGGCCGTCCGGGCTGGCCGTCCGCGACGCGGCGGCGCGGCTCGACGACGGCGTCGCCGTGCGCGACGTGGACGTCGGCTGGCAGGACGGTCGCTGGACCGCGGGCGGCGTGGCCGACCTTCCGGTCGCCGCGCTGCTCGCCGAGGCGGGCCTGCCGTCCGGGCTGGCCGGGGGCGTGGTCGAGGCGCGGATCGACGCGGCGGGTGAGCCGGGGCAGGCGCCGACCTGGAACCTGGCCGCCGACGTGCGGCCGGACGGCGATCCCGCGGGGCTCTCCGGCAGGCTCGTCGCCTCGATGCCCGGCGGGGCGCGCTTCGCGGGACGCTGGGCCGGGGCCGAGGTCGCGGCGACGCTCGACTGGGACGGGAAGGACGCGCGTCTCGCGCCGTGGCGGCTCACCGGTCGCCTCGACGCCGCACGTCCGGACGACGCCGACCGCCTCGCGCGGCGCGTTCCCGACCTGCTGCGGGCGCTCGGCGTGTCCGTGCCGGCGGGTGTCGACCCGGCGCTGACCGGGCCCGCCGCCGTGCGCCTCGAGGCCGGCGGTCGCGGCGCGCGGCTCGACCGGATCACGCTCGGAGCGCGGGTGGCCGGACTGGTCCAGGCCGGCCGCCCGGTCGGGGACGGCGAGCTGTCGGTCGCGTTCGCCGCGCCCGGGCGCTGGACGCTCGCGGGCCGCCTGGCCGCCGGGGCGAGCGGCCGCGGCGCGCTGTTCGAGCTGACCTCGCGCGGCGACGGTTCCTGGGCGACCACGGTGCTGCTCGACGGGGCGCGGGTGGCGTGGTTCGAGTCCCTGCTCGGTGCGTTCGGCGTCCCGACGCCCGAGGGCCTGCCCGGCGGGCAGGCCACCGGCGCGCTGCGGGGCGAGATCTACCCCGGGATGCCGCGGTGCGGGATCGTCGCGCGCGCCGATCTCGACGTGCCGGGGGCGTTCGGGGTGCCGGTGCACGCTTCGGGGTGGGGCAGTGCGGCGATCCGGGCGGGCACGCTGGGCGTGCGCCGGCTCGCGCTCTCCGGCCCCGGTCTGGAGGTCTCCGCGGCCGGGACGGTCCGCTGGCCCGATCCCGCCACCGGCTGGGCCGCGCCGTCGGTGGCCGGCGACGTCGACGCGCGCGTCGAGCTGGCCATGCCGGGGGCGTGGATCTCCGCGGGCCTCGTCGCCGGGGGGCGCGTCGCCGTGCGCGGCAGCGCCTCGGTCGAGGCCGGGCAGCCGCTGCCGGCGCTCGACGGCGAGGCCGGCTGGCACGGCGTCGTCGCCCGCGGGCTTGCGCTGCCCGACGGATCGCTGCGCGTCTCGAGCGGCACGACCGGCCTGGCGCTCGGCGGTCATGCCGGTCCGATCGGTCTTGCGGGTCGGATCCGCCCCGCGGACGGCGGGCCCCGACTCGATCTGCAGGCGCGGTGGGACGACGTCGATCTCGTCGGCCTTGCCGCACGGATTCTCCGGCGCGCCGAGCCGCCGCCGCTGCTCGCACCGTCCTCCGGTCGCGCGGCGCTCGAAGGGCCGCTCGGCGATCCGCTCGCCTGGCACGGACAGGTCGTCGTCGAGCGTCTCGCGCTCGACGCGCCGCAGTATCGCGCGGAGCTCGTCCGGCCGGCGCGCCTGGCCCTCGGGGCCGGCGGCGTGCTCGCGATTCCGCCCGACGCGCCGCCGGTGTTCGAGGGCGCGGCGGGCGAGCGCCTGTCGGTCTCCGGCAGGCTCGGGCTCGCCGGAGCGGACGCGGGGCGAGCCGCGCTCGCCATCCGTGGCGAGGCCGACCTCTCGCTGGTCGAGGCGCTCGATCCGGACCTGGTCGCGCGGGGCCTGCTCGCGGTCGACCTCGGCCTGGAGGGAGCGCTGGACGATCCGCGGTGGAGCGGCCGGGCGCACGTCGAGCGGGCCCGGATACGCCACCTCGGTCTGCGCGAGGCGCTCGACGACGTGACCGTCGACGCGCGCCTCGACGGCGACGCGGTGGTGCTCGACGGCGCGGCGCGGATCGGCGGCGGCTCGGCGCGGCTCGACGGCTCGCTCCGGCTCGCGGGCTGGCTGCCCGCGGAGCTCGACGTCCGGGCGCGGCTGGACAACGTCGCCGTCTCGAGCGGGCGCGACCTGTGGGGCCGCTATCGCGGCGAGCTGCGGCTGAGCGGGCCGTTCGCGCGGCCGCTGCTCGGTGGCACGCTCGAGATGCTAGACGGCCGCTACACCGCGGCGCTGCCGCTCGCGCCGACGCCGTTCGGCCGGGCGCGGTCCGTCGAGCCGGGATGGGGTCCGGGCACCCTGCCGGACCGCCTGCGCCTCGACGTCACGCTGCGCTCGGACTACGTGCTGTCGATCGTCAACGACCAGGCCGATCTGGTCGCCGCGCTCGACCTGTCGGCGGAGGGCCGTCTGGCCGATCCGGTCCTCTCGGGCACGGTGACGCTGCTCGAGGGTGGGCGGATCCGCTTCCGGGGCGTCGAGTACGAGGTCCTCGCCGGGCAGGTGATCCTCGACGAGCGGCGCACCGGCGTCACGCGGCTGCGCCTGCGCGCGACGACCGACGTGGCGGGGTACCGCATCGAGCTCGAGCTGGACGCGACCGAGCAGCGCGTCGACTACCGGCTGCGCTCGCTGCCGGCGCTGTCCGAGGCGGACATCCTCGCGCTGCTGCTGACCGGCCAGCGCCTCGCCGAGAGCGACAGCCTGTCGGCGATCGGCTCCGATCTCGCCGCGACGTACTTCGGCTCGAGCCTCGGCGAACTGCTGCTCGCGCCGACGGCGCGCCGCTGGCTGGGCCTGAGCGAGTTCCGCATCGGCACCGCGCGGCTCGGTCCCGAGGCGCGCCCGACCGCGCGCGTGACGCTGGGGCGCCGCCTCGACGAGCGGACGCTGCTGCTGTACTCGCGCGACCTGACCGCGGAGGGGCGCGACCTGTACCGCGTCGAGCGCGAGCTGTCGCGCAGCCTGCGGCTTGCCGTCGGACGCGAGTCGCTCGGCGGCGTCTCCGGGGAGCTGCGCTGGATCCGGCGCCTCGGCGAGGCCCGGCCGGACGCCGCGGAGCCGCGGCTCGACCGGCTCGACGGGATCACGTGGACCGGCTGGCCGGCGGACGTCGACCGGCCGTCGCGCCGGGAGCTCGGACTGCGGCGCGGGATCCGCCTGACGCCCTCGCTCGCGCTGCGCGCGGGGGAGCGCGCGGAGCAGGTCCTCGTCGATGCCGGATACCTCGCCGCGGAGGTGCGCACGCGCATCGAGCGCTCGTCCCGTTCCGGCCGGTCCCGGCTCGTCATCGAGGCCGAGCCGGGAGCACGCTGGTCCCTGCGCGTGATCGGCACCGGCGAGCCGGCACGGATCGCGCGCCGGGCCCTCGTCGAGCTGTGGGCGGCGACCCGCTTCCGCGACGACGCCTTCGACGAGGCGGAGCGCGTCGTCGCCGACCGCCTGGCGGAGGAGGGCTGGGCGACGGCGCTGGTCGAGATCGGGCGCGACGCGCCCGAAGGCCGCACGGTCCGCGTCGAGGTCGACCCGGGGCCGCGCGTCGTCGTCGACCGTGTCGACGTCGAAGGGGTGCGCTCGCTGCCGCCGGCCGAGGTGCGCGGTCAGCTTCTGCTGCGGCCGGGCCGGCTCGGACTCTCGCGCACGCTGTACCGGCCGCGAGCGGTCGCCGACGACGCGGCCGCGATCGAGGCGCTCTACGTCGCGCGCGGATTCCTCGACGTGACGGTCACGCCGCGCGTGCGGCTGTCGCCCGACGGCCGGCGCGCCCGCGTGACGCACGTGGTCGACGAGGGACGGCGCTACCTGTTCGCCCCGCCGCGGATCGAGGGCGAATGGCCCGAGGATCTCGGCCCGGCAACCCGCGACCTTCCGCTGCGGACCGGGGAGCCGTTCGAGCCGGAGATCGTCCGCCGGGCGGCCGCGCACCTGCGCGGTCGGCTCGACGAGGCCGGATTCCACCGCGCGCAGGTCGACGTCGAGATCAGCCCTGCCGACGACGGGACCGTGCGCACGGTGTTCCGCGTCGTGCCCGGCCGCCGGGCGGTCGTCGGGCAGATCGTCATCCGCGGACTCGAGCGGACGAAGCGCAAGGTCGTCGAGCGCGCGCTGGCGTTCCGCGAGGGCGAGCCGCTGACCGGCCGTGCCGTCGCGGAGACCGAGCGCCGCCTGTTCCGGCTCGGTGTGTTTCGCCGGGCGGCGGTCCATGTCGAGCCGATCGAGGCGGATCCCGGGCGCCAGCGCGTCATCGTCGAGGTCGAGGAGCTGCCGCCGATCTCCTTCCTCGGCTCGATCGGCTGGGACACGGAGGAGAAGCTGCGCGCGAGTGCGGCGCTCTCGCACGAGAACCTGTTCGGACGGGCGCGCATCGGCAGTCTGCAGGGCTTCGGGTCGTCGCTGCGCCGCGGACTGCGCGCGACGCTCGAGGACCGGCAGCTGTTCGGCGGTCGCCTCGAGGGGCTGCTCGCGACGGGCGGCGAGGTCGAGGAGCGCGACGGGTTCACGCTGCGCACGCTCGGAGCGAGCGCCGAGCTGGCGACGCCCGAGCGGAGGAAGCGGCGCTGGGTGCTGCGCTACCAGCTCGACCGCACGCGGGTGAGCGACGTGACGCTCGACACGCTGGTGCTGGCCCGGCGGCTCGAGAACGAGGGGATCCCCGCCGACACCGAGTGGCTGTCCGGCGTGATCGGTGCGTTCATCATCGACCGGCGTGACGATCCGTTCCTGCCCGGAGCCGGCTGGCTGGCGCGCACGGAGGCCGGCGTGTGGCTCGACGCGCTCGGCTCGGACGCATCGTTCGCGCGCTGGAGCGGCCAGCTCGCCGGCTACCGCCCGCTCGGCCGCGATCTGACGCTCGCCGGCTCGATCCGCGTCGGCGTCGGCTGGCCGCTCGGGGGCACGCGCTCGGTGCCGATCAGCCAGCGCTTCTTCGCGGGCGGGGCCGACACCGTGCGCGGCTTCGCGCGCGACCGGCTCGGGCCGGAGGACCCGCTGACCGGGCTCGTGCTCGGCGGGGGCGGCGAGGCCGAGTGGATCAACAACCTCGAGCTGCGCTGGCACGTCACGCGCCAGCTCGATCTCGCGCTGTTCCACGACAGCGGCAACGTCTGGGCGACGGCGGGGCTGATCGACCCCGGCGACCTGCGCCAGGCGATCGGGCTCGGCCTGCGCTGGCGCAGCCCGGTCGGCCTGCTGCGCCTCGAGTACGGCCGCAAGCTCGCCCCGCGCCCCGGCGAGAGCCGCGGCGAGCTGTTCCTCGCCATCGG
>RFIB01000253.1 GCA_003695625.1 Acidobacteriota bacterium | reverse complement strand
GTCGCGATGTAGTAGTACGCCGTGCCGGGCCGTGGCCGATCCGGATCCAGCGCCCAGGTCTGCGGCAGCTTCGTCGCCAGGCAGACGTGGTCATACCGTCCGTTCGTCCCGTGCAGCCGGAATCCCTCGGGGCCGATCTCGCCGCGATAGAGCCCGTACGAGTCGGCCTCGGCGGCCTGCGACCACTCGATCCGCTCGGTCTGCCCGGCGGGAAACCACAGCTCGTCGACATCGAGCGGGCCGACAAAATCGTCGGCCAGAAGGAAAGAAGATCCGACCAGCGCCGGGACGAACCACGCCGGCGCCACCGTGAGTCCTGCGCGCTTTCGCATGCCCCTCGTCGCCCCTGCCCTGCAGTGTTTGCATGTTGATACGCCGAAACGGGACACGGAGTCAACGAGAATCGGCTGCGTTTCCGGACGGATCAGACCACGCCTTCGCGGCGCCGGCCGGCGACGCCGGCGCGGTCGCCGAAGCGGGCGGCGCGGGCCAGCCACGAGGCGAGCGAGCGCAGTGCGGCCGCGGGGCGGTCGAGCGTCAGCAGCGCGAGCACGAGCTGGTGCCGGCGCTCGGACCAGCGCGGAAACAGCCCCAGCGAGCGCTCGTCGCCCAGGCGGCGCACGAGCCACCGCGCGCGGCGGACCGCAGCGGCGCGCTCCCGGTGGCGCTCCGGCACCGTGCCGGGAAACGCGCGCTCGACGGCCAGCACGGCGAGCGCCAGCGGGATCGCCATCCCCCACGCGCGCGCGCGCGGCCACAGCGGGTCCTCGTCCGGGTCCTCGCCAAACAGCAGCGCGAGGTCGTACAGCCAGATCAGCTTCGGCTCGAAGTAGTGGTACGAAAGGTGCAGCGCCTGGTGCAGCAGCAGGTCCGCCGGCCCCGGCGCCCGCGCCTGCCTGCCCGCGAACGGCGCCGGCCGCGCGCGTCCGAACAGTCCGTCGACATCCGGCGCGTGCCGGCCGCGCTGGGCGATCGACCAGTGCACCTCGAGCGTCGCCTCGAGTCCGTCGCGCCGCGCGACCGGCACGTTGTAGTACGCCCGCCGCCAGAACGCGAGGGTGCGCGCATCCGGCACGTCGAACCCCGCCGCGTCGAGCGCCGCGAGCGCGTCCTCGACCCGCGCGTCGGGCACCAGCACGTCGACGTCGGTCATCGGACGCAGCGACGGGTCGCCGTAGACCAGCGTCCCGAGCGCCGCGCCCTTGAGCAGGATCGCCGGCACTCCGGCCGCGGACAGCGCGTCGAGGGCCGGCCCGGCCATCGCCTCGAGCCGGGAGAGCGCGAGCTGCGCGTCGAGCACCGCGCGGCGCAGGCCGTCCCGCGCCTCGGGCGCGAGCCGTCCGAGCAGCCCGGCCTCGTCGAGCCGGCGCGCGAGCAGCGGGGCGACGCGATGCCGGCGCGCCAGCTCGGCGATCGCGTCCGGCGGCACGTCGAGCGCCGCCTCGGGCCGCGGCCGCCCCGGCGCGATCGCCGCGGCCAGCGCGCGGGAGGTGTCCTCGCTCACCGGCCCCGCCTCGGCCCGGCCGGGGCCCGGGTGCTGTGCGGGATCTCCCACACCGCCGGCGCCCGGCCGGCCAGCCCGCGCAGCACACCGCGTACCGAGGCGACGAGCAGCATCGCGAAGTACAGCGCGAGCCGCGCGGCGCGCCCGGCGATCCCCGGCAGCGGCAGCAGCCCGAGCGGCGCGACGACCAGCGGCGCGACGATCAGCGCGGCGACGACCCAGCCCGCGACCGAGCCGAGCGCGCCGGCGCCGAGCGCGGCGAGCAGCGCGCCCGCGAGCAGGAACGGCACCGCGTAGCGCAGCAGCTTGTGCGAGACGTACGCGAACCGGATGCGGCGCGGCAGGCTGGCCAGCCCGATCCAGCGCGCGCAGGCGACCTGCTGCGCGATGATCCGCACCTTGCGCCGCAGCTCCTCGACGGGACCGCCCGCGGCGCGTTCGAACGCGCGGGCGCCCGGCACGACCACGGTCCGGTAGCCGGCGCGCGCCGCGAGCAGCGGCTCGGCGGCGTCGCCGGCGATCTCCTCGGGCAGCGCGCGCCACAGGCCGCGGCGTACCGCATACACGGCACCGTTGGCGGTGCACAGCATGTCGCGCGCCGCCTCGTTGCGCTTGGTCCACGTCTCGAACCGCCAGTACAGCCCCTCGCCGGCGGCGACGCTCGGCTCGTCGGCGTTTATGAACCGCACCTCGCCGATGGCGACGCCGACGCGCGGGTCGACGAACGCGCGCGCCAGCTCGGCCACGCAGCCCGGCGCGAACATCGCGTTGGCGTCGGTCTGGACGATGATCTCGCCCCGGGCCATCTCGCCGAGCCGGTTGATCCCGGCGGTCTTCCCGCGCCGGCGCGGCTGGCGGACGAGCCGCACGCGCGGGTCGTCGATCGCGGCGACGATCGCGTCGGTCGCGTCGTCGCTCGCGTCGGAGACGACGAGCACCTCGAGCCGGTCGGGCGGGTACGACTGCGCGAGCAGGTTGTCGATCCGCTCCCGGATCACCGGCGCCTCGTTGCGCGCGGCGACGAGCACGGAGACCGACGGCAGCTCGCTCCGCGGCGTGCTCGCCACGCCGCCGCGCGCGCGGGCCGGCAGCAGGCGCACCAGCAGGGGATAGCCGACGTAGGCGTACGCGGCGACGGCGACGAGCAGCAGCGCGAGCCCGAGCAGGGCGGGTGCGAGCCATGGGGGGGCGACCGGCATCGTCCGAATCTACCGCCCCGCCCGCACCCGTACCATCGCCGCCGCGGTGTAT
>RFIB01000252.1 GCA_003695625.1 Acidobacteriota bacterium | reverse complement strand
GGTGCCCGAGGTCGAGCGGCTGCTGCCGCGCTTCCGGGGCGCCCATACCCAGGTCCTGGGTATCAGCGTCGACAGCATCTACTGCCACGCCAACTGGGCCGCCGGCCTGGGCGGCATCTCCTTCCCGCTGCTCGCCGACTTCCATCCCAAGGGAGCCGTCGGCCAGGCCTACGGTCTGTACCTCGACGAGGCCGGTATCGACGACCGCGCGACGGTGATCCTCGATGCCGGGGGAACGGTCCGCCACGCCTCGTCGGTCACGCCGTCCGGCAAGCGCGACATCGCGGAACTCGCCGCGCTGTGCGAGCAGGTCGACCGCGACTGGGGCCGACCGCTGCCGGACATCGCGCCGCCGCCTGGGCTGCCGGGCCCCGCGACGCTGTTCGTCAAGAACCGCTGCGGGTTCTCGCAGAAGGCGCTGCTGGCGCGCGCCAACCTGCACTTCGAGGACGCGCTGCCGGTGCGCAACGTCAGCGAGGACGAATCCGCGCGTCGCGAACTGGTCGACCGCGCGGGAAGCGACCAGGCACCGTGCCTGGTGCTCGGGGACCGCGTGATCCAGGAGTCCGACGAGATCGTCGCGTTCCTGGTCGCCCACGGCACCGACATCCGCTGAGCGTCCGCCGGGACAACCGATGGCGCGCATCGAGATCACGCCGCGGATCGCGATCGACGACTCGGAGCTGCGCTTCGAGTTCGTGCGCGCCTCCGGCCCCGGCGGCCAGAACGTCAACAAGGTGGCGACGGCGGTGCAGTTGCGCTTCGACGCGGCGCGCTCGCCGTCGCTGCCGGACGACGTGCGCGAGCGCCTGCTCGCGCTGGCCGGCCGGCGGGCGACCGCCGACGGCGTGATCGTCATCGACGCGCGCGACGCGCGCACCCAGGAGCGCAATCGCGCCGCCGCGCTCGGACGTCTGATCGCCCTGATCCGCCGCGCCGCGCGCCGGCCGAAGCGGCGCGTCCCGACGAAGCCGACCGCGGCCGCGAAGCGCCGGCGGCGCCGCGAGAAGGAACGCCGCGCGAAGGTCAAGCGCGAGCGGGGCCGGGTCCGACGCCACGAGGAATGAGAGCGCGGCGGTGTCGGCCGGGGACGGGCCGGCAGATCACGCTGATTCGCCGGCCCGCCCAGGGTCTACACGGAACCGAACATCAGGAACGAAGTCTTCGCCGTACTCGAGGTCTTGGAGCACGTCGGGTTCTGCGAGCCGCACTCGGTGCCCGAGCAGGTGGCCCCGCTGCAACTGACGTTCTTGCCTTCGCCGGTCGGCGTGCACCCGTCCGGAGAGCATGCATTGGCACACCCGGAGTGGGAACAGGTCACCGACATGGGAACCACGACGGCTCCTCCGTCCACGGGAACGATGAAGATCTTCGTCGTCTCCGTATACTGGATGCCGTCGGCCGTCCAGGTCACGGTCGCCACGGGCGAGATGAAATAGCCCTGGCCATCGTCGAAGTTGGACGCGAACTGGGCCTTCTGCTCCGGCGTCAGCTCGTCGTAGAAGCTCACCACGGTCCCGTTCTCTCCCCCGGGATCCACCTCGGCGAGGATGATGCTCTTGACGCTCGCCGCCTGCGCGGACGCAACGCCCGCGAGCATCAAGGCTCCCACCGCGAGCAGAAGAAGAACTGGCCGTTTCATCATGGCGTGGTCTCCTTTTGCGGCTTCCCGCGACGGACACCCCCCGGCGCCACCGCGGCAGTGCCGGCCAACTCCGGGGGAGTTTACCCCCCCCCCCCCCCCGAATGGTCAAGCAGGTCCGGCCGTGGCGACAGACCGCCCGGCGGCGTATGCATCCGGCGGGAGGTCGGACGACGGTTCCGTGGACACAACGCAGCGCAATCGCTCCGCAAGGTCGCCCTCACTCGACCAGCCGGATCCGCACCTCGCCGCCACCGAGGAAAACCAGCCGGTCGTCCTGGACGCAATCCGGAGTCGAGAACCCTGGTGGCCCGGACGCGTTGATGCGGCGCTCCACCAGGGACCATGGCGGCCCGACCAGTTGCAGCGCCTCGTCCGTACCGTCGAAGAACATGATCCCGAGCGCCGGGTTGAGCGGACATGCCTTGAATCTCATGTAGTCGTCCGCATCCCGCTCCGGATCGTTTGCAGCCAGGCTCGGGGGCTCGTAGGAGAACAGGGAATTCCCTGACCCGTCGAGAAGCAGGGCCCACCCCCCTTGCATCCTGACCAGAATCCGCCCGCCGCCGGCCGGCAGCAGTTCGGACACCGGTGGGTAACGCGTGTCGAGCACCCGCCGCCAGAGCACACGTTCCTCGGCACCGAGATCGTACATCGTGAGTGAATGCCTGCTCGCCACCACCACCGTCGATCCCGGTCCCAACGCCAGCGCCGCGTCGACCCTTGCGCCGACCTTGAGCCGCCCCAGATAGTCTCCAGTCAACGAAAAGACCGCCACGGTCTCACCGGAATACTCATCACCCGCCGCCCACGCGAACACGGCCTCTCCGGTGGACGAGAAGAAATAACTCCCCTCATCGTCAAGCTTCGTCCACCTCACGTCTCCCGCATCATCAAGAAGCGAGATGGCCTTGCCCGAGGCCACGAGGTGATGGGCGATCACGAAGCTCGCATCCGGAGAGTACTCGACCGAGATCACCTTGCCCGCCAGTCGCGTTGTCCGAATGCTGTAGCCTGCTTCATTCGCTCTGAGTTGGACAACCGAGGAAGAACCGGCGCTATCCACGGCGACCAACGCGACGTTTCCACCGCTCCGCACCGAGACTGAGCTGTGCACAGGATTCAATCCCGGCGGCAGCGATACGATCGTATCCGCGACGACGACTCCCGACGAGGCACCGGACACAAGCAGAAGCAGGCCGAGTGCGACACCAAGTTGCGTTTGCATTACCGCGTCTCCCAAGTGCTCACGATGTTCTCACGGACACTTTCCAAGTTCTGTTTCCGGGTTCTCAACCGCTCCACCGGGCCTGTCATAGATCGTCAGATGCAGGTGATCTCCAGTGGAGTGACCAGTTGAGTCGCATCCTCCAACCACATCGCCGACGCGGACGCGATCTCCGACTCTCACGCTTGCATATTCCAAGTGCAGGTACACGGATTGTTGCGTCTGCCCGCTCCCGCACCCCTCATCAACTCGCACGAAAATACCATCGGAGCTCGGCCAGTTGTCCACCGCAACGACGATTCCGCGGTGTACCGCGCGCACGAAGTCCCCACGGTTGCACTGCGCGTCGATTCCATTGTGGCCGGGGCGGGCGTGGTTCGGCCCCCGCACATGGTTCCCAGCTTCTCATTGAGGTCGAGAGGCTTGTCTGGATTGGTCGTATCGACGGAATCCTGCCAGCAGTCCATTCTGTTGCCGCCATCCGCGTCGAACGGACGCGGGGGAGTTCCCCCGCCGCCGCCCGCCCTCCCCCGTCAAAGGTCAAGCAGGTCCGGCCGTGGCGGCAGACCGCCCGCCGGCGTATGCATCCGGCGGGAGGTCGGACGATGGGGCTGTCTGAGAGAAGCCGTCGCCACGTGCCGCTTGCGTTCGTGCTCGTGCTCCTGGCCGCGAATTTCCTGGCGCCGGCGGCCCCGGTCCCGACGCCGCCGGTGCGCGTCAACGACGATGCCTCCGGTCCGCGGCAGGTGGAGCCGATGGTCGCCATCGATCCCCTCGATCCGGCCCACCTCGTGCTCGTCGCCGAGGAGTCCGAGAATCGCGACGACACGACGACCCGTGTCCGCGTGTACGTCTCGGACGACGGCGGGCAGACCTGGCGGACCACCGGCCTGCTGCCCGGCGACAACCTGCGCCAGGCGAACCCGTCCGTGTCGTACTGCGGAGACGGCGTGGTGTACGCCGCGATCCAGGACATCAACCCGACGCTCATCTTCCAGACATATCGCTCCGTCGACGGCGGGGTGACCTGGGAACGCCGGACGCCGGCGCAGCAGTCGCCTTCGGCGATCGACAACCCGCTGCTGATCTGCGACGCGAGCGACGGCCCGTTCCGGGGCCGGCTCTACGTGCGCTACGGGTCGGCCGGGAAGATCTACGCCGTGCACTCGACCGACGGTGCGGCGACGTGGAGCGATCCGGTGCGGCTCGATGCCGGAGGGGACAACACGTCGAACTTTCCCGGGGAGATGGCGATCGGACCCGACAGCTCGCTGTGGGTCGGGTTCGTCAAGAACCTCACCCCCCAGGAGATCCGCACGGCCGTCTCGAACGACGGCGGTTTGACATTCGAAGCCCCGCTCCGTGTCGGGCCGGTGGACGTCGTGCCGACGACGCCGTTCGTCGATTTCCGGCGGACGTCCCGCCCGTCGCTCGACGCCGACAGGAGCGGCGGGACGTTCCACGGCGGTCTTCATCTGGTCTACGGGACGTGGCTTGACGCGACGAGCGAGACCGACGTCCAGCGATCGCGTCGGCTGCCGGGAGTCCAGGGCTGGGTCCCGCCGGTCCGTCTCAACGACGATCCGCCTGGCAACGGCAGGGACCAGGACTTCCCGTCGGTGCGCGTCGACCCGCTGGGAACCGTCCGGGCGATCTGGATGGACCGCCGGAACGATCCCGGGACCGGCCTGGCCGAGATCTTCGCCGCCAGTTCGCACGATGCCGGCGGCTCGTTCGAGCCCTCGTTCCCGGTCAGCGCGGAACCGTTCCCGATCCCGACCGGTCCCGGATCCTTCCTCGGGGATCACCTGGGCCTCGCCACCTGGGCCCATGTCTTTCTCGTCGTGTGGCCCGATCGCAACCGCGACGACGGCGACCTGCTGGCCGCCGCGGTGCGCGACTTTCCGTTCGAGGAGGTCTCCGACCTGCGCGTGAACAGGGTGCCGCAGACCGAACTGTCGTGGACCAGCCAGGACCCGGTCCACGGCGCGGCGACGGTCTACGACGTGGTCTCGGGCAGTTTGCTCGATCTCCTGCTCGACGGCGGTTTCGTGTCGGCGACGTGCGCGGCCGAGGACGTCGACGACTCGCCGTGGGTCGATCCGCGCGCCGATCCGTCCGCGGGTGACGGCACGTGGTATCTCGTCCGCTCGCAGCAGGGATCGGACGCGGGCTCCCACGGCTCGTCGACCGCGCCGCCGGACCTTCGCCTGCGCCTCGACGTCGCGCCGGTCTGCCACTGACGCCGTCCGTCGCGGGACCGCCCCCTCAGCGAGCCAGCAGCTCCCGCTGGCAGGTCCACAGCCGCGCGTACGGCCCGTCGGCGGCCACGAGCGCGGCGTGGACACCGCGCTCGACGACGCGGCCGCGCTCGAGCACGACGATCTCGTCGAACGAGTCCATGCCCACCAGGCGGTGCGTGCAGGCGAGCATCGTCCGGCCGTTCGCCGCGCGGGCGAGGGCGGCGAGCACCTGTCGCTCGGTGATCGCGTCGAGCCCGGCGGTGGGCTCGTCGAGCAGCAGCAGCGGCGCGTCGCGGACGACGGCGCGCGCGATGGCGAGCCGCCGACGCTGTCCGCCGGACAGTCCCCAGCCCTGCTCGCCGACCAGCGTCTCCAGGCCGTCGGGCAACGCCGCGATCTCGTCGGCCAGGCCCGCGGTCTCGAGGGCCCGCCAGAGCACCGCGTCGCCGGCACCGGGTGCGCCGAGACGCAGGTTCTCCGCGATCGTCGCGCGGAACAGGTGGACGCGCTGCTCGACCACGGCGAGACGCGCGCGCAGCGCGTCCTGCGCCGCGCGGCGCACGTCGCAGCCGAACAGCTCGCAGCGGCCGGTCCAGCCGTCCCACAGGCGGAGCAGGATCGCGAGCAGCGTCGACTTGCCGGCGCCCGACGGCCCGACGAGCGCGACCCGCGCCCCCTGTTCGACGGACAGAGCGACGTCCACGAGGGCCGGAGACGCGTCCGGCGCGTAGCGGAACGAAAGCGATTCGCACCGGATCGCCGGCACTCCGGAAGGCGGCACGGAGGGAAGCTCGATCGGCCGGGGCGGGTCGACCACCGCGGGCTCGGCCTCGACCAGTTCGAGAAGCCGGGCCGTGGCGGAGCGCTGCTCGTCGAACTGCTCGGCCGCCGCCACGAGGGGCTCGGCGGCCTCGAAGCTGGCGAGCACCGCCAGCGCGACCACGGCCAGCGCCACGCCGCCGAGGCGCCCGTCGGCCAGCAGCGGCAGCGCGACGAGCACCAGCGCGAACACCGCGGCCCGGGCGACCAGGTCGGTGGCAGCGCCGAGCCCTTCCTCGACCACGGCGCGTCGCCGGCGCTCGTGCGTCAGCCGGTCTCCGGCCGCGACGGCGAGCGCCGCGGTCTCGTCCGCGCGGCCGGCGGCGTGGAGATCGGCAAGGCCCTGGACCAGGTCGACCGCATGCCGCGCGGCCTCGGCGCGCGCCGTGGTGATCCTGCGGCCCGATCCGCGGGCGAGCCACGCGGCGAGCGCGGGAATCGCGAGCCCCGCGAGCACGAACCCGGCCAGCTCGACCAGCGCGAACCGCGAGCCCTGGCGCGCCAGCAGACCGGCCGTGCCCAGCGCCACGAGGGCCGCGACGAGCGGCGGAGAGAGCGCACGAACGAAGAACCCCTCGAGGCTCTCGATGTCGTCCACCGCCCGTGCGAGCAGATCTCCGCTGTGCCATCCGCCGGCGCGCGCGGGGACCAGCGGCTCGACCCGTTCGTAGAACCAGCGACGGATGCGCGCGAGCAGGTCGAACGTGACCCGGTGCGCGACGAGACGCTCCGCGTAGCGGAACACGCCCCGCGAGATGCCGAAGAACCGCACGCCGACGATCGCGACCTGCAGCACCGCCAGCGGCGGATGGCTCGCCGCGGTGGTGATCAGCCAGGCCGACGTGGCCATCAACCCCACGCCCGCCCCGACCGTCGAGGCGCCGAGCAGCGCGGCGAGGGCGATGGAAGGGGCCAGAGGGCGCGCCAGGCGCAGCAGCATCCGCAGCTCGCGCATCACGCCTCTCCCCGGGCGGCCCTCAGCAGTCGCAGGTACGGGCCGTCGCGCGAGGCGAGCACGTCGTGCGTCCCCCGTTCGACGATGCGGCCCCCGGCGAGCACCGCGATCTCGTCCGCGTGCCGGACCGTGCCCAGGCGGTGCGCGATGACCAGCGCCGTCCGTCCGGCGAGCAGGCGTCGTGTCGTGGCCGCAAGCTCCGCCTCGAGGGACGGGTCGAGGTGCGAGGTCGGCTCGTCCATCACCACGAGGGGCGCATCGGCGACGAACGCCCGCGCCAGGGCCAGCCGCTGGAGCTGGCCTCCGGAGAGCCCGGCTCCGAACTCGCCGAGCTGCGTCAGCCATCCGGCGGGCAGCCGCTCGATGTCGTCCGCCAGGCCGGCGGCCCGGGCCGCGGCGACCACCTGTCCGCGCGTCGCGTCCGGCCGGAACAGACGGATGTTCTCCTCCACCGTGGCGGCGAACACGTGGGGGCGCTGCGGGACCCACGCGACCGCCCGGCGCCAGGCCGCGGGGTCGATGCGCTCGAGGGGCGTGCCGTCCACCGTGATGCGTCCCCGCGCAGGCACGTCGAAGCGCAGCAGCAGCGCGACGAGCGTCGACTTGCCGGCGCCGGTGGGTCCGACCAGCGCGAGCGTTCGTCCGGGCTCGAGGTCGAGATCGATGCCGGCCAGCGCGGGCCGGTCGGTTCCGCTCGCGCCCGGTCGCGCGGGATAGACGTAGTGGACGTCCTCGAAGCGCACGGCCAGGCGATCCGGACAGGGCAGCGCCGGAGCGACGACGATCGCGGGGGGCTCCCGCGCAAGCACCTCGAAGATCCTCTCCGCGGCGGCGCTCCCTTCCGTCCCGGCATGGAACGAGGCCCCGAGCCGGCGCAACGGCGCGTAGACCTCGGGCGCGAGCAGCAGCACGAGGAACGCCGGCTCGAACCCCAGCCTGCCGTAGAGCAGGCGCAGACCGACCTCGACCGCAACCACCGCGGTGCTGATCGTCGCCACCAGTTCGAGCACCAGCGCGGAAAGGAACGCGATGCGCAGCACGCCCATGGTCGCGTCGCCGAACTCCCGGCTCGTCCGCTCGATCCGCCGGGCCTGCTCGCGGGCCCTGCCGAACACCTTGAGGGTCGGCAGCCCCTGCAGGACGTCGAGGAAGTGCGCGCTCATGCGCGAGAGCGCCCGCCATTGCTTCCGGCTCCTCGCGGCCGCCAGGCCCCCGATCAGCACCATGAACACCGGGATCAGCGGGGCCGTGACCAGCAGCACGAGACCGGAGAGGGGATCCTGCCAGGCGACGATCAGCGAGATGCCGAGAGGGATTCCGGCGGCCAGCGCGAGCTGCGGAAGGTAGCTGGCGACGAACGCGTCGAGCCGCTCGATCCCCTGCTGCAGCGTCGCGCTCAGCTCGCCGGCACGCTCGGAGCCGATCCGGAGCGGCCCGAGCCGCACGAGCCGGCCGGCAAGTCGGGCGCGCAGGCGCGTGCGCAGGCGCGCGGATGCCGAGGCGGCCAGCACGCCCCCGGTCCACCCCGCGATCGCCCGGGCGATCGCCGCGAGCGCGAACGCCGCCAGGGCGGGAACGAACTCCTCCGGGCGATGCCCGCCCTCGAGCGCCAGGGCGACGATTCGCGCCAGCGCGGCGGCGAGCACCACCGTGAACAGCGCCGCGAGCAGACCGCACGCGACGGACGCGCCGAGACGCGCGCGCTCGGCGAAGGCCGCGCGGACAAGTCGCCTGTCGCTCGCCATCCCGCCCTCCGTGCGTTCGATCAGGCGAGGCTACCGAAAAAACCACGGCGCCGGGAGAACTCCCCCGGCGCCGCTGGTCCGATCGTCGGGACGATCAGTACTCGAGATGCGAGTCGACGGTCAGGCGCTTGCGGAACACCCAGTACGCCCACGCCTGGTAGACCAGCACGATCGGCACGAAGATCAGCGCGACGATCGTCATCGCGGTCAGCGTGTACCGGCTCGACGAGGCGTTGTAGATCGTCAGGCTCCACTGCGGGTCGAGACTCGAGACGATCAGCCTCGGATACAGCCCCATGAAGATCGTCACGGTGGAG
Source organism: Acidobacteriota bacterium (assembly GCA_003695625.1). GTDB lineage: Bacteria > Acidobacteriota > Polarisedimenticolia > J045 > J045 > J065. The sequence continues at coordinate 2,724 of RFIB01000252.1, read as the reverse complement.
AACACCACCGCCAGCGCGCACATCACGAACGCCCAGCCCTCGCGTCCGCGCCGGACGAACCAGCCGACCGACAGGATCGAGACCACGGCGATCGCCGGAACGACTCCCGGGTTGTAGCCCAGCCGGTCGAGGACGTCCGTCATCAGGGCCGTCAGCAGCGCGAACAGGAACAGCAGCACCAGCGCGGGGATCCACAGGGACTGCGCCCACTGCCGGGCGCGGGCCCGCAGCTCGCCGTCGGTCTTGAGCGCGATGAACGTCGCGCCGTAGAGCGTGAAGACCGCCAGCGAGGCGAGTCCCGCCACCAGCGCGTACGGATTGAGCAGGTTGAAGAAGCCGCCGACGTACGTCATGTCGGCGTCGATCGGCACGCCGCGCAGCAGGTTGGCCATCGCCACGCCCCACAGCAGCGCGGGGACGAACGAGCCGAAGAAGATGATCCAGTCCCACGTCGTCCGCCAGCGCGGGCTTTCGTCCTTGGAGCGGAACTCGAACGCGACGCCGCGCAGGATCAGCGCGACCAGCATCAGCACCAGTGCCAGGTAGAAGCCGGAGAACAAGGTGGCGTACACGTGCGGAAACGCGGCGAACATCGCCCCGCCTGCGGTGATCATCCAGACCTCGTTGCCGTCCCACACCGGTCCGATGGTGTTGATGATCACGCGGCGCTCCGCGTCGCCGCGCCCGAGCAGGGGCACCAGGATGCCGACCCCGTAGTCGAAACCCTCGAGGAAGAAGAACCCGGTGAACAGCACGCCGATCAGCACGAACCAGAGCGTGTTGAGATCCATTGTCTGCCTCCTTCCTCAGGCCGTCCCGGCTTCCGGCGCCGACCCCGGTTCGTCCGCGACGCCCCGCGTGGCGTAGCGGGCAAGCAGCTTGACGTCGACGACCATCAGCAGGCCGTAGAGCAGGGTGAACACCACCAGCGAGAAGGCGACCTCGCCGGCGGACACGTTGGGCGAGACGGCATCGGCCGTCTTCTGCAGGCCGAAGACGATCCACGGCTGCCGCGCGACTTCCGTGAAGATCCACCCGGTCGAGTTCGCGATGTAGGGAAGCGCGATGGCCGGGACCATCCATCGCAGCAGCCGGGGCGAGTCCAGCTCGCGCCCCTTCATCGTCGCGCGCAGGCCCCACAGCAACAGCAGCAGCATCAGGAATCCGGCGCCGACCATGATCCTGAACGTCCAGTACGAGATGAACACCGGAGGCACGTAGTCGCCGGGGCCGTATTTCTGCTCGTACTCCTGCTGCAGGTCGCGGATTCCCTTGACCTCGCCGGAAAAGCGGTTGTAGGCGAGAAAACTGAGCAGCCGCGGGATCCGCAGCGCCCAGCGGTCCTTCAGGTGCTCCTCGTCGCCGATCGTCAGGATCGACATCGCGGCCGGGTTCTCGGTCTCCCACAGCGCCTCGGCCGCGGCCATCTTCATCGGCTGGACCTTGATCATGTACTGGGCCTGGGTGTGCCCGACCAGGATCACCGCCACCGCCCCGATCAGGCCATAGACCACGCCCCAGCGGAACGACGTGCGGAACACGTCCAGCGGCTCGGAGCGGCGCGCGAGGTGCCAGGCGGAGATTCCCGCGACGAAGAGCCCGGCGGTGGCCATCGCCGCGGTGAACACGTGCGGCCACTGGACCCAGACGTGCCCGTTGCCCAGCAGCGCCCAGAAGTTCGCCATCTCGGCGCGCCCGTTGCGCAGCACGTAGCCCACCGGCTGCTGCATGAACGAGTTGGCCACGAGAATCCAGAGCGCGGAAAGGTTCGAGCCGATCGCCACGGCCCACATCGTCGCCGCGTGGACCTTCGGCGAGAGCCGGTCCCAGCCGAAGATCCACAGGCCGAGGAACGTCGACTCGAGGTAGAACGCAAGCAACGCCTCGATCGCCAGCGGCGCGCCGAAGATGTCGCCCATGAACCGGGAGTACTCCGACCAGTTCATGCCGAACTGGAATTCCTGGACGATTCCCGTGACGACACCCATCGCGAAGTTGATCAGGAACAGCTTGCCCCAGAACTTCGTCATCGCGCGGAACCTGGGGTCCCCGGTCATCACGTAGCGGGTCTCCATGATCGCGACGAGCACCGAGAGCCCCAGCGTCAGCGGGACGAAGAAGAAGTGGTAGACGGTGGTGATCGCGAACTGGAGCCGGGCGAGAAGAAGCGGATCCATGGGCTGCGTCCTCCTCCGGCAGGACGGGCGGCGGTGCGAAGCCACCCGCAGTCCTCTTCTCGGCGCGGCGCCCGAGACCGATGGAAGAAGCCGCAGGAAAGCGGCGGGCACCCGCGCAGGAACGACCGCCCGGAAGACTAACTTATGAGTTAGCCACCCTCAAGCGGGGGTCCCCTCAGCCGGATGCGGCGGAGCGCCGTCCGGATACACCGCAACGAACGAATTAATTCCACAAGATTAGTCGGTTAGCCCCTCGATCCCGTCGGCCAGCGGCTCGGCCTCTCCGAGGAACGCGCGCATGCACTCCGGTGCGGGCTCGACGCAGAACAGGTCCCACATCGCCCGCGAGTACCGCTCCGGCAGGTACCGCCCCCAGAGCTTGACCGGCAGCTCGTCGACCGTGACCGTCGGCGCGACCGCCAGCGTCAGCAGGTACTCGATCAGGAATGCGGCGTTCTGGGCGATCGGACCGCTGTAGGCGGCGCCGAGCCGCTGCTCGAGGATGCGCTCCTCGTGGATCGAACGGCCGAACTCGGACTCGATCAGC
>RFIB01000251.1 GCA_003695625.1 Acidobacteriota bacterium | reverse complement strand
GCGTCGCGCGAGAATCTCGTTGATCGTCACCGGGACGCGATGCCGGAACTCGCGGAATCGCCTGTGATCCCTCGCCTCCTCGGCGATCCACGACGCGTCCGAGGCCTCGTGGCGCGCCGCAAGCTCGATCCAGTCGGCGACGAGGGCGTCGCGTCCGTCCGCGGTCGTGTCCTGCTCGAACAGGATCGCCACCTGCGCGTCGGCGGGCAGGCCGGTGTCCTGGCGGATCAGATCGAGCGCGCGGCGCCCGAAGTACTCGAGCGCCATCGGCGCGACGGCGCCGACGGTGCGATCCCGCGCGTCGTCGACGAACGCGAACGCCCGCTCCTCGGATGCGAAGAACAGGATGCCCGCGAGAATCTGCTCCGGGGCGGGCACGAGCCGCAGCTCGGCCTCGACAACGACGCCGAGCGTCCCTTCCGAGCCGCAGAACAGGTCGACGAGGTCCATCCCGGGAGCCGAGTGGTACCCGACGACGTGCTTGCTGGTCGCCGGCGGCGCCCAGTCCGGCGCCGGGACGACGAGGTCGGGCTTTCCGGGGCGCGGGACGACGAACCGGCCGTTGCGCGCGCACACGGCTCCGCGCGGCAGATCGAGCAGCGTCCCGTCGGCGAGCGCCACGCGAAGGCGGGTGATCCAGCGCCGCGTCGAGCCGAACCGGAACGACCGCGAGCCGGACGCGTTGGTCGCGATGTTCCCGCCGATCGAGGCCCCGGTCTCGGTCGGGTCGGGCGGGTACAGCAGGCCGTGCCGGGCCGCCTCCTGCTGGACCGTCGCCAGCGGCGTGCCCGGAAGGACGCGCATCGTCCCGCCGTCCTGCGTGGCCGCGCACGAGACCACGCCCGCCATGCGGTCGAGCGCGAGGATGATCCCGCCCTGCGGCACGCGACCGCCGACGACGCCCGTCCCCGCCCCCGACACCGTGACCGGCACCCCCTCCGCGTGCGCGCGCGCCAGCACCGCGGCCACCTCCTCGGCGGTCTCGGGCCAGACGAGTTCGTCGGCCGAGCCGACGATGCGGCTCTCGTCGGTGAGGTAGGGCTCGAGGTCGCGGGGGTCGCGTGTGGACTTCACGGGGCTCTTCCTGCAGGGTCGATCGCGCATGCGGTGCGCCGCCCACCATTCTGCCCTACGTGGCGCGAAGAATGTTCCTGCAATCTGAGCTCGCCGGGCGCCGCGCGGTCGCGGCGTCCTGCCGCGCAGGTGTCCGCCCCGGGGTGACGTGCCGTGTCACCTGGCGGCTGTTCGCGGACACTTCGGACATGGGAATCCCTGTCCACGCTGCGGGACTCACGGCCCTTCGTCCGCGCGCGTCGTGCGATTCCCTGTCCCGCCCGACCGGAGCGGATCGCCGGCCCGATCCTTGCAGGGATTCCGTGCGATGGACTGGCCCACGCAACGCGTCGAGAACATCCCGGCGGACGAGTTCGTCCCGCCGCACTGCCCCGATGCCGGGTGTCCGTCGAACCGCGAGACGGATCCGGTTCCCTTCCGCTGCATCCGGAAGGGCTGGTATCGGCGTCAGGCCGCACCGCACCGCGTTCGCAGGTATCTGTGCACCGTCTGCGGACGCGGGTTCTCGCAGCAGACGTTCGCCGTCTCCTACTATCTCAAGCATCCCGAGCGCCTCGTGCCCTGCGCCGCCGGACTCTGCGCCGGATCGTCGTTCGGACAGATCGCGGACGTTCATGGCGGCCACCGGTCGTCCTGGGCCCGCCTGTCGGAACGCATCGGACGTCATGCCATGCTGCTTCATGCGCTGGTGCTCGAGGAGATCCGGGCGCGCCGGCTGCTCGTCGAACCGCTCGTCTACGATCACCTCGAGACGTTTGCCGCGTGCCAGGACTACCCGATCGGGATCGGACTGCTCGCGCTCAAGGAATCACGCTTCGTGCTGTCCGTCGACGCGGCGATGCACGCACGTCCGCGGCGTCTGCCGTGGGAGCGGGCGCGGCGGGACAGCCGCTATCGCCGCTGGGGACGTCCGCCGCGCGGCGCCTACGCCCGCGCCGTCGCCGCCACGCGCGACCGCCTGCTGGCGATCTCGGCGCCCGATGTCCGCCTCCGGCTCGCCACCGATGCCCACCCTGCCTATCGACGATTCGACCGCTCGCCCCGGATCGAGCGCGCGGTCCATCCGAACCCTCCGCGCCGACGCGGCGGACCCCGGTCGGCCGAGGTGCGGGAGCGCCATCGCCAGCTCTGGCTCGCCGACGTGCTCGACAAGCTCGTCCGGCACGAGACCGCCGGACACAAGCGCGAGACGATCGCCTTCATGAGGCGGCATGCCTGCCTCGTGCTCCGCGTCTTCGTCAACGTGGTCCGCCGGAATCTCGTCGCACCGCGATCCAAGCGCGCCGGTCGCGCCCAGGCCCACGTGACTCCGGCAGTCCGCCTGGGCGTCGTCGACGAGCGCTGGAGCTGGTCCCGCATCTTCGCGCAACGGATCTTTCCTCATCGGATCGCCCTGCCGGACGACTGGGCGGCGATCTACGACAAGCGGTTGAACACGCCGATGGTCGGGAAGAACACGACGCATCGGCTCAGGTACGCCTACTGACGGCCGGAGGAGGGCCACGCACCGGCGCAACGAGCGGGGAGCCGGACCGGACCCGGAGCAGGCACGGTCGGCGATGCGGCAGCGGCCGGCGAAGAACGGTGACGCCGCCAGGCCGGGCGGGGAGTCAGGAACAATCTTCGCGACACGTAGGGTCAGTCGCGATAGCGGCTCGGCGGATTCTGCCCGACCTTCAGGATCGCGTAGTCGATCGCCTTGTCCAGCGCCTCGAGAATGTCGCTCGGCGGCCCCTGCTCCTCGAGCCGCATCGCGAAGCTCGTCGTGCTGTGATAGTAGAGCGACGGGACGCGGTTGAGCGCGAGGCAGTACATGTCCTCGATGCTCTCGCGGCTCTTGTCGATCTCCGGGCACTTCTCGAGCTTCTGCTCGAGCATGCGGCACGCGAGCACCTCCACCGCGTTGCGGATGCGGTCGAGCGAGTGGCCGAGGACGCGCCGCATCTCTCCCTGCGCCGCCGGCGATGTCTGCGCGTTCCCGTCGGGCACGCGGTCGGTCGAAGCGTCGCTCACGTGGATCTCCTCCAGCCCGTACGAACGGCCGCGGGGTCCGGCGGACCCCGTCCCGGCCAACGTTGTTCCTGCGCCGGGCAGGCGTCAACCCGCCGCCACGCCCCGCGGGCGCCCGTGTACAATGCGGTCGAGGGGGCTCGCATGGCGGATTCCGAGCGGCGGGGACCCGCGGCGACGGTCCTCGTCGTCGACGACGACCGGCTCGTCCTGTCCTCGATCCAGAAGATGCTCGAGCTCCAGGGGCACCGCGTGCTCGGCGTGTCGTCGGGCTGGGGCGCCGTGGAACTCCTGCAGAGCGACACCCGCGTCGATCTGCTGCTGGTCGACCTCGTGCTCGAGGACGCCTCCGGGGCCGAGGTGATCGAGCACGCCCGCCGGCTGCGGCCGGACCTGCCGGTGATCGCGATGAGCGGCTACGGGCGCCACGTGGCCGACTTCACCGAGATCCCCGAGGCGGACGCCTATCTCGGCAAGCCGTTCGACAACGAGACGCTGCTCGAGTGGGTCGGCCGGCTGCTCGCGCGCGCTCCCGGCGCGCGGCGGGAGGGGCCGCCGCCCCCCGGGCCGGCGCCCCGGCCTGGCGCGCCGGAGGGAGACGGGC
>RFIB01000250.1 GCA_003695625.1 Acidobacteriota bacterium | reverse complement strand
GCCAGCGACGCGCCGAGCGCCTCGAGCCGCGCGACGAGCCGGGCGAGCACCTCGGGAGCCAGGGGATGCTCCTTGGAGAACACGGCGACGCGGCGCGGTCGTTCAGGCATCGTCACGATCGATCTCCTCGGTCAGCCGCGCGTCGAGCGCCGCGTCGTCCAGGCCGGGTCCCCGCGCGCCGAGAACGAACACCTCGCGGTTGCCCTTCGGTCCGGCCACGGGCGAGCGCACGACGGCGCGCACGCCGTGACCGGCGCCGGCCAGACAGCGCGCCACCCTGAGCACCGCGCGGCGCCGCGCAGCCGGATCGCGCACGACGCCGCCGCGGGGGACCTCGCGGCGGGACAGCTCGAACTGCGGCTTGACCAGGGCGAGCACCTGCCCGCGCGGGACGAGCGGAACGACGGCGGGCAGGACGAGCGTCAGCGAGATGAACGAGACGTCGATCGTCGCGAGGTCGTACGGTCCGTCGACGTCCCCGGCCCGCAGATGGCGTGCGTTGATCCCCTCGCGCACCGTGACGCGCGGGTCGTCGCGCAGCCGCGCGTCGAGCAGGCCGCGGCCGACGTCGACCGCGGTGACGTGAGCCGCTCCGCGGCGGAGCAGCACGTCGGTGAAGCCGCCGGTCGACGCCCCCACGTCGATGCAGCGCAGCCCTTCGACGTCGAGCGCGAGCCGGTCGAGCGCGCCGTCGAGCTTCAGTCCGCCGCGGGACGCGAACGGCCGGGGGCCGGGCAGCAGCTCGATCGACGCGTCCGGCTTCACGCGCTGTCCGGGCTTCACGTCGCGCCGGCCGTCGACGAGGATCCGGCCGGCGAGGATCAGCGCGCGGGCCTTCTCGCGCGTGGGAGCCAGCCCGAGGTCGACCACGGCCTGGTCGAGTCTCCGCGGCGGCGTGCCCACGGTGGCCTCAGTTCTCACGGTCCCGCAGCCGCACGACGAGGGCCTCGAGGACCTGCGCCGATTCGCCGAACTCGGCGATGCGGGCGAGCGCGTCGGTGAACAGGTCGTCGGCCTGTCGGCGCGCCCTGTCGAGCCCGACGACCGCCGGCCACGTCGCCTTGTTCGCCTCGCGGTCCTTGCCCGCGGTCTTGCCGAGGGTCTGCGCGTCCGACGTGACGTCGAGCACGTCGTCCTGGATCTGGAACGCGAGCCCGACCCGGCGGCCGATCTCGCCCAGCGCGTGGGCGGCACTGCGGCCGGCCCCGGCGGCGACCGCGCCCATCTCGAAGCAGCACGCGATCAGCGCGCCGGTCTTGAGCTGGTGGATCCGCGCCACCGTGGTCTCGTCGGCGTCCGTGTTCTCGAATGCGAGATCGAGCGCCTGGCCGCCCGCCATGCCGTCCATGCCCGCGGCGTGGGCGAGCAGCGAGACGAGCATCCGGATCCGCGCGGGCGGCAGGGGCGCCTCGGCGAGCGTCTCGAAGGCGAGCGTGTGCAGTGCGTCGCCGGCCAGGATGGCCAGCGCCTCGCCGTGCACGACATGGCACGTCGGACGGCCGCGCCGCAGCTCGTCGTCGTCCATCGCGGGCAGGTCGTCGTGAATCAGGCTGTAGGTGTGGATCATCTCGACGGCGAGGGCGGCGGCCAGCGCCTCGGAGGCGTCGCCGCCGGCCGTCTCGCACGCCGCGAGCACGAACAGCGGGCGGACCCGCTTTCCGCCGGCAAGCAGGGAGTGGCGCATCGCGCGCCGCAGCGCGACGACCCCCTCGTCCGGCGGGATCGCGGCCTCGAGCCCCTCCTCGATCGTGTGCCGCCAGCCCGCCAGCTTGCGTTCGATCTCGCGGGTCACTCGCCGTTCTCCTCCGGCGCGCCGTCGTCGAGTTCGAGCGGCGCGGTGGTCGTGGCCCCGTCGGCGTTCCTGAGCAGCTCCTCGACCCGCATCTCCGCCCGCTCGAGCTGCTGCTCGAGTCGGCGGACGAGCGTCATGCCCTCCTCGAACAGCTGGAGGCTGCGGTCGAGATCATGCTCGTCGCCCTCGAGCGCGGCGACGATCTGCTCGAGGCGCTCGAGCGCCTTCTCGAACGGGAGTCCGTCCGTCCTGTCGTCAGTTGCGCCCATGGTCGTCCCCGCATTCTCGCCCGGCCCGCCGCCCCGCGTCATCCGCCCGGACCTCCGCCACGTCCGCCGCCAGCGCGCCGCGGGCCAGCGTCACGTCGATGCGGTCCCCGGGCGCAAGGCGCGCCGCGTCGCGGACGACGCGTCCGCGATGGCGGACGAGCGCGTAGCCGCGACCGAGGACCGCCAGCGGCGAGAGGGCGTCGAGCCGCGCGCGCTGCCGCGCGACGAGCGCGCGCTCGCGCTCGAGGACGCGCCGGATCGATCCGGCGAGCGCGACACGCGCCTGCCGCACCCTCTGGCGGCGCGCGTCGATGCGCCGGCGCTGCCCGTCCGGGTGGAGCCGCGCGGCGAGGTCCGCGACGGCTCGACGCGAACCACGCAGCCGCGCGCCGATCGCCTCGGCCAGGGCGGTCGAGAGTTCCGCGAGCTGCAGGCGCCGGCGGTCGACGAGCCGAGGCACGCGCCGCACCCCGGCCGAGCCGGCCGCGCGGGCCAGCCGCAGCCGGTCGCGCGCGAGCACGGCCCGCATTGCGCGCTCGAGCCTCGTGCGCAGGCCCGCGAGCATGTCGAGCAGCTCGGCCCGCCCGCGCACCACGATCTCGGCGGCCGCCGACGGCGTCGCCGCACGCCGGTCCGCGGCCAGATCGGCCAGCGTCAGGTCGATCTCGTGGCCGATGCCGGTGACCACGGGCGTCCGGCACATCGCCACCGCACGCACGACGCGCTCGTCGTCGAACGCGGCGAGATCCTCCCGCGCGCCGCCGCCCCGGACGAGCAGGATCACGTCCGGACCGAACGCGTCGAGGGCGAACAGCGCGGCGACGAGGTCCTCGGGCGCGCGCTCGCCCTGGACCGCGGCGGCCGAGAGAACGACGCGCACGCCCGGGAACCGGCGTCGCAGGACCCGGAGCACGTCGCGCAACGCCGCGCCGTCGCGCGAGGTGACCACGCCGATCGTGCTCGGAACGTGCGGCAGCGGCTTCTTGCGCGCCTCGTCGAACAGGCCCTCCGCCGCGAGCCGGCGTCTGAGCTGCTCGAGCGCAAGCGCCGCGGCGCCGGCTCCCCGCGGCTCGAGCGCCTCGACGATCAGCTGGTAGCGTCCCGACGGCACATAGACCCCCGGCGTGGCGAGCGCGAGCACCTCCATGCCGTCCTCGGGCCGGAAGCGCACCCGTGCGTTGCGTCCGCGGAACATCGCGCACGATACGGTCGCGCGCTCGGCGTCGCGGAGCTGGAAGTACCAGTGCCCCGAGCGGTGGGCGACGAACCGCCCGATCTCCCCGACGATCCACAGCGGCCCGAGCCCCTCGCGCAGCAGGGCGTCGGCGCCCTCGTTCAGCTCGCTGACGGTCAGCGGTCGCGTGCGCGAGCCGGGGCGCTCGGGTGGCGGCCGATCCGTCATCGGCCCCCCTCGCCGCGAACGACGCGCTCGACGCGGAGACAGCGGCCGGTCGACTCGTCGATCTCGAACAGGGCGCCGCGCAGTCCCGCGCCGCCGCTGGCCGGCTCGGCGCGGACCGGACGCTGCGTCCGCATGCGCTCGAGAATGCCGGCGATCTCGCGGCCGATGATCGAGTCGTACGGCCCGGTCATGCCCAGGTCGGTGATGAACCCCGTCCCCCCGGGCAGGACCCGGGCATCGGCGGTCTGGACGTGGGTGTGCGTTCCGAACACGGCTGCCGCGCGCCCGTCGACGTGGTGGGCCAGCGCGGCCTTCTCGCTCGTCGCCTCGGCATGCACGTCGAGCACGATGACGTCGGCGCGGGCGGACAGGTGACCGATCGCCTCGTCCGCGGCGCGGAACGGGTCGTCGACCGGAGCGAGGAACACGCGGCCGAGCACCTGCGCGACGCCGACGCGGACGCCCTCGCGGGACACCGCGACCGCCGCACCGCGACCGGGGCAGGGGGGCGGGTAGTTCCACGGCCGGATCACGCGCTCCTCGTCGTCGAGCAGGCGGACGTTGGAGCTGCGCGAGAAGACGTGATTGCCGGTCGTCATCAGGTCCGCACCCGCCTCGAGCACGTCGGCGAGCCCCGCGGTGTCGATCCCGCTCCCGCGGTGGAGGTTCTCGACGTTGACGACGACGAGGCCCGCGCCCGTCTCGTCGATCAGCTCGGGCAGCCAGCGGCGGATCGCCCGCCGTCCGGTCCGGCCGAACACGTCCCCGATCGCGAGCAGCCGCATGGCTCAGCGCCGGGGCACGACGCCGCGCACGGTCGGCGCGGGCGCGCTGACGGAAGCGGCGTCAGACCGCATAGCTCACGGCGCGGGTCTCGCGCAGCACGAGCACCCGGACCTGCCCCGGGTACTCGAGACGCCGTTCGATCTCCCGGGCGATCTCGCGCGCGAGCAGGATCGTCCGCTCGTCGGGGAACTCCTCGGCCCGCACGTGGACCCGCAGCTCGCGCCCCGCGCGCACGGCGTACGCCCGCTCGACCCCCTCGTGGGCGAGGGCGATCTCCTCCGCGGCGGCGAGGCGGTCGATGAACCGCTGGAGATTCTCGTGGCGCGCGCCCGGTCGCGAGAGCGCCATGCGGCGTGCGGTGACGAGGATCACGCCGTTCGGCGTGCGCGGGGTGTCCGGGGGCTGGGCCAGGGCCCGGATCGCCTGGGTCACCGCCGCCCGTTCGCCGAAGCGCTTGGCGAGGTCCGCGCTCGCCAGCGCCGCGTGGGTGCGCAGCGGCTCCTTGTCGGCCCGCGCCACCTCGTGGAGCAGGCCCGCGCGGCGCAGCGGTTCCCCGTCGAGCCGCATCGCGTCGGCGACGGCCCCCGCGATCAGCGCGGTCTCGCGCGCCCGCGCGAGCAGGCTGTGCCCGTGATCGCGCAGGAACGACAGCCGGCCGAGCAGCAGCACGAGGCGCTCGTGCAACCCGGCGACGCCGACCTCGAACGCGGCGGCCTCGCCCAGCTCGCGGGCCTCCTCGTCGGCCTCCTCGCGCGTCTGCTCGACGACCTCCTCGATCCGCGCCGGGTGGATTCTCCCGTCCTCGACCAGCTTGCCCAGGGCACGCACGGCGATCGCGCGGCGCAGCGGATCCCAGCTCGAGAGCAGGATCGCCTCGGGGGTGTCGTCGACGAGCAGGTCGACGCCGGTCGCCAGCTCGAGGGCGCGGATGTTGCGCCCCTCGCGTCCGATCACGCGCCCCTTCATCTCGTCGCTCGGCAGCCGGACCACCGAGATCGTGCCCTCTCCGGCGACCGCGCCGCGAATGCCGGCCATCGCCTCGAGCACGAGCTCCCGCGCGCGCTCCTCGGCGCTGGCGCGCGCCTGCTCGTCGGCCTTGGCCAGCACCCGCGCCACGTCGGCCTGGGCCTCCTGCTCGACGCGGGACAGGAGCTGGCTGCGCGCCTCCTCCTCGGACAGGCCGGCGATCTCCTCGAGCTTCCGGCGGGCGGTCTGCTCGAATCCGGCGAGCTGCTGCTCCCTCTCGTCGAGGGCGCGCGCACGCTGCTCGAGCTCGCGCGCGCGGGAAGTCAGCTCCTCGGCGCGATCGTCGAGACCGGCGCGCCGTTCGTCGAGGCGCTCGCGCAGGGTGGCCAGCTCCGACCGGGCCTCGTCGACCTCCCGCGCGCGCCGTTCGACCTCGGCCCGCCGCTCGTCGATCTCGCGTCGAAGCCGCTGCTCCTCGCGCCGCATCCGGCGCCGGAGGCGCTCGCGAAGCGTGGTCTCCTGCTCGCGGCGCGTCCGCTCGAGTCGCTGCTCGAGCTGCGCGGCGCGGCGACGCGCGAGGAACAGCGCACCCGCCAGCACCGCGGCGAGAACGGCGAGTCCGACGATCGTCGCTGTCGTCGCCGGTTCGCTCATCCGGAGCTTCCTCCCGCCCGCGCGCGGCCTGCGGCGGAGCGGATCGGGCGGGCAGAAAAACCGGCGAGACGCCCGAGCCGTGGCGCCCGCTTCCGTTGAAGCCTGGACGGCCAGGTGGGTGCCCTCCCGGCCGCTTCAGGCTGCTCTCGCCAGGGCGAGGGCGGCGCACCACGGCCGGAGTCCGGGCTCCCGTCAGAGAGCTGTTGGCTCAACCGGTTTCCTGGACGCTGTCACGGCCACCGGGAGCTCGCCGGTCGTTCCCAGTATGGGTGGCGTCCGCGCGGGCGGTCAAACCGGGCGCGCGGACGCGGCGATCCGCGCGCGCGCCTGCTCGACGCGCTCGGCGAGGTCCCGCACCCGGGCGGCCAGCTCCGCTGTCCGCTCCGACCAGGCGCGGCGAAGTTCCTCGTCCTCGCCGGCCACGTTCAGTGCGGCGAGCAGGGCGACCCGCGGATCCTCGAGATCCGTCCCGCCGGGCGCCACCGCCCGCACGGCGTCGTCGACGCGCTCGGCGATCCGGAGAACTCCCTCCGGGTCGTCGCTGCGCAGCCGGAACGTCCGGTCGCCGATGCGAACCTCGACCGGCACCACCTGACCGCGATCGGCAGCGTCCTCTGCCACGCGATTCGTCCTCCTGTCCGGCGCACCGCGCATCCGCGGTGCGGACGCCGATTATACGGGGGACGCGCCGCCCGGGAGGGGCTAGAATCGCCCGCCTTCGGCACGGGAGGAGCGGAGCGTGGCACGTCGTTTGAGGGAGGTCGAGGCGCGGGTGCTCCAGGCGCTCGCGGAACTCGACGGCGCGGTGGAGATCCGCGATCTCGCCGGACGGCTGGGGCTCGACCAGAGTCCGGTCGCGGGAGCCGTCGCGGTGCTCGCGGACGAGGGTCTGGTCGAGATCACGCAGACCGAGCATCCCGAGTACAGGCTCGGCAGCCGGGCGCGCGCATTCCCGGAACGCACGTTCCCCGAACGGATCGTGGCGCGGGCCCTGGCCGCGGCGGGGGGCCGCGCGACGATCCCGCAGCTCGCCGAGCGGGCGGGCCTGCCGACGAAGACGGTCGGCGAGTCGCTCCGCTGGCTGCTCGCCCGGGGCTGGGCGCGGCGCGAGGGCCCGGAACTGGTGCTCGGGGAGGCCTGGCCGCGGGAAGGGGAGCCCGAGGTCGGTC
>RFIB01000035.1 GCA_003695625.1 Acidobacteriota bacterium | reverse complement strand
TGATCGCGGCGGCGGACGAGCACGGGGTCGCGATGGTCTTCACGGGACGTCGCCACTTCAAGCACTGAGTGGTGCCTCGACTTTGTCGCGCGACGGAGGCGGGCGGCGTGGAGGCCATGCCCCGGCCGCCGCGCGGCTGAGCGGGCACCGGTTCAGCGGAGTCCGCGGGGGTTGCCGGGTGGCGGTGTCGTCGCCCCGGCGGCGTCCGCACTCCTCGGCGCGGGCCCGTCACGTCCCGGGTGGCGCGGCGCGGCGGAGGCGGGACAGGCTCAGTAGGCGAACACCGGCACGCGGCGGGTCATCGGCTCGCGCGGGCGGGCGACCACGCGCCCCTCGTAGACCGGGCGCAGCGCCTCGGGCAGCCCCTCGCGCGCGGGAAACCGCCGCCGCGCGAACAGCTCCTCGCCGGACAGCGGCCGGTCCGCCAGGCCGAGCACCATCGCCGGCGTGGTCTGCGCCAGGTCGCGCCGCCGCTCGGACAGCCCCTTGGTGTTGTTGTGCCACGCCGTGAACACCAGCGCGCGGTCGAGCAGGCCGGCCAGCCGCTTGTGGAAGCCGAGCGTCTCCCGGGCGTGACTCTTGAGCGCGTGGCGCATCAGCCCGTGGAGGTGATTGACCGCCCACAGCGGATTGGCGGTGTCGCGGCGCGCCCGGCTCGACGTCGTCTCGTGGCGCAGGCCGGCGGGCGCGCCCAGATCGGCCAGCGCCCGCGCGTAGTCCGGCTCCTCGTCGGTGCGCAGCGCGATCTCCCGTCCCGGAGCCAGCAGCCGCAGCAGCAGGCACAGCGTGGCGCGCGTCGCCCGGCGCCGCGCCTGCGGATCCGGCCGCCCGAGCCGCCGCTCGCGCGCCGCCCGGCGCGCGCGCTGGGACGGCCGCATCGCCCCCGAGCGCCGCAGCGGTGCCGGCACCACGTCGAGCACGAACCGGCTGCGCACCGTGATCGCCGTGTTCAGGTCGAGCGGCTCGTCCTGGCTGCCTGCGAACGTGCGCAGCCCGTCGAGCACCACGTCCTCCGTCAGACGCCCCTCGAGCGCCCGCCGCTGCGTGAGCAGCAGCAGCAGCGCCTGGCGCGCCAGACGCCGCTCGCAGCGGGCCACGACCCCGGGCGAGACGCCGAGGCTGCGCGCCGCCTGCCGCTGGCTCTGCCCCTCGCACAGCAGCCGGAACACCTGCCCGAGCAGACCGCGCCGCTGCAGCCAGTACTCGGTGTCGAACGCCGCCGAGCTGAACCAGTGCGCCCCGTGCAGGCAGAAGAACACCTCCACCCGGTCACCTCGCCGGCGGTTGACCCGGCTGCCCCGACGCTGGAACCGGAACGGCTCGCCCGGCCCGAGACGATGCGCCGGACAGTCCCGGCGCGGACAGTGCGGCGGGACGAACGGCGCGGGACCGGACCGGGACGCGCGGGCCATGCGGCGAGTCTCGTGCTCGCCGCGGCGACACGCCGCCGTCCGCGCCACCCCGCCTCCCGGCCTTGCAACCGCCGGTCAGCACGACCCCGCAGACCACCCCCCGCGCACACCGCGCGACTTTTTCGGGGCACCATTCACCGGCACGGGAGTCTGCCGCGCGTCAGTCCGGCAGCGGCCGCGGTTTCAGGTTCGAGACGTAGAGGCCGTACGCGTCGTCGAACGCGCGCCGCCGGTAGCGCCGGGCCACTTCGCGGTGGCGCCGTGCCTCCTCGTCATCAGGGGTCAGCTCGAGGCAGTCGTTGAAAAAGCGCTGCGCCTCCCCCGCCGAGCGCGCCTGCAACGCGAGGACCCCCAGGTTGTACCAGCCGGTCGCGATCCAGCGATCGAGGTGCGGCGGACGGTAGTCCTGCGGCACGCGATAGAACAGCCGCAGGGCCTCTTCGTAGTTCCCTCGGGCGAAGGCATCACGGCCGGCCTGCAGCCGCTGCTCGGCCTCCTGCCGCTCGCGGAGCCGGTCACGGGCCAGCTCGAGCTGCTCGAGAACGTCGAAGTTGGTCGGGTCGGCGTGCTGGGCCGCGGTCAGCAGCTCCACCGCCACCGCAGGGTCTCCATCGCGAAGCGCGGCGCGGGCCCTGGCGACGAGGCGGGGCACGTCGCCCCGCGTGTACACGGGCTCCTCGCGGGCGACTCCCGACCGAGCCCCGGCATCTGCTGACGGGGCGACGGCTTGCGCGTCGCCCTGGGGCGTACCTGCCGCAGGATTGCCCTCGGGGGCAGGCTTGTCGACCGTCGGCAGAGCGGCTGTCGCCTTGCGCACTTCGGAGGTGATCGAGCGCGCGATCGTCTCGCCGAGCCGCTCCGAGTCGATCAGGCCGAGCGTGCGTGCGGCGTACCACCCGGCGACGAGCAGCCCGACCAGGGCCAGACCCAGGACGAATCCGCGGCGCGCACCGCCGGCTCGAGCCGTTCCCGCCCGCGGCGCACTCCACGACGCGGGAGGCGCCGGGGCCCCCGTGGCCTGCATCGCGCCGGCCGGCGCGGCCCCGATCGCGCCGGGACCGGGCGGCGGCGGCGGGACGGCGATCCCGCCTTCCGGGCCGGTCGGCGCGGGCTGTGCCGTGTCGACGCTCGAGGCAGGGGGGGACGAGCGGTCCGCGGGAGGCGTCGTGACGACCTCCTCCGGCGGCGCGGTGATCACCTGATCCACCGCATCCGGTGTGGGAGGCAGCGTGGTCACCTCTTCCGCCGGGCCGGTGGCCTGCGCAGCGACGCCGTGGTCGTGCTCCTGCGAGACGCCGAGCGGGATCGCGTCGATCGCGTCGAGATCCGGCGCGTGCAGGCCGGGCGTCTCGCCGGCCGGCGCGGCCGCATGCTGGAGTCGTGCTGCCTCGAGCCTCTCGAGATACTCCCGCGCCTCCGCATGCTCCGGAACCGCGGCGAGCACCGCCTCGAATCGGGCGCGCGCCTCCTCGAACTGGCCCTGCTCGAACGCATGGATGCCGTCGCGCAGCTGGTACTCCGCGCGATCCGCCTGCAGCTGCTCGAGCGAGCGGGCCTGCGCGAGGATCTCGTCCGCGCCGGGGGCCTTCTCGTCGAGGGCCAGCGCCCGGGACGCGAGCCGCGTCGCCTCGGCGGTGTTTCCGTCGGCCAGGGCATCGCGCGCCGCGGCGACCATCTCCAGGACTTCTGGAGGGACCGCGCTTCCCCCGTCGCCCTCCGCGGACCGCTCGATCCCCTGGACCGGCGACACCGGGTCGATCTCCTCGGCAGCCTCGAGCAGCTCGCG
>RFIB01000034.1 GCA_003695625.1 Acidobacteriota bacterium | reverse complement strand
GCCGGGTCGACCTCGAAGCCGAACGCCCAGGCGCCGCGCGGGCCGTAGCGGAAGCGGTAGCCGTTGGCGCGCGAGACGTGCAGGCCGTCGGTCTCGAACCAGTTGAAGCTGGCCACCCGCCCGTCGAGTTCGCCGACCACCAGCACGTGACCGGCCTCGAAGTGGTGCCCGTAGCCCTCCTCGCGCGGCCGGATGCGCTGCAGCGCCGGCTCGTCCTCGGGGCGGCCCCAGCGGATCGTGATCCCGTCGAGCGGGCGCGGCAGCGGGCGCGGGCGCGTCAGCCGCGCGATCAGCATCTCGTTGCTGCGGAACAGCCACGGCGGGAACAGCGCGCGCGCCACGACCCGGGCGAGATCCTCGCGGCGCCGCTCGCGGACCAGCCGCCACGCCGTCGCCGCGCGACTCACCGGGGCTCCCCGTCCCGGCCGCCGACGACGCTCAGCGCCGGACGCCGCAGCGTCGCCCCGCGCAGTTCGGCCAGCCGCAGCCCCCGCTCGGCGATCCCGAAGAACACCCAGTAGAAGACCCACATCTTCTGGGCCTCGAACCGGGAGCCGGCCATCATCGACACGAGCATCGAGACCGCACCGACGAGCACGCCGATGCCGAGGTAGCGGTCCAGCGGATCTTCCGCGAGCCGCCAGCTCTTCCAGCCGATGAAGATCATCGAGCCGAAGACGAACGCGAGCACGATCCAGCCGATGACGCCCTCCTCGGTGCCGATCAGCACGTAGGTCGAGTGGGCCCCCTTCGAGCGCTTGAGCGTGCCGTACTTCTCGAACACGCGCGGGTAGGAGCGATAGCCCCAGCCGAGGATCGGTCGCGGTTTCATCATCGCCGGCAGCGACTTGTACTGTTCGACCCGCATCTGGGTCGAATCGTCCGCGACCGAGTTGGCCCCCAGCTCGCCCTGGATGTTCTTCGTCTCCTCGACGCGGGAGATCGCCGCGTCCGGCACCCAGTACTGGTAGCCGGCAGCGGCCAGCGCAAACAGGATCAGCAGCTTGCGATCGGCGAGCAGGGCGAGCACGAGCAGTCCGGCGACGGCGCCGAGCCACGCGCCGCGCGAGAGCGTCAGGATCAGCGCGAAACCGATCGCGCCATTGACCGCGATCATCACCAGCCGCACCCAGCGCGATCCGATCGGCTTGCTGGCGAACAGCATCGTCACCGGCAGGTACATCGCCAGCGCGGCGCCGAACAGATTCGGCTGCAGGGCAAGCAGCGCCGAGGCGCGGTGCCGCTCGAGGGTTCCCGTCGCGAACGCGAGCCACGACTCGTCGATCGCCTGGAGGCAGTTGAGAAACAGCGACAGGACGCACGCCGAGACGACCAGCAGCTTGTCCCGCCGCTCGCGCACGACGTGGAACGCCGCGGGCAGGAACAGCATGTACGCCAGGTGGTTCTTCGCCGCGGACAGCAGATCGAACAGCGAGCGCTGCCAGGTGAACCAGCCGTTGACGCACGAGACGATGATCAGCACGGCGTAGATCGCCAGGACGAAGCCCATCTTGGTGCGCAGCGGTTCGCGGCCGGAGATCGCGTTGGCGCGGGCGATCACGAACAGCAGCGCGACGATCATCAGCGTCTCGGCGTTGACCGCGCGGATCGGGATCAGCCCCTTCGGAATCAGGTCGATCGCGGGTATCCCGAACGCCAGCAGGGCCAGGCCCATCGCCGGGCGCTGCAGCGTCTTGACGACGAACAGGACCCCGAAGAACGCGATCAGGCCGTACTTGACCGCGGTGAACGGCAGTGCGTAGCCGACCGAGACCGCACCGATGATCAGCAGCAGGAGCGAGGCCTCGCCCATCCCGAGCATCACCTCGCGCTCGCGGCGCGGGGGCTCGTCCCGCAGCGTGGGGACCTCGGGACGCCGGCTGAACGAGACCGGCTGGTAGGACGACATCGGCGCGGCTCCGCTTCCACCGGGGCGCGGCCCGCGGCAGCGCGGGCACGCGGGGCCAAGGTACGCCCGGCGCGCGCACCCCCGCAAGCCGGCTCAGCGCCGCGGGCGGAAGCGGGCCGGCAGCCGCTCGCGGACGAGGCGCAGCGTGTCGACCCCGCCTGCGGCGGCGACCGCGAGGAAGGCGAGCCCGCTCGCCGCGGCCGCCGCGAGCAGCCACGCCAGCTGGCCGAACGGCCCGTCGGCGCCGGACGGTGTCAGGTGGACCGCCGCGGCGGCGACGACGCCGCCCGCGACCGAGGCGGCGAGCAGCCACGCCACGTCCGCGCCGATCTCGCGCCGCGCGGGGCGGATCTCGCGCCGCAGCCGGTGCCAGAGCATGCCGCCGCGGAAGAGCGCGGACGCGGTCGTCGCGATCGCCAGCCCCAGGATGCCGAGCGGGAAGAACAGCGCCAGCGACAGGAGCGTCTTGACGCCGAGCCGCCAGAAGCCGATCACCACCGGCGTGCGCGTGTCGCCGCCCGCGATGAACACCTGGGACAGCATCTGGTTGATGCCGTAGACCGGCGCGGCGAGCGCGAAGACCGGCAGCACGGCCGCGGTCAGCCCCGCCGCCTCGCTCGAGAAGTTGCCGCGGGCGTACAGGAAGTCGACCACCGGGCGGGCGGCACCACACAGGAACGCGGTCACCGGAAGCATGAAGAACAGGTAGCCGACCGTCGCCTGGGCCAGCCGTCGGCGCAGTTCCTCGTGGCGCCCCTCGACCGCCAGGTTGGCGAAGTGCGGCAGGAGCACCTGCTGCGCGATCATGATCACGAGGTCGGTCACGACGGCCGAGGCGATCAGCGCGTAGCCGAGCACGGCGAGATGGCCTGCGGGCAGGTACGACGCGAAGTTGCGGTCGATCAGCACGTCGATGCGCGTTCCCGTCAGGCCGATGAACAGCGGCAGCGCGATCAGCACGACGCGCCGCACCTCCGGGGCGAACGGGCGCAGCACGAACCGGTAGCTGCCGCGGAACCGCCACAGGATGCCGAGCTGGAGCGCGAACGTCGCCACCGCACCGGCGAGGATCCCCAGCGCGTAGCCGCGGATGCCGAGCGTGCGGCCGAGCAGCAGGACGCCGAGCACGACGGCCAGCGCGTTGAGCACGCGGCCCAGCGCGGGGAACACCTGCCGGCGGTACAGGTTCTGCAGGCTGCCGAGGACGACGGCGAGCACCGAGAAGAACAGCGAGAACGCGAGGATCCGCACCAGGGAGGCGCTCGTCGCCCACGCCTCCGGCTCGTCGCGGAAGCCGGTGGCGAACACCCGGACGAAGCCGTCCGCGCCGGCAAACAGCAGCAGGACGACCAGCAGCAGGAACACGGCCAGCGTGTTGAGCACGTTGCTGACCCGCCGCCAGGCCTCCTGCTCGCCGACCTCTGCCCGGACCTGCGTGAAGTAGGGGATGATCGCCGCCCGCAGCGGGGCCTCGACCCAGGTCGCGAACATCTGCGTGATGTCGTTGGCGACCCGGAAGCTGTCCATCAGCCGCGTGGCGCCGAAGATCGCCGCGGAGGCCATCTCGCGGACCAGGCCGAGCAGCTTGGCCGCCGTGCCGAGGCCGCTGACGATCGCGCTCGCGCGTACCAGATGACGCGTGTCGGCGCGGCGGCGCGACTCCTCGGCGGCGGTCTGCGCCGACAGCTCGGCGGGCGTCTCGGACTCGGCCACGCGGTCGTCCTCCCCGGGTTCGACGGACAACCTATACTCCTGCGTGAACGGCCGCAGCCCCGTGGCGCGGCGGGTGTCCGGGCCGGGCCGGCGCGCCCGGGTCGCGCGACGAGGAGTCGATGCTGCGATCGATCTGGACGGCGTGGCGCCGCAGGCGGCTCTATCGCCGGTGCGTGTCGGGTCCGGTTCGAGCCGTCGTCCTGAGGTACCACTCCGTCGGCGAGCCCGGGGCCGTCGCCGGGTACCTCGATCCCGGTCTGTCCGTCCCGCCGCAACGGTTCGCCGAGCACCTCGGCATCCTCGGCCGCAGGTTCACGTTCCGGACGATGGACGAGCTGGAGGCGGTGCTGGCCGGCGACGGCGGGCCGTCGGCATTCGTGACCTTCGACGACGGCTACCGGGACAACCGGGAGGTGGCGCTCCCGCTGCTCGAGCGGGCGGGAGCGAGGGCAACGTTCTACGTGACGACCGGACCGCTGCGGACACGCTCCGGCCTGTGGATCTCCGAGCTGGCGCGGCTCGTCCCGCGGCTCCGTCCCGGAGCACTCTCCGTCGCCGGCCGCACGCTGCGCGTCGCCGAGGATCGCGGCGCACGCACGCCGCTGCGCCGCGAGCTGACGCGCGTTCTCGCCGCTCTGCCCCGGCCGGAGCGCGAGCGGGCGCTCGACCGGCTGGCCGAGGCAGCCGGCGTTGCGCGCGGCGAGGGTCTGGCCGGGAGCTTCATGACACCCGACGACGTGCTCGCCCTGCGCCGGGCCGGGATGCTCGTCGGCGCCCACACCCGCTCGCATCCTCACCTCGCGCTCCTTTCCGCCGAGCACCACGAGGACGAGGTCTCCGGGTCGCGGCGCGACCTCGAGGAGATCCTCGGCGAGCCGGTCGAGCACTTCGCCTACCCGAACCCGGGCGGCGGGGGCGCCGTGCCCGACGCCGCGCGCGAGGCGGTCCGCCGTGCCGGCTTCCGCACCGCCGTGACGTCGAACCCGGGACCGCTCGAGCCCGGCATCGATCTGCTCAGGATCCCGCGGCTCGGCGTGTACGAGGGCGCTCAGCAGGCGGTGCTGTTCTCCGTGCTCGAGGACGCGGCGACGCGATGACGGACGTTCCCGGACGCTCGGCCCGCGTCGCGGTGGTCGTCACCCAGCTCGGCCTCGGCGGGGCCGAGCGGCAGACGACCCTGCTGCTCGAGCGGCTGGCCGGCACGTCGTGGGCTCCGCGCCTCGTCGTCTGCCTGTCCGGGCACGTCGAGCCGTACGGACCGCGCCTCGAGGCGGCGGGGTACCCGCTCGCGGTGCTCCCGCGGCGGCGCAGCCTCGATCCGGGGCGTCTGCTGCGGCTGCGCCGTCTGCTCCGCGACGAGGCGATCGACCTCGTCCACGCGGTTCACATGCTCGCCTCGGGCTACTGCGCGCTCGCGACGTGGGGCTCGCGGCGCGTGCTCGTGCCGAGCGCACGCGGCACGGTCGTCCCGCGCAGCCCGCTGCGCTGGGCGGTCTACCGCCGGATGCTGCGCCGCGCCCCGGTCGTCGTGGCGAACTCCGAGCGGGGCGCGCGCTTTCTCGTCGAGCGGCTCGGCGCACCGCCGGACCGCGTGCGGGTGATCCCCAACGGCATCGCGTTCGACGAGCTGCGCCGCGCGGCGCGTCCCGATGCGGTGCGCCGCGAACTGGGCCTCGACGCCGCCGCACCGGTCGTGGCCTTCGTCGGCAAGGACAACCGCGTCAAGAACATCCCGCGCCTGGCGCGGGTGCTCGGCCGGCTGTTCGCACGCGAGCCCGCGCTGCACGCGCTGGTCGTCGGGACCGGGCTCGACGAGACCGCGCGCGGGCGGCTGTTCGCGGGGCTCGACCCGGAACGCCTGCACCTGCTCGGTCGCCGCGATGACGTGCCGTCGCTGCTCGCCGCGGCCGACGTGCTGCTGGTCACTTCGGACTCCGAAGGCTGTCCGAACGCCGTGCTCGAGGCGCTCGCCGTCGGCACGCCGGTGGTCTCGGGGGATGTCGGCGATGTCGGGCGAATGATTGCGGGCGACGTGGCGGGCACGACCGTGCCGGTCGACGACGACGCGGCGTATGTCGAGGCGGTCCTGCACTGGATCGCCGTCCGCGACGCCGCGCGCGCGCACGTGCTCGGCGAGGCACCGCGGATCGAGCGCACATGGGGGATCGACGCGATGGTCCGGGCGACCGTCGAGGCGTGGCGCGACGCGCTCGATCGGGCACGATGAACGGGTGCAGGGCGACGGACGAAGGAGGTGCGTGATGTCCGGATCGAGGCACGCAGGGTGTGCCGCCACGGCCGTCGCAGTCGTCGCGGTGCTCGCCGGCTGCACGGCCACGGAGCGGGGGCCGGAGCGGCCGCCGGCACCCGGGGGCGTGACGGTGCCGGACGGCCTCGTGATCGAGATCGTCCACGCGGGTGTCGGCAGGGCGCGGCACCTCGCGGTGCGGGACAACGGCGATGTCTACGTCCGGCTGCGCACCGGCAACGCCGGGGTCGTCGCGCTGCGCGACGAGGACGGCGACGGGGTCTACGAGCGCGAGGAGCGGTTCGACGACACGCACGGGACCGGGATCGCGATCGCGGGCGACCTCCTGTACGTCAGCTCGGACGTCGCGGTGTGGCGCTACCGGCTGCCCGCCGACGGGGGACTCGTCCCGGCCGGCGAGCCGGAGCTGGTCGTCGGCGGGTTTCCCGACCAGCGCCAGCACGCTGCCAAGTCGCTCGCGCTCGGCGCCGACGACGCGCTGTACGTCAACGTCGGCGCCCCGTCGAACGCCTGCCAGGAGCGCGACCGGAAGCCCGGCGTGCCCGGGCTCGACCCGTGCCCGCTGCTCGACCAGGGCGGAGGGATCTGGCGCTTCGCCGCGTCGGCCACCGGCCAGCGGTTCGAGGACGGGCGCCGCGTCGCCACCGGACTGCGCAACTGCGTGGCGCTCGCCTGGGACGGGGAGACCGGCGCGCCGTGGTGCGTGATGCACGGGCGCGACCAGCTCGACGCGCTGTGGCCGGAGTTCTACGACGCGGAGGACAACGCGGAGCTGCCCGCCGAGGAGATGCACCGGATCGTGCCGGGCGGCGACTACGGCTGGCCGTACACCTACTGGGACGGACGGCGCGGGGCCCGCATGGTCGCTCCCGAGTACGGCGGCGACGGCCGCACCGAGGACACCTCCGGCCGCCACCCCGCCCCGGCTGTCGCCTTCCCCGCCCACTGGGCCCCCAACGCGCTGCTGTTCGCCCGGGCGGACGGTCTGCCCGAGCGCTTCCGGAACGGCGCGTTCGTCGCGTTCCACGGCTCGTGGAACCGCGCGCCGCTGCCCCAGGCGGGCTACAACGTCGCCTTCGTGCCGCGCAACGCGGACGGCTCGTTCGGCCCGGGATGGGAGGTCTTCGCCGACGGGTTCGCGGGGCCGGAGCCGGTCCGCCGGCCGGGCCAGGCGCGGTGGCGGCCGATGGGGCTGGCCGAGACGCCGGCAGGCGAGCTGCTGATCGTCGACTCGGTGCGCGGCACGCTGTTCCGGGTGCGCCGGGCGGGCTGACCCGGATTACGTTACCGTCATCAAGGCCCCGGAATCCGCCGCCCGAAGGACGGACTCCCCCGCGGAGACCGCATGGCGCGGGGGGCCGGGAGCGGCAGGATCCTTGCAGGGGGAGGCCGGGATGATGATCACGTCCGGATCGTGCGGGGTCCGTCTCGCGGGCCCCGCCTTGTCGTCTGCCCGCCGCGCCGTCGGCGTGCTGGCAGCGCTGCTGCTCGCCGTGGTGCCGGCGGCACGCGCCGACGCGCTGTTCGTCCGGCTCGACGGATCGGACCGCTGCGACGGCCGGGCCGACCGCGGCGGGACCAGGGGCGCCTGCGCGTTCCGCAGCATCGCGCGCGCCGTGGCGGTGGCACGGTGCGGCGACGTGATCGAGATCGGCGAAGGGGCGTTCGGCGAGGAGAAGATCGTCGTCGAGCGGTCCTGCCCGGCGGACCGACCGCTGACGATCCGCGGCAGCGGCCGCGCGTCCACGTTCTGGATGGCCGGGCTGGCCGAGATCGACGCG
>RFIB01000249.1 GCA_003695625.1 Acidobacteriota bacterium | reverse complement strand
GGCGGCGGCCCGGCGTCCGGCATCGAGCCGGCGGCCGATCCGCAGCCGGCGTCGTGGGAGCCCCGCGTCGACCGCTCCGCGCCCGCGCCGCGGGCGATCGAGGGGCGCACCCTCGTCGCCGAACTCGAACGCCTGGCCGAGCGCACGCGGAGCGCGTCGCGCCGGGCACGGACGCTGGCGGCGCTGGCCCTCGAGCTGCGCGCGCGCAGCCTGCCCACGCGCGACGCCGGCCGCGCACTGGAGCTCGCCCGGGAGGCGGTGCGGCTGCGTCCGAGCGATCCCGACGTCGAGTGGGCCGCCGCGATCGTCGAGACGGAGCCGTCACGGGTGCGCGAGACGCTCGAGCGGCTGCTCTCGTTCGAGCCGGAACATCCCGCGGCGCTGCGCCGCCTGGCGCTGTACGCCCTCGATCACGGGGACGCGCCCGGTTCGCTCGCGTGGGTGCGCCGCGCCCGCGACGCCTGCCCGCAGCCCGACCCGTTCCTCGACGCTCACGAGGCGATCACCCGCAACGGGCCGGGCTTCGCCGAGGGAGCGCTCGCCGCGCTGCTGCGGGCGCTCGAACGTGCCCCCCGGCAGCCCGCGCTGCTCTCGCGCGCCGCGGACCTCGCGCAACGCGGGGGACGGATCGCCCTCGCCCGTGCGCTGCTCGAGCGCCGGCTCGCGCTCGACGTCACCGACGCGGCGACCGGCAACGCCCTGCTGTCCACGCTGGGCGCGGCCGGCGACCGCGCGGGGCTGAGCGCCCTGTTCGCGCGACTGCTCGCGGCGCGGCCGCTGTCGCCGGGACTGCGCGAACGGTACGTGCAGCATCTCGTCGCGGAGGGCGATCTCGACGCGGCGGGCGCGGCGCTCGACGAAGCCCTCGCGCTGTTCGGTGACAGGCCGTCGCTGCTCGTGCTCGCCGGCGAGCACGCGCTGGCGCTGGGGCTGACCGGGCGTGCGGTCGATCTGTTCCGCCGGGCGCGGGCGGCCGGCGGCCCCGAGGAGCCGCTCGAGCGACGGATCGCCGAGCTGACCGGCGAGCGCGACCTGGGCGTCGCCCGCTGGCGCGTGCCGGTCGACGAGGTGCTCGCGCGGCATGCGGCCCGCGGCGCCCCTTCCGGCGACACGCCCGCCGCGGAGGTGCTGCACGAGACGATCGCCTACCGTGTCGACGAGCACGGGATAGGCAGCAAGCTGTACCAGGTCGTCGCGCGCGTGCACCGCGCCGAGCAGGCGGGATCCGCCCGCGTGTTCTCGATCACGTACTCGCCGCGGCTCGAACGGCCGCACGTGATCGAGGCGCGCGCGATCCGCCGCGACGGCACCGTCGTGCTGGCCGGGCGCAGCGACCAGCCGCTGCTGCCCGATCTCCAGCTGCGGATGTGGTACGACGCCCGCGTGCTCACCATCGGCTTCCCGCGGCTCGAGGACGGCGACCTGATCGAGGTCTGCTACGTGACGCGGACGCGCGGCCCGGCGAATCCGATCGCCGACGGGTACTACGGCGACGTGCAGCTCCTCGGCGGCCCGTCACCGGTCCGTTCGGCGCGGGTCGTGATCGACGCGCCCGCCGCGCGTCCGCTGCGCCACCGGCTGCTGCACCTGCCGGCGCCGGCGAGCGAGCGCGTCGAGGAGGCGGACGGGCGCCGGGTGACCGTGATCGAGCTGCCGGAGCTGCCCGGCTATCACGACGCGCCGCTCGCCCCGCCGCCGACGGAGCGCGTCCCGTACGTCGTCGTCGGGACGGTGGACGACTGGACGGAACTCGGCCGGATGTACGCGCGGCTCGTCGAGCCGCAGACGACGCTGACACCGGACGTCGCCGACACGGTCGACGGACTGGTCCGCGGCACCGTCGACCGGCGGCGCATCGTCGAGAAGCTCTACGAGTGGGTGATCGAGAACACCCGCTACGTGGCGCTCGAGTTCGGCATCCACGCACTCAAGCCGTACGACGTGGACACCGTGTTCCGCCGTCGTCACGGCGACTGCAAGGACAAGGCGACGCTGCTGGTGGCGATGCTGCGGCGCGCCGGCATCCCCGCCGACCTGGTGCTGCTGCGCACGCGCGACCGGGGCGCGATCGACACCGCGATCCCGACGTTCGCGCACTTCAATCACGCGATCGTGCACGTCCCGTTCGAGGACCTGTGGCTCGACGGGACGGTGCAGCACTTCGCCGCGGGCGAGGTGCCGCTCGGCGACCTCGGAGCGCTCGTGCTGCGCGTCGACCCGTTCGGCGAACGTGACGCCGCGCTGGGCATGACGCCCGCCCCCGAGCCGGAGGACGCGCACACGCGACTCGAACAGCGGCTCGAGATCGATGCGGACGGCAAGGTCAGCGCCGCGGTGACCGTCATCGCCCGCGGGGCCGACGCCGCGCGCGAGCGCTACTACTTCCGCCGCGCGCCCATCCGGACCACCGGCCTGCTCCAGACCCGGCTGCGCGCGCTCCATCCCGATGTCGAGGTCCGCTCCTCGCGGCTGGTGCGGATCGGGCTCGACGAGCAGCCCGTGCGCTACGAGTACAAGGCCCGCTTCCCGCGGCTCGCCCGGCCGGAAGGATCCGGCCGGCTCTCGATCCCGCTGTTCGCGGAACTCGAGCACGTCGAGCTCCCCGTCCCGCAGACCGGGCGCGACGTGCCGCTGCAGCTGCCGGACCCGTTCCTGCATGAGGTCGAGGTCGAGATCGAGCCGACCGGCAACCTCGCGATCGCCGACCTGCCGCCGTCGCGCGAGATCGTCTCGCCGTGGGGGCGCCTCGAGCTGCAGACGCGCAGGGACGGCGCGGGGGCGCGCGTCTCGCTGCGCGCGCGCGTCGCGGGCGGCACCGTCCCGCTCGACCGGATCGAGGAGTACGCGCGCTTCGCCGTCGACGTCAACCGGGCGCTCGGCGAGCGGATCACGCTGGAGGCCGGCCGATGAGTCCGCTCCGCCGCCTGGCCGTCGCCCTGCTCCCGCTTCTCGCCGTCACGGCGGGGATCGCCTCCGACGCGTCCGGCGCAGGCTGGCCCGCGCTGCTCTCCGGGCGGCACGACGAGGCCCGCGAGGCGTTCCTCGCGGCGCTCGAACGGAACCCGGGCGACCTCGAGAGCGCGCTCGGCCTCGCCGCGCTGCTCGAGGCGCGCGCCGAGCCCCAGGCGGCCGAGGAGGTGCTCGCCTCCGCGCTGGCCCGCGACGCGCGCGGGGAGCTGGCGATGGGCGCGCTCGCGCGGCTGGCGACGCTGATCCGACGCACGCCCGACGGCGGCGCGGCGGCCGAGCCGGTCCTCGCCCGCATCGCCGACGGGACGATCCCGTCGGACCTGCCCGAGGTCCGCATGGCCGCCCGCGTCGCGCGTGCCGAGGCGCGGGCCAACCGCGGCGAGGCACGCGAGGCGCTGGCCTCGTTCGTCGTCGACGCAGGGCGGATCACGCGCTGGACCGTGCTTGCCCCGTTCGGCAGGCTCTCGCGCCGCGACCTGCGGATCGCGTTTCCTCCCGAGCGCTGCGAGCTCGGCACGGAGGGGCTGCCCGCCGGACCGTCGGGGCTCGCCCCGCGCCGCGTCGATCTCGTCGTCGGCGACGGCCAGCTCGAGGTGCCGGTTCCGCTCGCCGGGATCGGCATCGCTTACGCCGTGACCGACTTCGAGGCGCACCGGCGCGTCGAGCTGCCGCTGCGGATCCAGGCGCCGGTGTCGTGGCGCGCATTCGTCGACGGCACCGAGGTCGCCTCGAACGACGTCGTCGCCGATCGGCCGCCGCTGGCGCGCACCGTGCGGCTCGTGTTGCCCCGCGGGCGCCATCGCCTGCTCGTCAAGCTGGCCAACGACGAGGGCGCCTACACGGTGACGGCCGACCTCGGGCCGGCGCTCGCCGCCGGCGACGTCTCGCTCGTCGAACCGGCAGGCTGCCCGCGCGCCGAGGTGGCGGCGCAGCCGGCCGATCCGGACTTCGAGCAGGGCGACGCGGAGCCGCCGACCTCGCCCGCCCTCGTGCTGGCCAGGAAGTGGTGGCTGCGGGCACGGAACCTCGATCGCGAGAGCGGCCGCGTGCTCGCGCAGCTGGTCGAACGCTGGCCCGACGCGCCGCTGCTGCTCTATCTGCGCGGCGAGCACCTCAAGAACGCGGCGACCGGCGCCGACGCCGCTGCCGACCTGACCGCCGCACGCGCCGATCTCGAGCGCGCGCTCGACGCCGCGCCCGACCTCGTGCGCGCCGCGCTGCTGATCGCCGAGATCGACGAGGGGGCCGAGCGCTACGACCAGGCGTGGGAGCGGACCGGCGTCGTGCTCGCGGTCGACCCCGACGACCCCGAGGCGCTGATGCTGCGCCACCGGATCCTGCAGCGGCGCGGCTTTCCCCTCGAGGCCGACCGGCTGCTCTCCCGCGCGCGGGAGCGCGCCCCGGGCTGGACGAGCCTGCTCGCCGCGCACCGCGACCTGCTCGCCTCCCTCGGCGCCGCCTCGCGGCAGGCGGCCGCCGAGGACGAACTCGCGCGGCGCAACCCGCTGGCGGCGTTTCCGGCGTTCCGGGCGCTGGCCGCGGGCCGGCCGGACGAGGCGGCGCGCCTGCTCGCCGAGCGGACCGCGCTGCGCCCGACGCAGTACGCGCTCCAGCTCGGCCGGATCACGGCACTGATCGAGGCCGGCCGACGCGGCGAGGCGCTCGCCGCCCTCGACGACGCGGAGCGGATCTTCCCCGGCGCGGCCCAGCTCGCCGTGCACCGCGCCGCGCTGCTCGCCGCCGGCGGCGCCGACGAGCGCGAGGTCGACCGGCTGCTCGAGGAGGTGCTGCACCGGGACCCGAGCCGGACCGCCCTGTGGCGGACGCTCGAGCTGCGCTCGGGCCGCTCGCCCCTGCGCCGCTGGCTGGTCGACGTCGGCGACCTGCTCCGCTCCGGCGATCCGCCGCCCCGGGATGTCGACGCCGCGCTGCTCGCCGACGTGGCCGTCGTCTGGATCGACCGCTTCGGCGGCCAGACCGAGCTGTACCAGGGCGTGCATCAGGTCTACACGCGAGACGGCGTCGAGCAGGAGGCCGAGCTGCAGCTCCAGCCGGGAGCGCGCCTCGAGCGCGTGACGATCCACAAGCCGGACGGCCGCACGATCGACGTCAGGATGCCGGACCGTCCGCCGTACTCCCTGCCCGGTCTCGAGCCCGGCGACGCGTTCTCCTACACGTGGTGGCTGTACGTGGCCCCGCTGCCCAGCCTGCCCGGAGCGCTCGACAGCCGCTCGGTGTTCCTGTTCCAGGGGCCTGACCGCGACTACCGGCTCAGCCGCTACGTGATCCTCCACGAGCCGGACGTCACGCCGACGATCTGCGGCAACCTCGACGGTCTCGAGATCGACGAGCGGGAGGAGGACGGCATCGTCATCCACTCGTACACGGCGCGCGAGAACCCGCGCAAGCCGCTCGAGCCGCACGTGCCCGACCGGATGGAGATCGTGCCGCACGTCCGGCTGACGATGGGCATGAGCTGGGCGGACCTCGGCGAGGTGATGCGCGGGCGGCTCGAGGGGCTGGTCCTGGCCGACCCGCCGCTGCCGGAGCTGGCGGCGCGCGTCCGCCAGCGCGCCGGAGAGGGCGCCGACGCCGAGACGCTCGCCCGCTCGCTGCACGAGGTGGTCCGCGAGAGCGTCGCGCCGGGGGCGACGTCGCTCGACTTCGCCGAGCCGGCGAGCGCATCGGCCTCCGCAGGCGAGGGCAACCGCACGCTCGTCGCCCTCGCGCTGGCGCGGCTCGTCGGGCTCGAGGCCACCCTCGTGCTGACCCGCCCGGTCGAGCTGGCCGGTCGCCTGCTCGAGTGCCCGATGCCGGGGATGTTCGGCTACCCGCTCGTCGAGGTGTCCGCCGGTGACCGACGCTGGTATCTCGACTACAACGACGCGGACCATCCGTTCGACGAGATCCCGGTCCGCTTCGGCGGCAGCGACGCCCAGCGGATCCCGCTCGACCCGCGGCGACCGGTCGAGATCGCGCGGCTGCCGTGGCGCGACCCGGGCGTGCTCGAACAACTGGTCGCCGATCTCGAGCTGTCGGCGAACGGCACGGTGTCCGGCACGGTGACGCTGACGGCGCGCGGCGCGCTGGCCTCGGTGCTGCGGCGGATGCTGCGCGAGCTGCCGGAGGACCGCCGGCCGCTGGCCTACGAGTCGATCGCGGGACAGTCGTACCCCGGAGCGCGGGTGCTCGACTCGGCGATCGAGGGTCTCGACGATCCGGCGGCTCCGCTGGTGATCCGCGTCCGGTTCGAGGGCGGCGCCCTGGCCGGCCCGCGGCCGACGGGCCTGGCCCTGCCCCTCGTCACCGGGCGACTGCCCCTGCTCGAGGAGTACGCCTCGCTGCCGTCGCGCACGCAGCCGCTGCTGTTCGACCTGCAGTCGTTCCGCCGCGACACGGTGACGGTCCGCCTGCCGCCGGGGGTCGAGGTGCTCGACACGCCGGACCCGGTGACGATCGACGGTCCGTTCGGGCGCTATGCCCTCGAGGCGGTGATCCGCGACGGGTCGGTGCGGATCGTGCGCGAGGCCGCGCTGCCGCCGCGCCGGATCGAGATCGACGACTACGCGCGCTTCCGCGACTTCGCGCGGCGGGTCGCCGACGCCGAGCGCGCCGAGCTCCTCCTCGCCGTGACGACGCCGTCTCTCGACAGCAGCGGCGCGAGGTAGCGTCCGGTCCACGACCCGTCGACCGCGGCGACCTGCTCGGGCGTCCCGACCGCGACGACCTCGCCGCCGCGATCGCCTCCCTCCGGACCGAGGTCGATGATCCAGTCCGCGGTCTTGATCACGTCGAGGTTGTGCTCGATGACGATCACCGTGTTGCCGGCATCGCGCAGCCGGACCAGCACGTCGAGCAGCTTGCGCACGTCGTCGAAGTGCAGCCCTGTCGTCGGTTCGTCGAGGATGTACAGCGTGCTGCCGGTCGCCCGCCTCGAGAGTTCCTTGGCCAGCTTGATCCGCTGCGCCTCCCCTCCCGACAGCGTCGTCGCCTGCTGGCCGAGCCGGATGTAGCCCAGCCCGACGTCCTCGAGCGTCCGGAGCTTGCGGGCGATCACGGGCACCGCGGAGAAGAACTCGGCGGCCTGGTGGACCGTCATGTCCAGCACGTCGGCGATCGAGTGTCCCTTCCACAGGATCTCGAGCGTCTCGCGGTTGTAGCGCCGCCCGCCGCAGGTCTCGCACTCGACGAACACGTCGGCGAGGAAGTGCATCTCGATCCGGAGCACGCCGGCACCCTCGCACGCCTCGCAGCGCCCGCCCTTGACGTTGAACGAGAACCGCCCGGGGCGGTAGCCGCGGGCGCGCGCCTCCGGCACCTGCGCGAACAGCTCGCGGATCGGTGCGAACAGCCCGACGTACGTCGCCGGGTTGCTCCGCGGCGTCCGGCCGATCGGCGACTGGTCGATGTCGATCACCTTGTCGACGTGCTCGAGCCCCTCGACGGCGTCGTGCGCGCCGGGCCGCTCGCCGACCATGCCGAGATGGCGGCGCAGCGCCGGGTACAACGTGTGGTTGACCAGCGTCGACTTGCCCGAGCCGGAGACGCCGGTCACGCAGGTCAGCAGCCCGACCGGAAACGCGACGTCGATGCCCTTGAGATTGTGCTGGCGCGCACCGCGCACGACCAGCTCGCGTCCGTCCGGGCAGCGCCGCTTGCGCGGCAGCGGGATCGACCGCCGGCCGGCGAGGTACGCGCCGGTCAGCGAGTCCGGGTGGCGCTCGATCGCGGCCGGCGGACCGCTGGCGACCACCTCGCCGCCGAGTTCCCCCGCGCCGGGCCCGAGATCGATGACCCAGTCCGCGGAGCGGATCGTCTCCTCGTCGTGCTCGACGACGATCACGGTGTTGCCCAGGTCGCGCATCCGGCACAGCGTCTCGATCAGGCGCCGGTTGTCGCGCTGGTGCAGGCCGATCGAGGGCTCGTCGAGCACGTAGAGCACACCGGTCAGCCGCGAGCCGATCTGGGTCGCGAGCCGGATCCGCTGTCCCTCGCCGCCCGAGAGCGTCGCCGCCGACCGGTCGAGGGTCAGGTAGCCCAGGCCGACGTCCTTGAGAAAGCCGAGCCGCTCGCGGACCTCCTTGAGCACCGGCCGCGCGATCTCCAGCTCGCGTCCGGCGAGCGGCAGGTCCTCGAACCATGCCACCGCCTGCTCGACGGTCATCGCGGTGACCTGCGCGATGTTCCGGTCGCCGATCCGCACCGCGAGCACCTCCCGGCGCAGCCGGCTTCCGCCGCAGTCCGGACACGGCGAGACCGACATCAGACGCTCGAGGTCCTCGCGGACCGACTCGGAGCCCGTCTCGCGCAGCCTGCGCTCGAGGCGCGGGATGATCCCCTCGAACGTGCGCCGGAACGTGTAGCGCGAGCGGTCGCCGCGGAACTCGAACTCGTATTCGCGGTCCTTCGAGCCGTACATGATGATCCGGCGCACGCGGTTGGGAATCCGCTTCCACGCCGTGTTGACCGGGACCCGGTGGGC
>RFIB01000248.1 GCA_003695625.1 Acidobacteriota bacterium | reverse complement strand
CTCCACCATCGGGGCCCCGGCGTCGCGGGCGGCGGCCAGTCCCGCGGCGGACAGCTCGGGGTGCCGTGCGGGAACCCCCCGGTGCGCGATCAGCCGTGCGGCCGGCGAGGCGTCGTCGGGAAGGCCGGGGAACCGTCCGCTCGTCGCCCGACTCACCGCCGCCTCACCGGGTCGCCGCGGCGCGGTCGCCCGTGCCGCCCCACACCGCCCGGCGCTCGCGCTCCCATCGCGCGCGCTCGCGCTCGGCGCGCGCGGAGCCGAGGCCGAGACGGTGCGCGAGCAGTGTCAGCGCCGCGCGGGCGATGCGCGTCTCGTCCTCCGCGTCGAGCGCGAGTTCCGGCAGCCGCCAGCGCAGCAGCACGTCCGACAGCGTGCGCGCGCCCTCCTCGCGGACGGCCCAGCCGACCTCGCAGGCGAGCGGGATCGAGCCGCGACCGAGCGGAGCCGGCGGCTCGTCGCCCAGCACGGCCTCGGCCTGCGACCCGTAGCGCGAGACCATCCAGCGCGCCTGGGTCGCGTCGAGCCCGGTCGCGCGCAGCCGCGCCTCGAGTCCGGCGAGTGTCGCCAGGTCGCCTCCGGGAAGGTGTGCCGTGTCCGGGCGCGCCGGCCGAGCCGGCGTCCCGAGATGCGGACGCAGCCGCCGTACCGCGTCACGCGCCATGACCCGGTGGAGCGTCAGCTTTCCGCCGACGATCGACAGGAACGGGATCCCCTCGACCGACTCCATCACGTAGCGCGCCGCTCGCGACAGGGCGTTGGTCGGCCCCGGGCTCTCCGCAAGCGGCCGCAGTCCGGCCCACCCGGTGCGCTCGCGGCCGGCCATCCCGGGGATCCCGTCGTCGGCCAGTTCCTCGAGGTACGCGATCTCGTCCGGTGACGGGCGCACCGCGTCCGGATCGCCCTCGTCGGCGACGTCGGTCGTGCCGACGATCATTCCCGTCGCGGTCGGCACGAAGAAGCCGACGCGGCCGTCGCGAGGATGGGGAACGAGCATCGCGGCGTCGATGCGCCACGGGATCGCCAGATGACTGCCTCGGCTCGGGCGCACGAGCCGGCCTCGCCGCGTCGCGCCGTAGCGCTGCCGGACGCGGTCGACCCACGGTCCCGTCGCGTTGACGACGCTGCGGACGACGACGTCCAGCGTCTGCCCGGAGACCAGGTCGCGAAGCCTCGCGCGCGCGCCGTGCTCCGTCGCCTCGAGACCGAGCAGCTCGCAGCGGCCGACGACCTGCGCACCCGCCTCCCGCGCCGCCATGGCGGTGACCAGCGTCAGCCGTCGATCGTCGGTCACGCCGTCGTAGAACACGCGCACGCGCCGCTCGTCGCCGAGGCGCAGGCCGGGCACGAGCGTCTCCGCCTCGTCGCGGCCGATCGTCCGGCCACGCGGCCAGCCGCGACGTCCGGCGAGCAGGTCGTAGGCGACGACTCCCGCGGGGGCGAACGTGCGCCAGCGCCACGGTTCGCCGCGACCGAGCGGGAGCAGCATCGGGGTCGGACGCACCAGGTGCGGCGCGATCCGGGCGAGCGCACGCCGCTCGGCCAGCGCCCGGCGGACGAGCCGCAGCTCGCCGTGGGCGAGGTAGCGCAGCCCGCCATGGATCAGCCGCGAGGAGCGGCTCGAGGTGCCCCACGCCAGGTCCCGCGGCTCGATCAGCAACGGGCTCCAGCCGAGACGCGCCAGGCGGTGCGCCGTGGCGACGCCGGTGATCCCGCCGCCGAGAATCAGCGCGTCGAACCGGGCTCCGGCGATCCGCTCGAGATCCATGGGGCCAAGCTAGCGCGGTTCCGGCGAGGCGGCGACGCCGATTCCGGAGCCGTCGGGCGGGTTCCCGTGTCCGGATTTCCGGATCCGTCCAGGATTTTGAACGCCCGGTCCGCGCCCCGGGGAGGTCGCCCTTTCGGAAGTGACGGTCATGCAACAAGTTTCGTAATCCCTCGGCTGGCACGATTCTCCCTTCTACCGGACCGGGATTCCCGCGAGGGATCCCAGGGGAGAAAGGGAACGACCAGGCGGCGACTCTCGCGCCGCCAGCGGGTTTCGCGGCACGACCCGGCCAGCCCATGGCGCCGGGCGATGCCGCGAGGCCGGACGTCGTTCCCTCGACGCGTCGGGAGCGGAGCCCGACGCGCCGGAGGTCAGGCCGCGAAGAGAAACTCGTTCCGGGAATGCCGGTGGCCGGGCGGCAAGCGAGCCGTCGGCGGAGCCGCGTCTTCCCGGGACCCTGTGCCCTTGGAGGAAGCATGAGGAAAGCAGGGGTTGTCCTGATGGTCCTGCTGCTGTGCATGACCGGCATGGTCCTGGCACAGACCCGGACCACGGGACGCGTGATCGGAAAGGTCGTCGACGAGGCCGGCGCCGCGATCGAGGGAGCGCTCGTCACCCTCGAGGGGACCGGCATCCCGGGCCAGCGCCAGGCGAACACCAACGCCGCGGGCGAGTTCATCTTCGACCTCGTCCCGGTGGGTGACTACCTGGTCACCGTCTCCGCACCGAGCAAGTCGCCGGTGCAGGTGACGTTCACGCTGCAGCTCGGCCAGACGGTGCCGCTCGACGTCGTCCTCAAGGCGGGGCCGGAGATCACCGAGGAGATCACGGTCACGTCGGTGCCGGCGAAGATGGCGACGACCGCCCAGGAAGTGAACTTCTCCGTCGACACGACGGTCGAGGAGCTTCCGATCCAGAACCGCACGATCGAGGCTGTGGCGTTCAACGCGCCGAACATGGCGCCGGGTCCCAACACGACGCCGCGGATCTCCGGTGCGCCGGCGTTCGACACGGTCGTCCTGCTCGACGGCGCGGAGGTCTCGGACCCGTTCTTCGGTGGCGCGCCCGTGCTCTACATCGAGGACGCGATCAAGGACATCCAGGTGCTCACCTCGGGCGTCAGCGCGCGCTACGGCCGCTTCGCCGGCGGCGTGATGAACGCGATCACCAAGTCCGG
>RFIB01000247.1 GCA_003695625.1 Acidobacteriota bacterium | reverse complement strand
GGCCGGCCCCGCATGAACCGATGCCCCACCTCTCGAATTCGCAGAGCCTCGAAACCTGGTCCGGGGACCGCACGGCCAGCCGGCATCGGATACAACGGTTCGTTCTCCGGGCATGGGATTGTCGACGGCCCTCCGGGCTGCGCTCCGGTGCCGGAAAAGCGAGGCGGCCCGCCCGTGCAGGACGGACCGCCACCGCGATGTCAACGGCTGGTCAGAGCGATCCGCTTTGCCCGTAGCACGCGCACTGGCAGCAGCCGGGGGCCTTCGGGCCGATACCACATGGCGAGGAACAGGATCCAGTGCACTCCTTGTCCTTCCCCGAGCCGACCACTCGCGTCCCGCACCAGGATGCGAAGCCCGCACCGAGATCGATGGGCGAGATAACCCCCCATCCGATATCCTGCGCCTCTGTCTCGGCGTAGTCTCCCATCAGATCGGCGAGCCGCTCCAGGATGAGCGCGCGATCGGGCGACTCCCCGGCAGCTACCTGATCACGCAGTTCTCCAAGGATCCGGGTCGGCACCAGGTACTGCGTCTGTGACGCAGTGAAGCCGAGGGGCAGCGGCTCGCCGTACTCGTAGCTGGCCACGCGCTGATTGACCGAGTCCGTGATGAAGATCACCGATTGCTGAGTATTCCAGTCCGTCACGATACCCAGTGCCGGCTCCCCCGCCGCAGCGAAGGTCATCCCACCGATGGCCAGCGCGAGAAGCAGGAAAGGAGACACCTTGGCGTGGAACATGGGAATCCTCCTTTCGCCGGCTTTTCGCCGGCTTTTCGCCGGCGCCACTTCTTCTATTGGATCTGTAGCAAACAGGATTTCCCAAGTCA
Organism: Acidobacteriota bacterium; assembly: GCA_003695625.1. Taxonomy (GTDB): domain Bacteria; phylum Acidobacteriota; class Polarisedimenticolia; order J045; family J045; genus J065. Next base: position 6,036 of record RFIB01000247.1, on the reverse strand, counting down.
AGGAGGATCGCACGACAACGGCATCGCGCCACGGACGACGCGCCTGCTCAGTGCGTCCGCTCGGCGTCGGTGCTCTCGTCGCCCGGCGGGACGATCGGCAGCGCCGCCGGCAGCCGCTCGAGCGCGCGCGGGAGCACCTCGTCGAGATGCTCGACCAGGACGATCTCCAGCTCGCCGGCGACGTCCTCGGGCAGCTCGACGAGATCCTTGTCGTTCTCGCGCGGGAGGATCACCGTGCGCAGCCCGGCGCGGTGCGCGGCGAGCAGCTTCTCCTTGACCCCGCCGACCGGCAGCACCTTGCCGCGCAGGGTCACCTCGCCCGTCATCGCCACGTCGGCGCGCGCCGGGACGCCGGCGAGCCGCGAGACGAGAGCGACGGCGAGCGCGACGCCCGCCGACGGGCCGTCCTTGGGGATCGCCCCTTCGGGCACGTGGATGTGCACGTCGTGCGTCTCGAACGTGGCGGGCTCGATGCCCAGCTCGGCGGCGCGCGAGCGCACGTAGGTCAGCGCGGCGCGTGCCGACTCGTTCATCACGCTGCCGATCTGGCCGGTCACCTCGAGCCGGCCCTTGCCCTGCACGACGGCGACCTCGGGAGCGAGGAGCTCGCCGCCCCACGCGGTCCACGCCAGACCGGTGGCGACGCCCAGCTCCGCGTCGCGGCGCGCCTCGGCGCGGCGGAACTTCGGCGGTCCGAGCAGCGCGGCGAGTTCCTGCTCGTCGATCGTGAACGGCCCGGTGGCCTTCTCCTCGACGACGCGACGCGCCAGCTTGCGCATCACCGCCGCCAGCTCGCGCTCGAGGTTGCGCACGCCGGCCTCGCGCGTGTAGCGCTCGATCAGCAGGCGCAGCGTGTCGTCCGGCACCTCGACGCCCTGCCGCGCCAGCCCGTGCTCGTCGACGAGCCGCGGGAGCAGGAAGCGTCGCGCGATCGCCAGCTTCTCGGCGAGCGTGTAGCCCGGCAGCCGCAGCACCTCGAGCCGGTCGAGCAGCGGCGGCGGCACCGTGTGCAGCACGTTCGCCGTCGCGATGAAGAACACCTGCGAGAGGTCGACCTCGACGTCGAGGTAGTGGTCGACGAACGCGTGATTCTGCTCCGGGTCGAGCACCTCGAGCAGCGCGGCCGACGGGTCGCCGCGGAAATCGGTCGACATCTTGTCCAGCTCGTCGAGCAGCATCACCGGGTTGACGGTCGTCGCCTTGCGCAGCATCTGCACGATGCGCCCCGGAAACGCCCCGACGTACGTCCGCCGGTGCCCGCGGATCTCCGCCTCGTCGCGCACCCCGCCGAGCGAGACGCGCACGAAGCGGCGGCCGGTGGCGCGGGCGATCGAGCGCGCCAGCGACGTCTTGCCGACGCCGGGCGGGCCGACGAAGCACAGGATCGTCCGCTGCCGGCCCCGGGGCGCCAGCCGCCGCACGGCGAGGTACTCGAGAATGCGCTCCTTGACGCGCTCGAGTCCGTGATGGTCCTCGTCGAGCACGCGCCGCGCGCGCGCGATGTCGCGCCGCTCGCGGCTGCGCTCGCTCCACGGCAGGCCAACGATCCAGTCGAGCCACGTGCGGCTGACCGTCGCCTCGGCCGAGCTGGCCGGCATCGCCTCGAGGCGCCGCAGCTCGGCGAGCGCCTTGCTCCGCACGTCCTCCGGCATGCCGCGCGACTCGATCTGCTCGCGCAGCCGGGCGATCTCCTCCTCGGCGCCGCCGCCGAGTTCCGACTGGATCGCCTTGAGCTTCTCCGACAGGTAGAAGTCGCGCTGGGCCTTCTCGACGCGCTCCTTGACCGTCTGGTCGAGCCGCCGGTCGAGCATCAGCCGCTCGTTCTCCTGCTCGAGCACCTGGACGAGGCGCTCGAGCCGCTCGAGCACCAGCGTGCGCTCGAGCAGGTCCTGCTTGACCTCGGCGGACACCACGAGGCTCGCCGCGATCGTGTCCGCCAGCCGCCCGGGGTCGTCCGACTTGAGCGTCGAGAGCATCGTCTCGGGCGGCAGTGACGGGTGCGACTCGACGTAGCGCTCGAACAGCTCCGCGGCCCGCCGCGCCAGCTCGCCGACGGCCGCGCCGCCGCGGCCGCGCTCGTCGAGCCGCACGATCTGCGCCGCGAGGAACCCGCCGGGATCGCGCTCGATCTCGAGCGCCCGGGCGCGGGCCTCGCCCTCGACGAGCATCCGCACGTTGCCCGAGGCGACCTTGAGCGACTGCACGATCCGCGCCACGGTCCCGACACTGCGGACCTGCTCCGGCATCGGGTCGTCGATCGCGGCGTCGCGCTGGCAGGCGAGGAAGATCCGCCGCCCCTGGCCGAGCGCCCGCTCGACCGCGGTCAGCGACGAACTGCGTCCGACGACGAACGGGACCAGCGTGTTCGGGAAGACGACCGCCTCGCGCAGCGGCACCATCGGCAGGCGTTCCGTGCGCTGTTCGCCCATCGCTCCCCCTGCGTCACCGGCGGCAGAGACGACCGGGGGCGCGGTCTCCCGCGCCCCCGCCCGTCCTTCAGACCGCCCGCTCGATCAGTCGCAGGCCCTCGTCGCCGTCCTTGCGCCGGATGCGCGCCAGCACGTCCTCGCGGGTGATGCGCAGCTTCTTGACGCTGCGCGTCGAGGGCACGTCGTACATGAAGTCGAGCATCATGTCCTCGAGGATCAGCCGCAGCCCGCGGGCGCCCATCTTGCGCTCCTGGGCCTGCCGCGCGATCTCGCGCAGCGCGTCGTCCTCGAACTCGAGCTCGACCTCCTCGAACTCGAAGATCTTCTTGTACTGCTTGACGAGCGCGTTCTTCGGCTCGGTGAGGATCCGCACCAGCGCCTCGACATCCAGGTCGTCGAGCGGCGCGATCACCGGCAGGCGCCCGACGAACTCCGGGATCAGCCCGAACTTGATCAGGTCCTCGGGCTGGAGCTGCGTCAGCGTGTCGAGCCGCGAGACCTCCTTCGCGGACTGGATCTCGGCCTTGAACCCGAGCGAACGCTTGCCGGTCCGCTTGCCGATGATCTCCTCGAGCCCGACGAACGCTCCCCCGCAGATGAACAGGATGTTGGTCGTGTCGATCGGGATGAAGTCCTGGTGCGGGTGCTTGCGTCCGCCCTGGGGCGGGACGTTGGCCACCGTCCCCTCGAGGATCTTGAGCAGCGCCTGCTGCACGCCCTCGCCGGACACGTCGCGGGTGATCGACGGGTTCTCGCCCTTGCGCGCGATCTTGTCGATCTCGTCGATGTAGATGATGCCCCGCTGCGCCTTCTCGACGTCGTTGCCCGCCGCCTGCAGCAGCTTGAGCAGGATGTTCTCGACGTCCTCGCCGACGTAGCCGGCCTCGGTCAGCGTCGTGGCGTCGACGATCGCGAACGGGACCGACAGCATCCGCGCCAGCGTCTGCGCGAGCAGCGTCTTGCCGGTCCCCGTCGGACCGACGAGCAGGATGTTCGACTTCTGCAGCTCGACGTCGTCACGCCGGCGCTGGTGGTTGATGCGCTGGTAGTGGTTGTAGACCGCGACGGCCAGCTTCTTCTTGGCCAGGTCCTGGCCGATCACGTACTGGTCGAGAAAGTCCTTGATCTCGACCGGCGTGAGCAGCTTGCCCTCGACGCCGCCGCCCTCGACCGGCTCGCGCTCCTCGGCGAGGATGTCGAGGCAGATGTCGACACACTCGTCGCAGATGTAGACGTTCGGTCCGGCGATCAGCTTGCGGACGTCCTTCTGGCTCTTGGTGCAGAACGAGCAGCGGAGTTCGCCGTCGTCCTTGCCGCCGCCCTTCTTCTTGACTGCCATGGTTCAGGTCTTCCTTGTTCAGCCGTTGCCGGCCGAGCCCTTGCGCGGTTCGATCACCTGGTCGACGATGCCGTATTCCCTGGCCTCCTCGGCCGTCATGAAGTGGTCGCGATCGGTGTCCCGCGCGATCTGCTCGACGTCCCTGCCCGTGTGGTGCGCGAGGATCTCGTTGAGCCGCTCGCGGATGCGCTGCAGCTCGCGCGCCTGGATCTGGATGTCCGCGGCCTGGCCCTGCGCGCCGCCGAGCGGCTGGTGGATCATGATCCGCGCATTGGGCAGCGCGCCGCGCTTGCCCTTCGTGCCCGCGGCCAGCAGCACGGCCGCCATCGACGCCGCCTGGCCGATGCACAGCGTGGACACGTCCGGCTTGATGAACTGGATCGTGTCGTAGATCGCCAGGCCGCCGGTGACCACGCCGCCGGGGCTGTTGATGTACAGGTAGATGTCCCGGTCCGGATCCTCGGACTCGAGAAAGAGCAGCTGCGCCACGACGAGGTTCGCCAGGTCGTCGGTGATCCCGCCGCCGACCACCCGCGTGTCCACGAGGAACACGATGTGATCCCGCAGCAGGCGGGTGAAGATGTCGTAGATGCGCTCCCCGCGCGGTCCCTGCTCGAAGATGTGGACCATTCACAATCTCCCGGTTTTGTTCTCAGTCAATATGCGCCTTCTCGACCAGCCAGTCAACGCACTTGCTTCTAAGTAGTTGCTTCTTAAGGCCTTCTCGGCGCGACCGGTCGGCGAGCACGCGGCGCACGGCCTCGGGGCTCTCGCCGGATTCCCCGGCGATGCGGCCGACCGCCTCGGCCAGCTCGTCGTCGTCGATCGTCAGCCCCTGCGTCTCGGCGATCCGGTCGAGCAGCAGCAGCTCGCGGACGGTCCGCTCGGCCCGCCCGCGTTCCTCGGCGATCAGCTTCTCCCAGTCGATCTCCAGCTCGTCGGGGTTGACTCCCTGCATCGCCAGGCGCCGGCCCAGCTCGTCGAGACGGTGCTTGAGCTCATGCTCGACGAGCTGCGAGGGGACCTCGAACGGATTGGCCTCGAGCAGCCGGTCGAGCACCTGCCGCCGCACCGCGTTGTCGGCCTCCTGCTCCTTCGAGCGGCGGATCACCTCCTCGACCCGCTCGCGCAAGGCGTCGACCGTCTCGACGTCGGCGATCTCCCGCGCCAGCTCGTCGGTCAGCTCGGGCAGGCGCGTCTCGTGGATCTGCCGGACCTCGCCGCGGAACTGCAGCGTCCGCCCGCGCAGCTCCTCGCCGGCGTAGTCCTCCGGGTAGGCGACCTCGAACGAGAAGCTCTGGCCGACCGACAGTCCGGTCAGCCCGCGCTCGAACTCGGGCAGGTTGTTGTCCGAGCCGAGCCGGATCGTCCGCTCCTCGCGCTCGACCCGGAACTCGCCGTCCCGCTCGGCGGCCTCGATCTCGACCGTGACCATGTCGCCGGCGCGCGACGGCCGGTCCTCGACGGGGACGATCTCGGCGCGGGACTCGAGCAGCGCCTTGATCTGCTGCTCGACCTCCTCGGGCTCGACGGTGACCTTCGGCCGCTCGACGCGGAGCCCCTCGAAGTCCTTCGGCTCGATCTCGGGCAGGACCTCGACCGAGACGGTGAACGCGTAGTCGCGGCCCTCCACGGCCGGGGCGAGTTCCTGCTGGCCCTCCTCGAGCTCGACCCAGATGCCGCCCTCGACCGGCGAGAGCCCCTCGCGGAGCACCGCCTCGCGCGTGAACGTGCGCAGGATCTCGTCGCGCGCCTCGCGGCCGAGTTCGGGGCCCAGCTTGGTCCGCACCAGCTCGAGCGGCGCCTTGCCCGGCCGGAAACCGGGCAGCCTGAGCCGCCGGCGATGCTCGCGGACCAGCCGGTCGAACACGGTGTCGACGTCCGCGGCCGGAACCTCGACGGTCACCTTCTTGCGGACGGCAGAGACGTCTTCTCGCGTGGTCTTCATCGGGCGCTCCCGCCTCGCCGCGGCCCCGGGGACCGCCGGCTTTCTCGATGGTAGCCGGTTCCGCCCGATCCGGCCCGCCCCGCCCCGGCCGGTGGTGCGAAAGGGGGGACTCGAACCCCCACGGCCGTCAGGCCACAAGATCCTAAATCTTGCGCGTCTACCAGTTCCGCCACTTTCGCACGCCGGGCCGGCCCGCCGCCGGCCCGATACAGCAAGAGGCGGGATCTCCCGCCTCGTCGCGCGCTCGTGGATCACCGATTGGTGAGCCGCCAGGGACTCGAACCCCGAACCCGCAGATTAAGAGTCTGCTGCTCTACCAG
>RFIB01000246.1 GCA_003695625.1 Acidobacteriota bacterium | reverse complement strand
CCTGTACACCGCCCACAACGTGTTCCGGTTCCGCGTCCGCGAGGTCGGCGGGACGATGCGCCGTGAACTGCGCATCGAGAAGATGGAGGGCGTCGACCACCCGCTCGACTGGCTGCCGTTCCGGATCGGGCCGGACGGCATCAGTCTCCTGTGACGCAACATCGGCAGGGACGCGTCGCCTGATGCGCAGGCACGCGGAGCCTCGGCTTATTCCCTCCCGGACTCGAGTTTGTAAGTCTCTCCTGCCCAATCTTTCCCCGTGGCAGTCCGGACTGTGACCCGGATCACAAACCGGCCAGTGCCGACCCGCCGTGTCGGCGTATACCGAGAGTGTCCGGATCCGCGCAGGTCGTGCGCGAGGGAAGGGGCCGCGGACCGGGTCGGTTCGGGACGGACAGAGAGCCGCACGGAAAAGACATGTCACGGGATTTCTCGCGGCATGTATTTCCAGCACGGCCAGCCCGTCCGGAGCCCAGGAGAGGAGTCCGGACCATGTCCCGTCGTTTTCTGCCGCCGCGATCGACGATCGCCCTGTCCGTCTGCGCTCTCGTGCTTCTGTCCGTCCCGCTCCCGGCCGTCGCTGCGCCGCCCGATGCGGGCGTGCCGGCCGGTCCCGGCTCGCGGCGGGCGCACACGGATGACACCGGACCGCGTGCAGCCTGGCTGGTCGACGCCGGCGCGGCGGGGCGCCTTCCCGCCGGCCGGGTGCTGGCCGCCTACCCGGATGCGGTGCTCGTCGAACTCGGTGCCGACGAGGTGCATGCGCTGAGGGAATCCGGCGTTCGCGCCGTCCCGCTCGAAGGCGCGTCGGAGATCCGCCTCGCGCGGTACCGGTTCGATACGGCCCGCGGCGAGCCGTCGGTCCCGGCCGAGCTGTCCGCGGCGCCGAGCGGCCCGCGCTGGCCGTTCATCGTGCAGTTCGCCGGGCCGCTGCACCCCGACTGGCGCGCACGACTCGCCGCGCTCGGGGCGGAGCCGGCGCCGTTCGGACGGGTCCCGCGCTACGCATGGATCTTCCGGATGAGCCCGGACCTCGCGCAGCGCGTGCGCGAGCTTCCGTTCGTCCGCTGGGTCGGTCCGTGGGAGCCGGCCTACCGGCTCGCTCCCGAGCTGGCCGACAGCCTGGCGCGCGCGGCGGCGGCACCGCAATCCGCGCCGGCGGAGGTGATCGTCGAGCTGTTCGACCGGGCCGACCTGGCGAGCGCGAGCGAGGCGATCGAGAGCCTCGGCGGCGAGGTGCTCGCCTCCGGGCCGACGGATGCGACGAGCCCGCTCCATCCGTACGTCGTGGCGACGCTTTCTCCCGCCGCGATCCGCTCGCTCGCCGCCCACCCCGCCGTGCAGTGGATCGAGCGGCGCACGCGGTTCGAGCCGCGGCTCGAACAGGCCTCCCACGGAATCCAGACCGGAACCTGCGGCGTCGACTGCGCCGCGCGCACGGCCGACGACGTTCCGTGGTGGCGCGACGGGATCACCGGCGCCGGGCCGAGTCCGTCGTGCACCGGCGCGCCGGGAACCGAGCAGATCGTCGGCATGCTGGACTCGGGCATCGCGAACCATGGCGACTTCGAGGGCTGCCCCGGGCCGTCCTGCACGGTGTTCGACGTGCAGTCGCAGCTCGCCGCGCTGGGAGGAACCTGCGGGACGCCCACTCCGGTGGCGAGCTGCTCGGATTCCCACACGAGCAGCCACGGAACCTCGGTCGCCGGGATCATCGCGGGCAGCGGGGCCGGCTCGGGAGGCGAGACACCCGTCGAGGCCTGCTCCTACAAGGGGCTCGCGTTCGGCGCGCGGCTGGACGTCGAGATCTGCGGCGCGGATCTCGAATGTCTCAATTCGTGCGACACCAACACGACCCTCGACCTGTTCTTCCGCAGGACGTACGAGGCGGGATCGCGGATCTCGAACCACTCGTGGGGCGCGTCCACCGGCGGCGCGTACACGTCGACATCGGAGACTGTCGACACGCTCGCCTGGGACAACGACACGGCCACGCCCGGCGTCCAGCAGGAGTACCTGTGGGTGATGGCGGCGGGCAACGACGGCCCCGGGTCGTCAACGATCGGCGCGCCGGCTACGGCGAAGAACGGCGTCAGTGTGGCCGGCGTCTACAACGGTCTCGACGGCGACTGCTGGAGCTGCGACGTCGCGCCGTGCGATTCGTGCGACAGGCTAGTCTGCTACAGCTCGCGCGGCCCGGTCGAGGACGGCCGGCACGGTCCCCACATCGCCGGCCTGACCCAGTGCATCACGGCTCCCGAGCGGACCGGCGGGTACCAGCCGTGCTTCAACGGCACGAGCGCGGCCACGCCGACCATCAGCGGAACGGTCGCCCTGATCCGCGACTGGTGGATCCACGAGATGGGCGTGGCGACGCCCACCGCCAACCTGGTCAAGGCGTCGCTGCTCGCCGCCGGCGAGCCGATCACCGACCCGCCGTCGGCGTTTCCCGACCCCGACACCGGCTGGGGACGCGTGCAGCTCGACACCCTGTGGGACAGGAGCAACCCGGACCTCGGCGTCGTCTGGCTCGACGAGACCACGGGCCTGGCGACCGGCGAGTCGACGACGTTCACGTTCACCGTCCGCTCCGGCCGCCTGCCGCTCAAGGCGATGCTGGTCTGGACGGACTACCCGGGATCCCCGGGGGCACCGGGGCTGGTCAACAACCTCGAGTTCATCCTGCACGAGCCGGGCGATGCCGCGTGCTACGTCGGCAACGACCTGACGGGAGCCTTCTCCAATGCGGTCGACTGCGTGACGCTCGCACCGTTCGACGCCGTCAACAACGATGAAGGCGTGCGCGTCGCCGCTCCGGTGCCGGGGACGTGGACCGCGGAGATCCGCGCCACGGACGTCCCGCAGGGACCGCAGCCGTTCGCGCTGGTCGTCAGCGGCGACGTCTCGCGCTGCGACACGCCGCCCCCGCCGCCGGCGAACACCACGGCGACACCGACCGCTCCCAACACGATCACCGTCTCGTGGGACGCCGTGCCGGGCGCCGCCGGCTACAACGTGTACCGCAGCGACGGCGCCTGTCCCGGGGGAGACTTCCGCCTCGTCGGCAAGGTCGACGCGCCGGCGACGAGCTTCGACGACTCACCCGTCTCGGGCGGCTCGACCTACAGCTATGTCGTGCGCACGCGGGATGCGGAGAACTGCATCTCGGACCCGTCGAACTGCGCCGACGCGACGGCGACCGGCGACTGCCTGCTGCCACCGTCGTTCGCAGGACTCGTCTCGGTGACCGACGACGGCACCGATCCGTGCGGGCTGACGCTCTCGTGGGATCCGGCGACCAGCGGCTGCGCGATGTTCCCCGACGTGACGTACGCGGTCTATCGCAGCACGGATCCGGCGTTCACGCCGGGGCCGGACAACCTGCTCGCCTCGTGCGTGACCGGCACGACCTACCATGACGCGAACGTCGCGGGGGACATCACGTACCACTACGTCGTCCGCGCCGAGGACTCGCGCGGCGGCGGCGGCGAAGGGCCGTGCAACGGCGGCAACATCGAGGACAACACCGTCGTGCGCTCGGGAACGCCGACGGGCGACCAGTTCTCGGCCGGCACGTTCGTCGCCGACGCGGCGGACACCACGACCTACCGCATGAACGGCGACGATCCGTGGCGCGTGACCAACCTGGAGAACCACACGACCGGCGGGCTGCGGAGCTGGCATGCCGAGGACTGGATCGCGAACGCCTGTGCGGCCCTGACGACGCCTCCGCTGCGCCTCGATCCGCTGGCCGTCTCGACGCTGACGTTCTGGACGCGCTGGGACATCCACTACCTCAACGACATCGGCATCGTCGAGATCAGCACCGACGGCGGCGCGAGCTGGACGCAGCTCACGCCGAACGAGGGCTACCCGGATACGGGCGGGCTGAACACGTGCATCGGGCAGGAGGTTCCCGGCTTCGGCAACGTCAATCCTAACGAACCGCAGCTCGCCTGGACGCAGTACACGATCGACCTGTCGGCCTATGCCGGCCAGGACGTGCTGGTCCGGTTCATGTACGCGACCGACCAGAACCTCAACGGCCCCGGCTGGTGGATCGACGACATCGAGATCACCAACGTGCTCGAGCCGATCGCCTGCAGCAACGGGACGGCCGCGTGCCTCGACCCGCCCGACTTCGGCGGCGTGACCCGCGTCGAGAGCGCCGGCACGGCGACGTGCGGGCTGACCGTGAGCTGGGACGCGGCCGATTCGCGCTGCACCCAGTACCCCGACGTGCGCTACAACGTCTACCGCAGCACCGATCCCAACTTCGTGCCCGGCCCGGACACGCTGGTCGCCTCGTGCGTGACCGGCACGAGCTACACCGACAGCGACGTGTTCTTCCCGGAGACCTACCACTACATCGTCCGCGCCGAGGACAGCTCGCCCAACGGGACCGGACCGTGCGGGGG
>RFIB01000245.1 GCA_003695625.1 Acidobacteriota bacterium | reverse complement strand
TCGGCCCCGGGCCGGACGCCGAGGCGCCTGCCGATCCGTTCCTGGTAGGACGCGAGCGCGAGACTGGCGAGCAGGAACGGCACCTTGCGCTGACGGATCACCTGGAAGATGTCGAGGCGACGCCAGCGTTCCTCGTCGGTCATCGCCTCGAGGCGCTGGTCGTCGAGCTCGACGACCACGGTGTCGGGACGGACGCTTTCGATGACCCGACGGACCTCCTCGACGCTCTCGCGCGAGACGTGGGCCGTCCCGACGAGGTGGACGGTCCGGCCGTCGACCTCGAGGATGCGCACGTTGTCCTGCTCGGTCACGATGGGTCGCTCCGGGCGCCGCAGGCGGCGGGCCATGTTGCGGGCAGTCGCGGGAGCTGTCCAGCCGTCGCGGCGGCGGAAACCCGGCCGCAGGGAGCCCGATGCGCGACGGACCGGCAACCGGCGACATCCGGCGCTTTCCGTGGCGCGACGCGGCGAACGCCCTCGGCGAGTGGGCCGCGCAGGCGGTCGACGTGCGCTGCGACGCCTCCGGCCGGGTGTGGACCGGCCGCCGACGCGACGGCACGCCGACGCGGATCGAACTCCCGCTGCTCGTGCTTCCCGACGAGCCTCCGCCGCGCGCCGACGCCGCGGCGTTCGCCGCACGGCTGCGCGCGCGTCCGGGGCGGACGCTGGTCCTGCTTCTGCGCGCGGGGGCGATGGCCGCGGGACTGTGGGACGACGACGACCTGCTCGCCCACCGCGTCCGCCGCCGGTACGTCGTGCGGGGGCACGGACGCGCCCAGACGACCCATCTCCGGCGCCGCGGCAAGTCGCGCTACGGCTCCCGGCTGCGCCTGCAGAACGCGCGCCGCCTGGTCGACGACATCGCCGGATGCGTCGCCGAGTGGGCCGCGACGTGGGGCGAGCCCGAGCGCTGCCTGCTCTCGTGCCCGGTGCGCCAGTGGGCCGCGATCACCGCCGCGCATCCCGATCTCGCGCTCGGCCCGCGACCGCCGACGCGGATCCCGTTCCACGTCCGCGAGCCGCGGTTCGACGAGCTGCGCCGCATCCGGTTCCTGCTGGCCCACGGCGAGGTCCGCGTCGGGGCGCAGGACGCGTGCGACCGCGGGTCCGGCTGGTAACATCGGGCGATGCCGTTCGTCCCCGCACTCCCTCTGTCCGCACTGCCCGAAGGCGAGCGCGTCGGCATCCGGCTGGGCGGACACGAGATCGTCCTGTTCCGCGTCGACGGCCGCATTCACGCGTTCGAGGATCGCTGTCCGCACCTCGGCGCGCGGCTCAGCGAGGTCGGCCACGTGCGTGCCGGCACCGTGATCTGCGTGCTGCACTGCGCCAAGTTCGATCTCGAGACGGGACGCGTGCTGGCGATTCCTGCCGAGGAGGACCTCGTCCGGTTCGCCACGCGCGTCGTCGGCGGGACGATCGAGGTCGAACTCGGCGACTGACCGGCCTCAGCCGGCCTCGCCGGCGGTCTCGCGGGAGATCGCCGCGACCGCCTCGGCCCACGCCGCCTCGGCGTTGAGCGCGGGGACCAGCCGGAAGTCCTCCCCCCCGTGGTCGAGGAACGTCTGCCGGCCGCGCAGCCCGATCTCCTCGATCGTCTCGAGACAGTCCGCCGTGAACGACGGACAGGCGACGGCAAGTCGCCGCACGCCTTCCCCGGGGAGCGCGGCGAGACGCTCGTCGGTGTACGGCCGGATCCAGGGCTGGCGCCCGAGGCGGGACTGGAACGCGGTCTCGGACGCCGGCGCCTCGCCGAGCCGCGCCGCCAGCGCACGCGAGGTCGCCAGGCACTGGGCGCGGTAGCACCACCGGTTGCCCGCGCCGATCGCGTCGCAGCAGCCGTCCCGCTCGAGGCACCACGTGCCCGACGGATCGGAGCGCCGGATCTGCCGCTCGGGCAGGCCGTGATAGCTCAGCAGCAGCCGATCGGCCGGAAACTCCCGCAGCTCGCGCGCGGTCACCGCGGCCAGCGCGTCGATGTAGGCCGGATGATCGAAGTACGGCGGCACGACCGCGAGCGGAGGCGTGTTCCAGCGTCGCGCCGCCACGGCGTAGACCCGCGCGACCGCCGAGCCCCACGCTGCGGTCGAATACTGCGGAAACATCGGGAACACGACGATCCGCTCGACGCCCGCGCGGACGAGCCCGTCGAGCGCCTCGCCGATCGTCGGACGTCCGTAGCGCATCGCCAGTTCGACGGGGATGTCGCCGCCGAGACGCCGCTGGACCTTGATCGCCAGCGCCCGTCCGTGGACGAGCAGCGGCGAGCCCTCCGCGGTCCAGATTTCGCGATAGGCCCGCGCCGACGCGCGCGGGCGCAGCGGGAGGATCACCAGGTTGAGCAGCAGCCAGCGCGGAATCGCGGGCAGGTCGATCACGCGCGGATCAGACAGGAACTCGCGCAGGTAGCGGCGGACATCGCGGGTCGACGGCGAGTCGGGCGTGCCGAGATTCAGCAGCAGCAGTCCCCACGAACGCGGCATCAGACCCTCCTCCGGGCGCGCGGTCTCCGCGTCAGCGCGACGCCGCCGCCTCGAGACCGGCGCGGAACACGGCCAGCCCGGTGCGGGAGAACTCGTCCTCGGGGGCGTCCGAGACCAGCGCGCGGGGGTGATGCCATGGATGAAGGAATGCGTCGGGATGGGGCATCAGGCCGAGGATCCGTCCGGTCGCGTCGGTGATTCCCGCGACGCCCCGGCGGGAGCCGTTCGGATTGTGCGGCCAGGCCTCCGTCGGCTCGCCGTCCGGGCCGACGTAGCGCAGCACGACCGCGCCCCGGCGCTCGAGCCGCTCGAGTTCCGCGTCGTCGGCGACGACGAACCGTCCCTCGCCGTGCCGCGAGGGCACCTCGAGCCGGTCGATCCCGCGCAGCCAGGCGCAGCGTGTGTCCGGCTCGACGCGCAGGGTGACCCACGCGTCGCGGTATCCGAGCCGGTCGTTCGGCGCAAGGTCGGCCCGCGGCTCGAAGTCGTGCGGCGGCGCATCGGGCCCCGGCAGCAGCCCGAGCCGCAGCAGCGTCTGGAAGCCGTTGCAGATCCCGAGGGCATATCCCCCGCGATCGAGAAACGCGCGCAGGTCGTCGAGCAGACGGGCGCGGATGCGCGTGGCGAGCACCAGGCCGCCGGCGATGTGGTCGCCGTACGAGAACCCCCCGACGAACACCAGCACGTCGTAGTCCGCGAGCCGGCGTCCGTGCCGATGGGCGAACAGGTCGGTCCAGTGCACCAGGTCCGGCTCGGCACCGAGGGCGCGGAACGCGTGGGCCGTCTCGGCCTCGCAGTTCAGGCCGAAGCCGGTCGGGATCAGCACCCGCACGCCACCGTAGCGCCCGGCGCTCATCGTCCGTCCTCCCCCGCCGCGTCGTCGTTGAGCGTGCGCTCCCATCCGGCCGCCAGCCCGTCGACCTCCGCGTCGAGCAGAGGTTCGCCTCCCAGCGACAGACGCAGCACCTGCGGCTCGACGAAGCGGCCGAGGACCGCGTGGGGCACGCCGTCGAGCCGCCGCTCGAGTTCGGCGCAGCGCTCCGGCGCGCACGAGAGCAGGAAGCGGCCGCACGACTCGGCAAACGCCAGCGCCTCCCAGCCGGGCTGCCCGTCGACGGGCACGGCGTCGAGATCCGCCTCGATGCCGAGGCGGGCGGCGCGGGCCATCTGGAACAGCGCCGGCAGCAGTCCGCCGCGGCCGGGGGCGTGCGCCGCGCGCACCAGTCCGTCGCGGATCGCTCCGGACACGGCCCGGTAGCGGGCGGCCCAGTCCTCCGGCGTACAGCGCGGAACGTCCCCGCCGTCGACACCGCGTGCCCGCGCCCACTCGGTGCCGCCCAGCTCGTCGCGCGTCTCGCCGACGACGAACAGCACGTCGCCCGCCGCCCGGGTCTCGAGCGTGACCGCACGCCGCACGTCCTCGATCAGCGCGATGGCCGAGACGAGCAGCGTCGGCGGAATGCTGATCCGCATCCCGCCGATCACCGCGTCGTTCTTCATCGAGTCCTTGCCCGAGATCAGCGGCACGCCGTACGCCAGGCAGGCGCGTGCGAGTCCCCGCGACGCCCGCACGAGCTGCGCCAGCTTGTGCTCCGCGTCGGGGTTGTCCGGGCCGGGCAGCGGATCGGGCCAGCAGTAGTTGTCCAGCGCGGCGATCCGGTCGAAGCGCGCCCCGGCGGCGAGCACCCGGCGCACCGCGAGATCGACTCCGGCCTCCGCCATCGCCCACGCGTCGACGTCGGAGTAGCAGGGGAACACGCCTTCGGCGAGCACGTAGCCTTCCCAGCGGCCGTGCTCGATCTGCATCACGGCGGCATCGGAGGGCACGTCGCCGGCCCGGCCGACGAACGGCCGGACGATCGTCAGTCCCTTGACCTCGTGGTCGTACTGGCGCGCGATCAGCTCGTTCGAGGCCAGGTTCTCGCGGGCGAGGAACTCGCGCGCCTGCTGCCCGAACGTCGCCGGATCCGGGCGCGGCGCGACGGGCATCGGTCGGTGTCCGGGCGGCGACCACCGTGCCGTCAGCTCCATCGGCGGCAGGCCGTCGTGAAGGAACTCGAGCGGCAGGAAGCAGACCGTCCGCCCGTCGTGAAGGACGTGGAACATGCCGTCGTCCGTGAACTCGCCGAGGTCGGTGGCCTCGACCTCGCGCCGTCGCGCAAGCTCGAGGAACTCGTCGAGCCGGTCCGGCGGCACCGCGACGGTCATCCGCTCCTGCGCCTCGGAGACGAGGATCTCCCACGGTGCGAGACCCTGGTACTTGAGCGGCGCACGGGCGAGGTCCATCCGCGCGCCCCCGGGCTGCTGGGCCATCTCGCCGACCGAACTCGACAGTCCGCCGGCGCCATTGTCGGTGATCGCCGAGTAGAGCCCCCTGTCCCGCGCCTCGAGCAGGAAGTCGAACATCATCTTCTGTGTGATCGGATCCCCGATCTGGACCGCCTGGACCGGGCTCTCCTCGGTCAGCTCCGCGCTCGAGAACGTCGCGCCGTGAATGCCGTCCTTGCCGATCCGGCCGCCGACCATGACGATCCGGTCCCCGGGCCGGCACCGCTTGCGCTCGGCCGGCCGGCCGGCGACGGTCACCGGCATGCGACCGACCGTCCCGCAGAACACGAGCGGCTTGCCGAGAAAGCGCGGATCGAAGTACTCCCATCCACGCGCGTAGGGAATCCCCGACTGGTTGCCGCCGTCGATCACCCCCTGGTGGACGCCCTCGCGGATGCGCCGCGGATGCAGCAGTCCGCGCGGAATCGCGGTCGAGGTGCGCGGGCTCGCGAAGCAGTAGCCCCACACGTTGGACAACAGCTCGGACCCGAGGCCCGTGCCGAACGGATCGCGATTGACTCCGACGATGCCGGTGATCGCGCCCCCGTACGGATCGAGCGCGGACGGGCTGTTGTGCGTCTCGACCTTGTACACGAGGTGGTGCCGGTCGGTCGCCGCGATCACGCCCGCGTTGTCGTGAAACACGGAGACGAGCCAGCTCGCGCCCTCTCGCGCGCGGATCCGTGCATCGAGCTGCTCCGTGGTCCCGCGAATGTACGTCCGGAACAGGGAGTCGATCGTCTCGGGAGCCGCCCCCGGCTCCTCGTAGCGGATCCGCGCATTCATGATCTTGTGCTTGCAGTGCTCGGACCAGGTCTGCGCGAGGCACTCGAGTTCCGCGTCCGTCGGCGCCGGACCGAGTCCGGCCGCGCGTCGCGCCGGATCGTCGCCCGCGCGCCGGAAGAAGTCGCGGATCGTGCGCAGCTCGTCGAGGCTCAGCGCGAGCAGGCGCTCGCGACTCAGCCGCACCAGGTCGTCGTCGGACCGCTCGAGGTCGATCGTCTCGACCTCTGGCACGGTCGTGACCGCAACGCGGGGCACGCTCAGGTCGACCGGACCGCGCGCGAACGAGTCCCAGTCGAGCACCGAGATCCGCTCGATGATCTCGTTGGCCAGCAGCTCGCGCGCGATCCGTCGTCCCTGCTCGAGGTCGACCCCGGCGAGCAGGTAGACGCGCGACGTGTAGACCGCGGCCCCGGGCCCGAGCGACCGGCCGAGCAGATCCTCGATCGCCACGCGTGCGCTCTTGCCGACCGGATCGGTGACGCCCGGGCGGTAGCCGACGGAGATCGCCACGTCCCACGGCCCGGGATCCTCGACCCGGCCGACGGCGCCGACACGCGTGACCGGTCCCGCGAACTCCCGGGCGACCCGCTCGGCCTCGCCCGGGGACAGCGCCGGCTCGACGTGGTAGACGTCCCGCGTGCGCACGTCACGGACCGGGATGCCGAGATGTGTCCTGATCCGGCGGGCCACCGCGCGGCCGCGGCTGTCTGAAAAGCCGGAACGCATCGCGATCTCGATCCGGGTGACATCGGACATCGGCGGCGGTGCTCCTCGCGGAAGAGCCCGCAGTCTACCGCGCCGGCGCGCGAACGCCCGCACCGCGGAAGGCGATCAGCGACCCGAGCCGGCGGCGAGGCCCGGGTCGTCGTCGCACGGCGTGGCCGCGGGCGCAGCGCGCGCGGCGGCGATGTCCCGGGTGTCGCGTCCCCCTGCGTCGTCGTTCCCCGTCCCGGGGCCGCGCCGGGGCTGCGCGCCCGCGAGGGCCGCCCGCCGATCGCGCGCCTCGAGCAGTCGCCGGACGAGGCGGGCCAGACCGTCGAGCAGGAGATCCTCTCCCTCGAGGGCGCGGTGGGCGGCGCCCGCCAGCAGCCGGGCGAGCCCGGGCTGCGGCGCGCCGAGCAGTCGCGGCTGCGGGTCGGGCGGCAGCGGCCGGGCCGGGCCACGGTCGCGGGCCATCAGCAGCCCGTCGAGCTGCTCGCGACGGGAGAGGGTCTCGAGCAGGGCGAGATCGGCGATCTCCTGCGGCGCGTAGCGCTCCGCGGACGGGTCCGCCCCGGCGACGAGCTCGACGGCCTGGCGTGCCCCGATCCACACGACCGTCCCCGCCAGCAGCCGGTCGCCCGCGCGCACGAGGGCCGCCCTGAGCCGTCCCGAGGCCGCGCTGCTCTCGACGAGCCGATGGAGGACGTCCCGCCTGGTGGCGGATCTCGGGTCGAGGTCGTCGCCGCCGAGCTCGATCACGTCGTCGAGTTCCCCGCGGCGATGCGGCACGACGAGCCGGATGTCGAGCTCGACCCCGTCGGCACGGGCCCGTTCCGCGCCCGCGCGCGCCGCGCGGCGCATGCTGACCGGAAGCGACGCCTCGACACGGGGCCATCCGCCGGCCAGCGGAAGCTGGCACTCGCCGGGACCGTGGAGCACGCCCCAGCCGGGAGCGCGCGACAATCCGTCGACGAGCCAGCGCGTCCCGCGCGCGCCCGGCCGGAGGCGGGGCAGATCGAAGATCGCGTCGTGCCCGAGCCGGCGCGCGACGGCGCGCACCAGCGCGACCGGCGGGAGTTCCATGCCCTCGCGCGAGACGAGCGGCTCGTGCCGCGGAAGCAGGTCCCGGCCCAGCGGTTCGACGATGCGCAGCGGCCCGACGCGCCGACACTGGAGCGCAAGCAGCACGCGCGGCGCGTGCGCGTCCGGCGCGCAGACGACGAGCGGCGTGACGGTCCCGTCGAGCGCCGCGGCGACCGCATCGAGGGCGGCCCAGGTCAATCCGGGTGCCGGATGGCGATAATCTGCAAGAAGCGCTTCCCAGATCTCGCGCACGGCGGAGACGGCGGGCCAGCCGGAGAGAATCTCGACGGACGGATCGGCGTCGCGCGCGATCGCGGAGCCCTCGAACGAAAACGAACCACCCCGGATGAGGCTCATCGACCGGCTCCGCGGACCAGGCGTCTCCCGCTGCGCGCTCCGGGGAGAATATCGTGCCCGGCTCTCGCAAGTGCAACATCAATACGGGTTTACGTGGACAAGCCCGGATTCGCGGACGACCGGGCCCCGCCGCCGGCACCCGCGCCGGATCGCGCCGCGCGCGCCCGCTGGAGATCGTTCGGCCGGACCGCCACGGCTGGCGGTCGTCAGCCGGAAGAACGGCGCTGCGCGTTGACGGTCCCAGCGCGGGTCCCGTACAATACCAAATAGCTAACAAGTAAGGTCCCAGACCGTTTCATCTCCCCCCCGCCACGGGCCCGGGACGGAGCGCAGCCACCATGAGCGAGAAGGTCGATCGCGGGCGGATCGAGGTCAACCGGGACGAGTGCAAGGGATGCCTGCTGTGCGTCAGCGTCTGCCCGGTGCACGTCATCGAACTCGACGACGGACTCAACCGGCAGGGCTACCGCCCGGTCCGGTACGCGGGAGCGGGCTGCACAGGGTGCGGCTTCTGCTTCTATGCATGCCCGGAACCGGGAGCGATCACCGTGTTCCGGCTCGTCAAGTCGGCCTGACGACCCACGATTCGGACCCTGCGGGCCGCGCATCCGGCACCGCGGGAGCACCTGGAGGATCGCGATGCCCGAGACAGCCTATTCCCCGACCTCGGCAAGACCCGATCGTCCGCCCCTGCTGATCAAGGGCAACGAGGCGATCGTCAAGGGCGCCCTGCTCGCCGGGTGCCGCTGCTTCTTCGGCTATCCGATCACGCCGGCAAGCGAGATCGCCGAGACCGCCGCGCGGGACTTTCCTGCCGTCGGCGGCGTGTTCGTCCAGGCGGAATCGGAGACCGCCGCGATGAACATGGTCTACGGCGCCGCAAGCGCCGGCGTCCGGACGATGACCGCGTCGTCGGGTCCGGGCATCAGCCTGATGCAGGAGGCCGTGTCGTACGCGGCCGGCTCGGAACTCCCGTGCGTGATCGTGAGCATCATGCGCGGCGGCCCGGGTCTCGGGAACATCGCCCCGGAGCAGGCCGACTACAATCAGGTCGTGCGCATCGGCGGCCACGGAAACTACCGGAATCCCGTGTACGCGCCGTCTTCGGGCCAGGAGATGTGCGACCTGACGATGCGTGCGTTCGAGGTGGCGGACCGCTACCGCAACCCGGTCTACGTGCTGGCCGACGGCTTCGTCGGCCAGATGATGGAGCCGGTGGCGTTCCCCGATCCGCTGCCGGTGCCGCCCGAGAAGGACTGGGCGGTGCGCGCCGACGCCGAGACGCGCAAGAACCTGATCTCGTCGATCTACCTCGAGCCGGACGAACTCGAGGCGCACAACCGCAAGCTCCAGGCGAAGTATCGCGAGATCGAGGAGAACGAGGCGCTGTACGACGAATTCATGGTCGACGACGCGAAGATCGTCGTCGTCGCCTACGGCATCGTCGCCCGCGTCGCGCGGTCGGCCGTCGCCGCCGCACGCGAGGAGGGCATTCCCGCCGGCCTGTTCCGGCCGGTGACGCTGTGGCCGTTCCCGCGGCGCCGACTCGACGAACTCGCCGGCAGCGCGGCGCGCCTGCAGGTGTTCGAGCTGAGCTACGGCCAGATGCTCGACGACGTGCGGCTGGCGATCCACGACCGCATCCCCGTCGGTTTCCACGGCCGGATGGGAGGCAACGTCCCGTCGGTCGAGGAGTGCCTCGAGCAGATCCGCAACGCCGCCCGCGAAGGAGGTGTGCTGTGAGCACCCCGGTCTACGAGCCCTACCTGCAGAAGCCGCGCTCGTTCTACGAGCGCTACGAGCGCAAGGCCGGCATCAAGGAAGTCACGCACTACTGTCCGGGCTGCGGTCACGGCGAACTGCACAAGATGATCGCCGAGGCGATCGACGACTTCGAGATCGCCGATCGGACGGTGTTCATCAGCCCCGTCGGCTGCTCGGTGTTCGCCTACTACTACTTCGATGTCGGCAATGTCCAGGCGGCCCACGGCCGGGCGCCGGCGGTCGGCACGGGAGTCCAGCGCGCACGCCCGCACTCGATCGTGATCTCGTATCAGGGGGACGGCGATCTCGCGGCGATCGGCCTCAACGAGATCCTGCAGGCCGCCAATCGCGGCGAGAAGATGGTCGTCTTCTTCGTCAACAACGCGATCTACGGGATGACCGGCGGGCAGATGGCGCCGACCACGCTCCCCGGCATGACCACGACCACGTCACCCGGCGGCCGCAAGGTCGAGGAGGCGGGCGCTCCGTTGCGGATGGCGGAGCTGATCGCGCAGCTCGACGCGCCGGTCTACGTCGCGCGCGGAGCGCTGTGTTCGGCCAAGGACATCTCGCGGACGCGGCGGCTGGTGCGCAAGGCGCTCCAGGCCCAGGTCGAGGGCCGGGGCTTCGCGTTCGTCGAGGTGCTGTCGGCCTGCCCCACCGGCTGGGGCATGACGCCTCCGGACGCGCACAAGTGGATCCACGAGAAGATGAAGCCGTACTTCCCGCTGGACGTGTTCGTCGACAAGACGGACGAGGTCCACAACGCGCGCCCGGAGCCGGAGCCGGTCCCGTTCGAGCGCTACCACGAGGCGCTGCGCATCGACTCGAGCCAGCAGCTCTCGTTCCCGCCCGCACAGCCGGTCGACCCGAAGTACGCCAACCCGCGACTCAAGATCGCCGGCTTCGGCGGCCAGGGCGTGCTGCTGCTCGGCCTGGGAGCCGCCCAGTGCGGGATGATGGAAGGGCGCCGGGTGACCTGGCTGCCCTCGTACGGGCCCGAGATGCGCGGCGGCACCGCGCACTGCCACGTCAACATCTCGGACCATCAGATCGGCTCGCCGCTGGTCTCCCGGCCGACGGTGCTCATCGCGATGAACCAGCCGTCGCTCGAGAAGTTCGAGCCGCAGATCGTCGAGGGCGGGCTGGTGATGCTCAACACGTCGATGATCTCCAAACGGCCCGACCGCGACGACCTGGAGGTTCTCGAGGTGCCGGCGAGCGAGATGGCCCAGAAGCTGGGCAACCCGCGCGCCGCGAACATGGTGATGCTCGGCGCCTATGCCGGGTACACGGGGATGATCGGCCGCGAGACGATCGAGGCTGCGCTCGGCGTGATCGTCAAGAAGCGGCACCTGATCGACCTGAACATGAAGGCCGTCGCCGAGGGCTACGAGCTCGGACGCTCTGCCCGCGGCTGAGGTCCCGCCACTCGCCCGGGGCCCGGCCCCGGGATACCCTTGTGCGCCGGCCGCC
>RFIB01000244.1 GCA_003695625.1 Acidobacteriota bacterium | reverse complement strand
GCCCTCGCCACTCCCAGGCGCGCACGCACCCGGACGTTCTCGCTGTCCTCGTCCTTGCCTTCGAGGGCGCGCAGTTCGGCTTCCTCGTAGAGCAGGAGCGCGCGGTGGACATGGCCGGACATGCCGGCGCGGCGGGCCTCGTCGAACAGCTTCTGCGTCGGCCACTTCTCGATGCGGTCGCGGTCGGCGAGGTCGAGCTCGTAGTCGGTCTCGAAGCGTTCGACCAGCACGGCCGGCCGGACGCCGTAGATCCGGGACAGCGTGATCAGCCGGCCGGTCGTCAGGTTGGCGCGGCCGTTCTCGAGATCGGACAGGACGGCACGGGAGATCGGGACCGGCTCGTCCCGCGAGAGCTGGCAGACGTCGTCCAGCGTCAGGTGCTTCGAGTGCCGCAGCGCCCGAAGGTACTGGCCGAACCGCCGGTTCCCTTCTGCCACGCGGAGCCCCCCGGACTGCGCGAGTCCTGCCCTGGCTCTCCGTCGCGCGGCACGGGAGCGAGAGGTCGGGGCGAACGGCCCGGGCGTCGCGCGGGAAGAACCGCCACCTCCCGGCGGAGGGGCATTTCCTTTTATCAGCGCGGCGCGTCTCCGGTCAACCACTCCCGGAGAGGAATCCTCCCGGATCCGAGAGGACCGCCGGCCCGGCTGTTCCTGCCCGTTCGTGCTGTTCCGGGACATCCCGCATCGTGGCCGCCCGGCGCCGCGGCGGCGTGCCGCGGCCGGGACGACCCGCGCCCGGGAGGGATCGCCGCGCTCAGTCCGCGGCGCTGCCGAACACGGACGCGGCCGCCTCGACGGCACCGGTCCCGCAGCGGGCTCCCTCCTCGCGCAGGATCCGCTCGAGCGCGGCGAGCAGCAGCAGCACGTTGTTCGGCCGCGCCGATTCGCCCATCAGGCCGACCCGCCAGACGCGGTCGGCCAGCTCGCCGAGACCCGCACCGACCTCGATCCCGTGCTCTGCCAGCAGCCTCCGGCGCACCCGGTGCGCGTCGACGCCGTCGGGCACCTCGACCGGATTGAGCACCGGCAGCCGGTGCTCCGGGTCCGATGCGAGACCGATGCCCAGCGCCTCGAGTCCGGCGAGCAGCGCGCGGTGGCACGCGGCGTGCCGCGCGATCCGGCGCTCGAGCCCTTCCTCGAGCACGACGCGCAACCCCTCGTACATCGCGTAGTACAGGCTCGTCGCCGCCGTGTGATGGTAGACGTGCGGCTCGTTCCAGTAGCGGTCGAGCAGCGTGAGGTCGAGATAGAAGCTCTGCACCGGCCGTGTCCGCGCCCGCAACCGCTCCTCCGCCCGCGGTCCGAGCGTGATCGGCGCCAGGCCCGGCGGGCACGACAGGCACTTCTGCGAGCCGGAGTAGACGACGTCTGCCCCGCTCGCATCGACGTCGAACGGCACGCCGCCGAGCGAGGCGACCGTGTCGACGACGGTCAGGGCACCGTGATCGCGCGCGGCGGCGGCGATTTCGGCCACCGGCTGCTCGATCCCGGTCGACGTCTCGCCGTGGACGATCGCGACGACCCGTGGCCGGTGCTCGGCGATCGCGCGGCGCATCGCGTCGGGATCGACGATCCGGCCCCACGGCGCCTCGACCTCGACGACCTCCGCCCCCGCCCGACGCGCGATGTCGGCCATCCTGCGGCCAAACACGCCGCACGTGCCGACGAGCACGGTATCGCCCGGCTCGACGAGGTTGACGATCGCGCCCTCCATCGCCGACATCCCGGTGCCCGGCATCAGCAGCGTCAGCCGGTTCGTCGTCCGGAACACCTCGCGCAGCTGCGCGGCGATCCGGTCGAGCAGCACGAGCATCTCGGGATCGAGGTGCGAGACGATCGGTGTCGCCATCGCGCGCAGCACGCGCGCGGGCACGTCGCTCGGCCCGGGGCCGAGCAGGATGCGGCGCGGGGCGGGCAGGTCGGGACGGTCGGCGGGCGTCATCGCGGCCTCCTCGGCGCGCGATTATGCCCGAGCGCCGCGGGCTGTCGACCGGCGCGCGGCCTACGGCCGCTCGCGGCCCCTGACCATCGCGCGGACCGCGAACTTGACGAACACCGGCTCGTCGAGTTCCTCCGCGTCGACCCACAGCTCGAAGCGGCGCCCGGCCAGCTCGCCCTCCGGATGCGGAAAGTACAGCAGGTCGGCCATCCAGCTCCGGCGGGGCAGCTCGACCCGGTCGCGGCGGATCGTGCGCGGGCCGAACCCGGGCACCGAGCCGACCGAGAGCACCGGGAAGAACGTCGCCGGCACCCGCTGCCAGAGGTCCCACGGCGAGCCGAACACCGACACGAAGTCCGCGCTGATGCGCAGGTCGATCGGCACGAGATTGCCCATCTTCTCGCGCACCTCGTCGATCGTGGCCAGCGGATAGCGCCGCCCCTGCTCGTCGACCAGCGTGAACGACTCGCGCGTGAGCGTGAGCCGGTCGAGACCGCGATTCGCGATGCCGACCGCCAGCGGCACGAACGGATCATCCTCGCGCTCGATCGTCGCCCGCACGTCGGCGGCGAGCGCCAGCAGGCGGCCGCGCTCGAGATAGGTGAACGGCGTCAGCCGCGGGTGCAGGTCGCCCTCGCGCGGCAGGGTGCCCTTCCAGCCGCGGCAGCCGCCCGCGACGACCAGTCCGACGAGCAGCACCACTCCGAAGACCCACGGCGCGCATCCCGACGCACGCGCGGCGCCTGCCTGTTCCGGTCCGGTCATCACCCCTCCTCCGGCGTGCCGTCCGCACCGGCCTCGCGGACCAGGGCGCGGCGATCGATCTTGCCCATCGCGTTGCGCGGCAGCGACGCGAGCGGCACGAACCTCCTCGGCACCTTGTACCCGGCGAGCCGCTCGCGGGCCCACGCGGCCAGCTCTCGCGCGGAGATCGCACCGCGCCCGACGACGAACGCGACGACGCGCTCGCCCCACTCCGGATCCGGCACGCCGCAGACCGCCACCTCCGCGACGCGGGGGTGCGCAGCCAGCACGTCCTCGACCTCGCGCGGATAGACGTTGAACCCGCCGGAGATGATCAGCTCGTGCCGGCGGCCGAGCAGGGTCACGTGACCCGTCGCCGGATCGCGGCGCGCCAGGTCTCCCGTCCGGAACCACCGCCCCCCCTGCCCGTCGACAACGAAGCTCTCGCGCGTCTTGCGCTCGTCGCCGAGATAGCCGCCGAACACGTTCGGCCCCGCGACGAGCAGTTCGCCGTCCGCGCCGTCGGACACGTCCGTGCCGTCCTCGCCGACGATCCGGATCGACACTCCGGGCAGCGGGCGGCCGACCGTCCCGGGCAGCCGCGGACCCGCGTACGGGTTCGAGAGCGTCATGCCCGTCTCGGTCATCCCGTAGCGCTCGAGGATCTCGAGTCCGGTCAGTTCGCGGAACGCACCGAACGTCTCCGGCGCGAGCGGCGCGCTGCCCGAGCAGCACAGCCGCACCCGCGCGGGAAACGCCGCGCCCCGCTCCCGCAGCGCCTCGACCAGCCGCACGTAGAGCGTCGGCACCCCGTAGAACAGGCTCGCCTCCCCCGCACCCAGCGCCCGCGCGATCTCGCCCGCGTCGAACCGCCGGTGGAGCGCGACCGTGCCGCCCGCGGCGAGCGTCGTCAGCAGCCCGACGACCAGGCCGTGCGTGTGGAACAGCGGCAGCGTCAGCAGCAGCCTGTCCTCCGGGACGATGCGCCACGCGGCGATCAGCGCGGCGATCGTCGCCACCACGTTGCCGTGGCTCAGCAAGGCCCCCTTGCTGCGCCCGGTGGTTCCCGACGTGTACAGCAGCAGCGCCGCGTCGGTCGCGACGGGCGCGGCCTGCGGCCCGGCGATTCGCCCCTCCACGGACCCGTCGAGCGGGACCAGCGCCGCGCCGGGAGCCGCATCGAGAGCCCGGCGGGCCGCCGGTTCGTGCTCCTCGTCGACGACCAGCAGCCGCGGGCGCGCGTCGTCGAGGACCAGCGCCAGCTCGCGCGGCGTGTGGCGCGTGTTCAGCGGCACCACGCACGCGCCGAGCCGCCAGCAGGCGATCAGCAGCTCCGCGACCTCCGCGCGGTTCTCCGAGAGCATGGCGACGCGGTCGCCGGGCCTGACGCCGCGCCGGGCGAGCTCGCCGGCGCGTCGGGCGGCGTGCTCGACGAGCGTGCCGTACGTCCGGGGCCCGCCCGGCACGGCCGGGCCGTCGAGCGCGACGGCGTCCTGGCGGTCGCGCACCGCGCCGTCGATCAGGTCGAGCAGCGTCACGCGGAGTCCTCCCTCACGCGCCGCCCGCGGCCAGCCGGCGCGCGATGCGGTCGACCACCTCGAGCGCGCGCTCGAGCTGCTCGAGATCGACGATGCCGGGACCGAG
>RFIB01000243.1 GCA_003695625.1 Acidobacteriota bacterium | reverse complement strand
GACACGTCCTGCTACGACTACTGGAACTCATGGATGGAGATCTACAGGATCTCCGAGCGGACGACGTATCGCTCGGGAGGCTTCGGCTACAAGTACAGCGCCGGAACGCCGGCCGACACGGTGGTCGCGTTCGTGCAGCCGGAGGACTGGGGCGACGTCGATCTCGACGGCGACGGCCTGCAGCAGAGCTGGCTGCTGAGCTACTACGTGCCGCCGTGCCGTGACTGGGACGATCTCGAACGGCACATCGCGCTGGCCGCCACGGACGACCCCGCGGTCAACGCCCGCCTGCTCGAGCGCCTGGCCGCACTCCGCGCGCTGTGGGACAGCGGCGCCGTGCAGGCCGCGGCGCAGGCGGCGTGCACGCTCTACAAGGGGCTGACCGTCCCCGAGGAGCAGGGCCTCGAGCCGCTGGCCCGCAAGCTGGTCCGCGGCTGCGCGCTGAGCACCGCGCTGTCACTCGGGCTGATCGCGTCCGAGGATGCCTGCGGCGTGGCGGACAACTGCCCGGGCGTGCCGAACCCGATGCAGATCGACGAGGACGACGACGGCGCGGGCAACGTGTGCGATACCTGCCCGGGGATCTTCGACCCGGACCAGCGCGACAGTGACGGTGACGGACGCGGCGATGCCTGCGACCTGTGCCCGCACGACGCCTCGCCGTCCGATCCCGATTACGACCGGGACGGCGTCGCCGACCCCTGCGACAACTGCCCGCAGCGATTCAACGCCGACCAGGCGGACGCCGACGGGGACGGGCCGGGCGACGCGTGCGACAACTGCCCGACCGTGGCCAACCCCGGACAGGAGGACAGCGACGGGGACTGGTCCGGCGATGCCTGCGACAACTGTCCCGACACCTGGAATCCGAGCCAGGCCGATGCCAACGGCGACGGCGAGGGCGACGTCTGCGATCACGACAGCGACAGCGACGGAGACGGCATCGTCGACGCCGACGACAACTGCGCGGCGGTCGCCAACCCGCTCCAGTCGAACATCGACGGCGATGCGCAGGGGGACGCATGCGACCCGGATGACGACAACGACGGCTGGCTGGACGAGCAGGACAACTGCCCGAGCGTCTACAACCCGGACCAGGCCGATGCGGACGGCGACGGCGTCGGCGACGTGTGCAACGACGCCGACGGGGACGGGCACCCCGATCTGCAGGACAACTGCCCGTCGGTCGCGAACCCCGGCCAGGAGGACGCAGACCGGGACGACGTCGGCGACGCGTGCGACAACTGCCCCGCCGAGCCGAATCCGGGACAGGACGACCGTGATGGCGACGGCACGGGAGACGCCTGCGACGCCGACCGCGACGGAGACGGTCTCGGCAACACGCAGGACAACTGCCCGGACGCGGCGAACCCGGCCCAGGAGGATCGCGACGGGGACGGCGCAGGCGACGTCTGCGACAACTGCGTCGACTGGCCGAACCCGGACCAGCTCGACGAGGATGGCAACGGCGTCGGCGATGCCTGCGAGGCCGATTTCGACAACGACGGCATCCCGGACATCGCGGACAACTGTCCGCGCAAGTTCAATCACCGGCAGGAGGACCGTGACGGGGACGGCGCGGGCGACGTCTGCGACAACTGCCCGGACGCGTCCAACCCGGACCAGGCGGACCGCGATCTCGATCAGCACGGAGACGTGTGCGACAACTGTCCGGGCACCTGGAATTTCCGGCAGGTGGACCGCGACGGAGACGGCGTCGGCGACGACTGCGACAACTGCCCACTCGATCCGAACCCCGACCAGGCTGACCGCGACGGCGACGGGCGCGGCGACGCCTGCGACGAGACTGCCGCCGGCTGAACCGGATCGCACGGGCGGTTCGGTGACGCGGGCGTGGTACCTTTCCGTCGCCGGGAAGGGGCGTCCGCGCAAGTGATCGGCGCGTGCCATGCCCGCCTTGCGCGATCCTCCCGGCACGGTCGTTCCGGGAGGTCTCCATGGTCCGCCGCCTGTGCCTGTCTGCGTTCGTTCTCGTCCTCCTCGCCGCATCGCTCGGCGCCGGGCCTGCCGGAGAGGACACGTCGCCCAAGCTGCGTGGCGAACTCGCCCGCGTGGTCGCAGAGGCGGGGCCGGACGAACTGATTCCGGTCAGCATCGTGCTCGCCGACCAGCTCGAAGGCCCGCGGCTCCGCGCCGTCGGCGGGAACCTCGCGGACCGCGACCGGAAGCGGGCCGTCCGGATCCGCGCCCTCAAGGAGCACGCGCAGCGCACCCA
Organism: Acidobacteriota bacterium; assembly: GCA_003695625.1. GTDB lineage: Bacteria > Acidobacteriota > Polarisedimenticolia > J045 > J045 > J065. The sequence continues at coordinate 952 of RFIB01000243.1, read as the reverse complement.
GGCCGGATTGCTCGCGCAACTCCGGGCCGCGGAATCCCGCGGCGCGGCGCGGCGCATCCGCGCGCTGTGGATCGGCAACATCGTCGCCGCCGAGCTGACCCGGACCGAGATCGAACGGGTCGCGGCGCGGCCCGAGGTCGACCACGTCAACTGGGAGCCTCCGCGCCCGGTGTTCCTCGACCGGGCGATGTCGATCGATCTCCCGTCTCCCGCACTCGACAGCGGCGGGCCGTTCACCGACGCCGAGGTCGAGTGCGGGGTCTCGCTGATGCGCGCCCCGAAGGTCTGGAACGAACTGGGCGACACCGGCGAGGGCGCGGTGATCGCGGTGATCGACTCGGGCGTCTGCTGGTATCACCCGGACATCGAGAACCAGATCTGGGTCAACCCCGGGGAAGACCTCGACGGCGACGGCGTGGTGATGGATCCCGACGACGAGAACGGCATCGACGACGACGGCAACGGTTACGTCGACGACCTGATCGGCTGGGACATCGACAACAACGACAACGACCCCAATGACAACGATTCGCACGGTTCGCACGTCGCCGGCACGATCGCGGGCGACGGCACCGGCGGCTTCCAGGCCGGCATGGCCCCCGACGCGAAGATCATGGTGTTGCGGGTCGGCCTGACGACCGCGGACGAGCCCGACGTGTGGGAGGCGATGCAGTACGCGGCCGAGAACGGCGCGGACTCGATCTCGATGAGCCTCGGCTGGCAGCACGGGTGGGACCCGGACCGGCCGACGTGGCGCACGAACTGCGAGAACACGATCGACCTGGGCACCGCGATGGTGATCGCCGCCGGCAACGAGGGCTCCGGCAACGAACCGGACAACGTGCGCACGCCCGGAGACGTTCCGCGGGTGATCACCGTCGGAGCGGTCGACTGCAGCGACGTGGCGGCGAGCTTCTCGAGCCGCGGCCCCGTCACGTGGCAGGACGTGCCG
>RFIB01000242.1 GCA_003695625.1 Acidobacteriota bacterium | reverse complement strand
CGCTGCGCTCCCGGGCGAGCCTGAACTTCTTCTCGAGCAGCTCGCGGCGGCGCCGCTCGGCCTCGAACGCGCGCGAGAACTCGCTCTCGCGGCGCGTCGTCGCCGACTGCACCTCGCCGAGCAGGTCGTCGATGTCCCCGCCCTTCCGCGGCGGGGTCGCCTCGAGCACGGTCCCGGTCTCCCGGTCGATCAGCAGCCGGCCGTGACACAGCGGGCAGACGAGATCGAGGTCGTCGCGATCTCCGCGATCGGACATCGGCAGATCCTCCCGCACCGCCTCGCGCGGCCCGGCCAGTCTATCCCGGCTACGGGCAGCCCGGCACCGGCCGCTCGGCTCCCGCGCTGTCGGTGCCCGCCGAGCCCTCGACGCCGCCGAACGTGCCGGTCAGGAAGTAGAACCAGCCGCCGCCGGCCGGATGCGGTCCGTCGTCGAGCAGCCGGAACTCGAGCACCGTGCGCGGCACGAAGCAGGTTCCGTAGTCGCCCCCCGCGACCAGGTCCGCCAGTTCGCCGCGGTAGATCGCGTAGTGCTCGACGCCGCTCTCGGCGGCCCAGCGCATCCGCTGTTGGTCGCCCTTCTCGAGCCGCACGCCGTGGATCACCTGGTCGTCCGCATCGCACGCGTCCCCGGTGCCGTCGCCGTCGCGGTCGGCCTGCAGCGCGTTGGCGGCATCGGCGCAGTTGTCGGTCGCGTCGGGGGCCCCGTCCCCGTCATCGTCGTCGTCGATCGCGTCGACCAGACCGTCCCCGTCGGTGTCGGAATCGCAGGCGTTGCCGATCCCGTCGCGGTCGTCGTCCCGCTGCAGCGGGTCCGCGTCCGCGGGGCACAGGTCGCATGCGTCGCCGATGCCGTCGCCGTCGCCATCCGCCTGTGCCGGATCGGCGACCAGCGGGCAGACATCCGTGTCCGAGGGCACGCCGTCGCCGTCCGGATCGTCGTAGGGATCCTGCGCGTACGGGTCACAGACGTCGCCTGCGCCGTCGCCGTCGGAGTCGAGCTGGTCGGCGTTGGCGTCGAAGCGGCAGTTGTCGTCGCGGTTCGACGCGCCGTCGAGGTCCCAGTCGCGGGCCGCCGCGTCGTCGCAGACCGACGGCAGCGGCCGCGGCGTGACGCCGTCCGAGCGGACGCCGCCGCTGCCCTCGCTCCCGGCGCCGTCGAGCCCGGTGACGAGGAACCAGAACGCCTGTCCCGGATCCGGCGCGTCGGTGATCGTCGCCAGCACCGCCTTGAAGGCAGGCCGGTAGCACCAGCCCGGCTCGCCCGCCGCCAGGTCGGCCGCGCGGCCGAAGTAGACGTTGTACGACGCCGCGGCCGGCTCGCGCTCCCAGCGCATCCGCTCGCCCGGCGTGCTGCGCTCGATGCGCACGCCGTCGACGATCAGGTCGTCCGCGTCGCACAGGTCGCCCGTCCCGTCCGCGTCCTGGTCGAGCTGCCGCGGGTTCCATTCCGTCGCGCAGTTGTCCGCCGTGTCGTCGACGCCGTCGCCGTCGTCGTCCGGGTCGACCCCGGACGCCTGCGCGTCGCCGTCGATGTCGTCATCGCAGTCGTTGCCGGACCCGTCACCGTCCAGGTCGCGGTTGAAGTCGCTCGGCGTCGCGGGGCAGAAGTCGCAGTCGAGACCGTAGCCGTCCCCGTCGTCGTCCTCCTGGAAGATGTTGTTGATCAACGGACAGTTGTCGAGATCGGCGGGGATTCCGTCGTTGTCCGTGTCGTTGTCCGGATCGAGGGCGAACCGGTCGCAGATGTCCCCGATGGCGTCGAAATCGGCATCGTCCTGGGCCGGATTCGGATAGTTGGGACAGATGTCGCTTCCGGCCGGCACGCCATCGGCGTCGGCGTCCATCGGGTCGAAGGACATCCCGTGCCCCCCGGCGTAGACGTTCGCCCGCGCCTCGTCGCCCGGCGCCGTGTCGCGGAAGTCCTCCCAGACGACGACGGCCGCACCGGCGCCCGCCGCGAGACTGATCTGCCGCGAGTCCGCCGCGCCCGGAGCGGTTCCGAGGTCGAGCCGCTCGGCGACCGGGTCCGGCGAGCCGGCGCCCTGCCAGCGCGACATGAACACGTCGCGCACCGGATCGCCCACCCCCGGACCGTTGCGGTCGTCGGCCCACGCGGCGACCAGCGCGGTCCCGTCGTGGTCGATGTCCCACGATTCCACCGGCACGCTGCCCGGCGGCACGCCGGTGTTCATCCGCACCGAAGCGCTCCAGGTCGTCCCGCCGTCGAGGCTCTGCCGGACCCAGATGTCATTGCCGCCGTCGCGCGCGTCCTCCCAGCCGAGCCAGATCGGCGCGGGCACACCCTCGCCGAGCACGACGCGCACCCCGGTCTTGTCCCACGTCTCGTTGAAGCCCGCCGCGGGCTCGATGTCGGCCGGCTGCCAGGTCGCCCCGAAGTCCGTGCTGACGTTGACGAAGATCTCCGACCAGCCGTGGCGCAGGTCCTCCCACGCGACGACGACCGTCCCGTCGGCCCGGCAGTCGATCGCGGGCGCCTGCGACTCGGTCATCGCCGCGTCGCCGACGTCGAGCCGGATCTCGCCGCCGGTCGGCAGGAACGTCTGCCCGAAGTCCTCCGAGCGCCGCAGCAGGATCCGCCCCGGCACCGGGTCCAGGTTGTTGACGTCGGCCGGGTCGCGCCGGTCGACCCACGCCACGTAGACGTGCCCGGCGTCGTCGGCGCAGATGGCCGGGTCGGTCGCCCGCTCGAACGTCGAGAACGGACTCCCCCCCTCGTCGATGTTGACCTTGCGCTCGGGACTCCACGACTGGCCGCCGTTGGTCG
>RFIB01000241.1 GCA_003695625.1 Acidobacteriota bacterium | reverse complement strand
TCGCGCCGCCGATCTCCGCGCCGAGCGCGACGTGTCCGGTCGGGCGCGCCTGCTCGTCGAACAGCGCGATCCGTCCGTCGGCGAGCGGGAGCAGCCAGCCCGTGCCGCCGGGTCCCGCCACGGGGGCGCCTGCCGGCCGCCCGGCCGCCCGGCCCCGGACGAGCACCCGGCCGTCGGCCGGGTCGAGGACGAGCAGCTCGCCGGCCTGGTCCGCGCCGTCGGAGCGCCACACCCCGAGCCGCCACGGCGTGCACGTCCGGCCGGCGGCAGAGACGGCGATCCGCTCGCCCTCGACGCGCCACGCCACCGAGCCGTCCTCCGCGCGGCGCGCCTCGACCGCGTCGCGGTACGCCAGCGCGACCAGCGTGGCCGGCGCGTCGCAGTCGTCGAGCGGGAACGGATCGACGACGGGCCGCGCGGGCAGCGTCGCCGACCAGGCCCGTTCCAGGCGGGGGCCGGGCGCGGCAGGCCCGCCGGCCTCGGGGCCGGTCCCGGCGAGGGCAAGCGCGAGAACAACGTGCAGCATCGCGAGGCGAGGATAGCCGCAGCGCCGCGGCGCCGCCGCGGCGGCGTGGCACAATACGCGGTCTTCGGCTCTCCGCCGGCTGCGGGGAGGCCGCGGGAGGCGCCGTGGGTCGTCGGTACCGCACGCTGCGTGGGTTCCGGGACATCCTGCCCGGCGAGACCGAGCACTGGCAGGCGTTCGAGCAGCGCTGCCGGGAGCTGTTCGCCCGGTACGGATTCCGCGAGATCCGCCCGCCGCTCGTCGAGCCGACGGAGCTGTTCGTCCGCTCCGTCGGCGAGCAGACCGACATCGTCGGGAAGGAGATGTTCACGTTCGGCGAGGGGGACGAGAGCATGACGCTCCGCCCCGAGGTGACCGCGTCGGTCTGCCGGGCGTACATCGAGCACGGCCTCGACCGTCGGGGCGCCGGCCGGCTGTGGTACCTCGGCCCGTGCTTCCGCAGGGAGCGGCCGCAGAAGGGCCGCTACCGCCAGTTCCACCAGGTCGGCATGGAGGTGTTCGGCGAGCGCGAGCCGGCAACCGACCTCGAGGCGCTGGCGCTCGCGCTCGACGTCGTGCGCGCGGCGGGAATCGACGACGCGCGGCTGGTCGTCAACAGCATCGGCGACGAGGCGTGCCGTCCGGCGTACCGCGCGCGCCTGGTCGCGTTCCTCGAGCAGGTCGCCGACCGGCTCGGCGAGGACAGCCGGCGCCGGCTGCACACCAACCCGCTGCGCGTGCTCGACTCCAAGGACGAGCAGGAGCAGGCGCTGTTCGCCGAGGCGCCGCGGATCACCGACGCGCTGTGCGACGCGTGCCGGGCCCACCACGACGCGGTCCGCGACGGCCTCGCACGGCTCGGGATCCCCTACGAGGAGGACCCGCGGCTCGTGCGCGGTCTCGACTACTACGTGCGCACGACGTTCGAGGTGCGCGCCACGCGCGGGCTCGGGGCCCAGAACGCCGTGCTCGGCGGCGGCCGCTACGACGGGCTCGTCCGCGCGCTCGGCGGGCCGGACGTGCCGGGTCTCGGGTGGGCCGCGGGGATCGAGCGCCTGCTGCTCGCCGGCGGCGTGCTCGACGAGCCGGCGGCGGCGCGGCTCGATGTGTACGTCGTCACGCTCGGTGCAAGTCCTCCGGAGACGCTGGCGCTGGTCCAGGCGCTGCGCGCGGAGGGGCTGGCTGCCGGCTGGGACCCGGGCGGCCACGGCCTCGGCGGCCAGATGAAGCGCGCCGGCCGCTCCGGCGCGCGCTTCGCCGTGCTGCTCGGCGACGACGAGCGGGCGCGCGGGACGAGCACCATCAAGGACCTGGCCAGCGGCGAGCAGTTCGAGGGGCCGGGCGATCCGGGCGCGATCGCGGCGCTCGTCCGCTCGCGCATCAGCGGGGAAGGGGCAGCGACATGACACAGGGACACTCGGCGAGACCGCCCCGCACCGGGTGCGGCACGCTGCGCGCCGGCGACGCCGGCCGCACGGTCCGGCTCGACGGCTGGGTTCACCGCCGCCGCGACTTCGGCGGGCTGGTGTTCGTCACGGTGCGCGACCGCACCGGCATCGTGCAGGTCGTGTTCGATCCGGGCGCGGGCGAGCTGCACGCGCGCGCCGGCCGGCTGCGCCCCGAGACCGTCGTCGAGATCGTCGGCGAGGTCACCGCGCGCACGCCCGAGAATGTCAACCCCGACATGCCGACCGGCGAGATCGAGGTCCGCGCCGCGTCGCTCGAGGTGCTCGCCGAATGCGACGATCTGCCGCTGCAGCCGGCGGGCCAGCAGGTGCCGGGCGAGGAGCAGCGGCTGCGCTGGCGCTATCTCGACCTGCGGCGCGAGCGGATGCAGCGCAACCTGGCGTTCCGCTCGCGCGCGGTGGCCACGGTGCGCGAGGTGCTGACCGGGCTCGGCTTCTGGGACGTCGAGACGCCGATCCTGACCCGCTCGACTCCCGAGGGCGCCCGCGACTACCTCGTGCCGTCGCGGGTCCACCGCGGCGCGTTCTACGCGCTGCCCCAGTCGCCCCAGCTGTTCAAGCAGCTGCTGATGGTCGCCGGCGTGGAGCGCTACTACCAGATCGCGCGCTGCTTCCGCGACGAGGACCTGCGCGCCGACCGGCAGCCGGAGTTCACCCAGGTCGACCTCGAGATGTCGTTCGTGGAGCCGGACGACGTGATGGACGTGGTCGAGCAGGTGATGGTCGCGCTGGCCCGGCTCGCCGGCTGGGACGGCGTCGCCGGACCGTTCCGCCGGATGAGCTGGACCGAGGCGATGGACCGCTACGGGGTCGACCGCCCGGACCTGCGCTTCGGCATGGAGATCGCCGACGTCACCGATGCCGTCCGCGACGCGGGCTTCCGCGTGTTCGACGGCGCGATCGCCGAGGGGGGCGTCGTGCGCGGCTTCGCGCTGCCCGGCGGCGCGGCCGCGACGCGCCGGCAGCTCGACGCGTGGAACGCACGCGCGCGGGAACTCGGTGCCGGGGGGCTGCTGTGGATCAAGCGCGGGGCCGACGGACCGTCAGGCCCGCCGGTCAAGGCCCTCGGCGCGGAGCGCGCGGCCGCGCTGGCGGAGACGCTCGGCGCCGGCGAGGGGGACGCGGCGCTGCTCGTCGCCGGACCGCTGGCGCTCGCGCGCGCCGTCCTCGGTGCGCTGCGGCTCGAGATCGCGCGCGAGCAGGGTCTCGTCGACACCGCGCGCCACGAGTTCTGCTGGATCACGGCGTTCCCTCTGTTCGAGTGGGACGAGCAGGAGGGGCGCTGGTTTGCCTGCCACCACCCGTTCACCTCGCCGGAGCCGGCCGATCTCGACCTGCTCGAGACCGACCCGGGGGCGGTGCGGGCCCGCGCGTACGACATCGTGCTCGACGGCGTCGAGATCGGCGGCGGGTCGATCCGGATCCACCGCCCGGACGTCCAGCAGCGGGTGTTCGCGGCGCTGGGGATCGGTCCCGACGAGGCGCGCGCGCGGTTCGGCTTCCTGCTCGACGCGCTGCGCTTCGGCGCGCCGCCGCACGGCGGGATCGCGCTCGGCCTGGACCGGATCGTCGCGCTGCTCGTGGGCGAGGAGTCGATCCGGGACGTGATCGCGTTCCCCAAGACCACCTCGGCGACCTGCCTGCTGACCGACGCGCCGTCACCGGTCGACGAGGCGCAGCTTGCCGAGCTGGGGCTGCGTCTGCGGCGCGACTGACCCACGGTGGTCCGAAGAATGTGGTCGATCTCCGGTCGGTCCGGCGCCGACGGACGAGCGGTCGGTCCGACGAGGCAGGCAGCCGCCGTCGTCCCGGGTTGCCGTCCGGGGGGTTCGTAGTCCGGAGGCCCGGTGCGGTGCCGCCGCCCGCGCTGCGCGCAGCTCAGAAGGCGTACTTGAGGTCGTGTCGGGTCCAGTTGCAGATCTCGGGCCAGCGCAGGGCGCGCTCGTAGCATTGGCGCC
>RFIB01000240.1 GCA_003695625.1 Acidobacteriota bacterium | reverse complement strand
GTCTCGACCAGCCCCGGGCGCCATCGACGAACGCGGCGGAGCCGCCGGCCTGGTCGACGTCCTCGATCGTCAGGCCGACGGACGTTCCGGTCCGCGCCAGGCTGACGTCGAGCGCGACGAGCGCGCGGTCGGCCCGCGCATCGGCGACGACCGGAACGCGCAGCAGGTCGCCGGGCAGTCGCGCCGCGGCCTCGCCGTCGAGGGTCGACCACGACGCGACGAGCGCGACCGCGGGGCGGTCCGGCCGACGCGGATCCCAGCGCGCCTCCGCCGACCAGCGGTCGATCGTCGTCGTGCGCGAGGCGAGCAGCACGGTCGCCTGGCGTTCGTCGCCCGGCATCTCGACACCCGGATCGACGCCGCCCACGGCGCGCTCACGCACGATGCGGAAGCTCCACCGCTCGCCGGCGCGCTCGGCAGCCAGCGAGAACACGCCGCGACCGTCCCCGCCTTCGGCCGGGGCCCAGCCGCCGCGCGCGCTGAGCGACCACTCCGGCGCCACCTGCCACAGCAGGCCGGTCTCGACCCGTCCGACCGTCCCCGGCCGTGCGGCGTCGTCGTCGTGATCGACGCCGACCACGCCGACGATCGCCAGGTCGGGCGCCAGCGCCCGGCGATGTTCGAGCCGACCGCGAATCGACGTGCCGGAGAGCAGGTCGAGATCGCCGGCCGCCGGACCGGCGACCAGCACGGTGCCGTCGGCTCCTTCGCGTCCGTCGGCGTGGCGGACGGTCCCGAGTTCCACCGTCGCCGAGGTGGTCGCATCGGCCCCCGTCGCGATCTCGAGCCGCGAACGTGCGTGCACGCTCCAGCGCGCGACGGACTCCGCCGGTCCCGTCGCCTCGCGCTGTCCGAACGAGGCGAAGCCGACGGTCAGCGCGGCGTCGAACGCGCGGCCGCCGTCGGTCCGCGCGAGCCCGAGCGACAGACACACGTCCTGCTCGTCGACACCGACCTCGGGACGCGTCGCGCCGAAGAACCCGCGGGCATGCCGGCCCGCCTCGAGCGTCGCCGTCGCCAGCAGTCCGTTGCGGGTCGCGGACAGGTCGTGCAGCGTCGCGACGATGCGGTCCTCGTCGCTGCGCCGGCCGGTGTCGTCGCCGAGGCGCCGGTGGGCGACGCGGAGATCGAGCGCCCCGCGTCCGCGGAGCGGCAGCGTGCCGCGGGCCTCGACGCCGTAGCCGGGGCCCTCGGCGACGTCACCGCCGCTCTCGTGCATCCCGTCGAACACGAGCGAGAACGGGAACGCCGGCACCGCGGGCGCGCGGTCGGCGGCGAGCGTCGCGCCGGCGGCGTCCGCCTCGCGGTCCTCGAGCAGGTCGCGCCCGGGCAGTCGCAGAACCCACGACGCGTCGGCAGGACGCGTTCCCGGCTCGCCGGGCGGACCGGCCGGATGGAGCACCAGATCGACCGTGGTCTCGAGCAGCGTGTCGACGCGACTGACCAGCAGCGCGTAGCCGGACTTCGCCGCGACGAGGCGATACGAGCCCGGGGCGAGCCCGTCGACGACGAACCGTCCTGCCGCGTCGCTCGACACGCGACGCACCGGGCTGCTCGGTGCATCCGCCCCGCCGGGCGTGACGAGTATCTGCACGCCGGCGACCGTCCGGCCGAGCGCGTCGACCGTCACCCCGCGCAGGACGACACCCGCCGCCCGCGCGATGCCGTCGGTGCCGGCCACGTCGCGGGCGACCGGCGCCGAGCCGGCCGCCGCGGCCAGGGCGATCGAGAGCAGTCCCGCGATGGCGGACGACAGCCAGGCCCGAGCGGCCCGACGCGTCCGGCTCGAGGAACGTGGGGTCATCGGACCTCCTCGTGGTCTTCGACCGGCCCCGGTCGCACCCCCCCCAAACGCTTGCAAAGTATAGACGTTCCCGCGCAGGTCCGAAACGCGCCGCCGCGCGGCGCGGTCCCTATATTCGCCCCGATGGACGAGCAGGTGACGCCCCGCGCCCCGGATCCGGCGATCCGCGTCGCGCGTCTCGCGCGACGGTACGGCGCCGTCGAGGCCCTCGTCGCGCTCGATCTCGACGTCCCGCGGGGGAGCTTCTTCGCGCTCGTCGGCCGAAACGGTGCGGGCAAGAGCACACTGTTCCGGATCATTGCGGGACTCCAGCAGCCGGACTCCGGGACGGTCCGGGTCCTCGGCGCGGACCCGTCGGACCGGGCCGGGCGGACGGCCCTCCGGCGGCGGCTCGGGCTGGTGCCGGACTTCTCGCCGCTGTTCGGACCGCTGACCGTGCGGGAGAACGCCCTGATCCTCGGTCGCCTGCTCGGCCTCGACCGCGGGGCGATCACCGCACGACTCGACGAGCTCGCGCGGGCGCTCGCCGCGGAGGGAACGATCGACCGGCCGCTCGACGAGCTGAGCGGCGGACAGCGCAAGCTCGCCGCGCTGATGGTCGCCATGGTGCCGGCCCCGGAGCTGCTGCTGCTCGACGAGCCGTTCGCGGGGCTCGACCCGATCGCCTCGCGCGCGGTGCTCGATCTGCTGTGCGCGCTGCGCGAGCGCGGCGTCACCCTGTTCGTCACCTCGCACGACCTGGCGCTGGTCGCACGGGGCGCGACGCACGTCGCCGTGCTCGACGGCGGTCGGCTGGTCGGGATCGAGCGGCTCGGCGACGCGGCGAGCCGAACCGATCTCGACGAGCGGATTCTCGACGCGCTCGGCCGGCGCACCGCACCGCCGGACCTCGCGTGGTACGCGCCATGAGCGGCGCCGGGCGGATCGGCGTCCTCGTCTCGCTCCACGCGGCGCTGGTCCGCGCGAGGCTGCGCCGGGCGCTCGCCGGCGTCGGGCCGGCGGGCGAGCTGGCGGGTTCCGGACTCGCCGGTGTCTCGGGCGCGGCGCTGGGCCTCGCCGGCGCGGCGTTCTTCGCGCTGATGGTGCGCTCGCTCGTCGCGACGCTCGCCGTGCACGGCGAGCACGAGCTGTGCGCGGCGCTCGCCGGTGCGCTCGTCCCGCTGACGCTTGCCCTGGCGCTTGCCGTGGCGCTGCTCGGCAGGCCGCCCGGCGCCGCCGCACACCGGCGCGCATTCGCGCTGCTGCCGCTGACGCGGACCGAGCGCGTCGCGGGGGACCTCGCGCGCGCGCTGTCGGTCGACCTGCCCGCTCTCGTGGCGTGGCCGGGCGCCCTCGCGCTCGTCGTCGGGCTGGCCGCGGCCGACGGCCGCGCGGCGCTCGCCGTCGCGCCGGCGGCAGGTGCGCTGGTCGTGCTCGCCGGGCTCGCCGCGCTCGCCGGACGCGCCGTGGTCGGCTCGCGACGCCTCGGCGCGTGGCGCGGGCCGATCCTCTGCGGCCTGTTCGCGACGCTGCTCGCGCCGCTGGCCCCCTGGCGCGACGGCCCCGCGGACGGAGGTCCGGCCGGGCTGCTGCTGCGGCTGGCGGTGCGCACGGCACTCGACGGCCGTGCGGACGCGTGGCTCGCGTCCGCGGCGATGACCGCGATCGCCGCGGCGGCGGTCGCCACGTCGGTGGTCTGGCTGCCGGAGCGACTGCACGAGACGGAGACCGGTCGGCCCCGTCGCGCGCGCGCCCGGCGCGCGCCACGCCTGCCGGCGCGGATCATGCGCCACCCCCGCGCGAGGGCCCAGCTTGCCCAGGGGATCGCCACGGCAGCGCTCGCGCTGGCGGTCGAGTACGCGCTCGCCGCGCGCGGAATCCGGGCGCGCTGGCTCTCGGACGGCGTGTTCGTGCTGGCGGCCTGGTCGGCGGCGACGGCACCGGCACCGCTGATGGCGAACGTCCTCGGACTCGGCGGGCGCGCCGCGGTCGAGCCGCTCCGGCTCGCCCCGTCGCCGGGACGCCTGCTCGCGACGATGCTCGGCGCGCTGTCGCTGGCCGGACTCGCCGCGCTCGCGCCGGTCTGCGCATGGGCGGCGTTCCGGGGCGGAACGGCCGCGCTGCTGCTCGCCGGCATCGCCGGGCTGTCGGCCCTCGCGGCGAGTGCCGGCGCCGGCGCGATCGCCAGCGCGCTGTGGCCCGCCCCCCGCAGACTCGACCGGCTCGACGGCCCTGTCGACGGGTCCGGCGCGGCGCGCGTCATCGTGCCGCTGGCCCAGGCCGTCGCCGTCGCGCCGGCGTTCGCCGCCGTGATGGCACAGGGCGCGGCGCGCGCGACGCTGCTCGCGTCCGCCGCCGCGGCGGCGACGCTGGTCGGCGGCGCCGGGTGCGCACTCGGTCGCCTGCTCGTGGCGCGGCGCGGCGCGAGGATCATCGAGCGGCTCGTGACCGGACCGCCCGGATGAGATGATCGCTCCGATGGGTCGCCACGCGTACCGGATGCTCGTCGCGCTCGGGTGCCTCGCCGCGCTCGCCGTCGTGCCGCGCGCGCGCGCGGAGATCGTCGTCGTCGAGGACTACCGGTTCGCGATCGAGGTGACGCTGACGCTGCGCCGCGGGGCGGACGAGCTGGACGTCCGGCGGCTCGAGCTGACCGCCGGGGAGCAGGAGCCGGCGCGCGCCACCGCACGGCTCGACGCGGCCGGTCACCGGCTCGAGGCGTCGCTGCGCGTCGTCCCCCGCCACGACCGGGCCCGTGACGAGGCGGTGCTCCTGCTCGAGGCGAGCGTCTCCGCCGCGGCCGGCGCACCGAACGTCGTGCGCCGGGAGCTGCGCGCCGCCGCAGGCAGGCTGCGCCTGGTCGAACTGTGGCGCTCGCCGGACGGTCGGGAACGCCTCGTCGCCGCGGTCGTGCCGCGCTGGTCGCGGGTGCCCCGCGCACGGACGCTGGCGCCGGGTGCGCGGCCGGTCGAGGTCACCGTCGAGCTGCGCGAGCGCGGGGCGGTCGTCGAGCGGCATCGGCTGCCGGGGCTCGCCGGACGGCCGGTGCGCTTCGAGGCGCTGCAGCGCGACCAGTCCGCGCCGCCGGACCGTCCGCGCGCGATCCTGACGCTCGAGGTCCTGCCGCGCGTGGTCCGCGCCGGACGGGTCGACCTGTCCGTGCGCCTCTACGTGCGCGACGCGACGACGAGCGACGACGCGGAGACGGCGCGGCCGTTCGTCGCCGAGACGCGCGAGCTGGTCGCCGTCGGCGAACCGCTCGAGCTGCCGCTGCCCGATCCCGGGGACGGGGTCGAGCGCACGTTCCGCGTCGCGGTACACCTCTGAGCGCGGAGTCCGTCTGCGGGCGCCCGGCGAAGCGGTTACCATCCGCGCGATGAACCGCGACCTTCCCGGGCCGGACGACGTGCGACGACTCGCCGCGCTCGCCCGCCTCGCCCTCGACGACGACGACCTGCCGCGCCTGACCGACGAGCTCGCGCGCGTGGGCGGGGCGATCGTCGCCGCGCTGGACACTCCGTCGCCGGAGCGCGCACCGGACGTCGCCGCGCCCCGGCCGCCCGAACCGCGCTGGCGAGACGATCGCCCGCAGGAATCCGGGCTGGCGGACCGGATCCTCGCGCAGGTCCCCGCGCGACGCGGACGCTGGGTCCGCGTGCCGAGCCCGTTCGAGCGATGAGCGCGGCGCCGCAATGCGCGTCGGCGCTCGCGCACGAGGTCGTGCGCGGCGCGATCGATCCGGTCGCGGTGGTCGACGCCGCGCTCGAGCGGATCGCGCGTCACGCCGCACTCAACGCGGTCGTCTCGGTCGTTCCCGGACACGCACGGCGCGAGGCGCTCCGCGTGCGGCGCGAGCGGCGCGGGCCGCTCGCCGGCGTGCCGGTGCTCGTCAAGGACACGATCTGCACCCGTCCCGGCCGGACGACCTGCTGCTCGCGCATGCTCGCCGGGTGGCGCGCCCCGTACGAGGCGACGGCCGTCACGCGGCTCCGCGCTGCCGGCGCGGTGATCGTCGGCAAGACGACCTGCGACGAGTTCGGGCTCGGCTCCTCGACGGAGACCGCATGGCAGGGGCCCGCCCGGCATCCGCTCGATCCGGAGCGCGTGCCCGGGGGCTCGAGCGGCGGCTCGGCCGCCGCGGTCGCCGCGGGCCTCGTGCCGCTCGCGCTCGGCTCCGACACCGGCGGGTCCGTGCGCCAGCCGGCGGCGTTCTGCGGCATCGTCGGCTTCAAGCCGGCGTGGGGCAGCGTTCCGCGGC
>RFIB01000239.1 GCA_003695625.1 Acidobacteriota bacterium | reverse complement strand
GCCGTGCGGGCGGTGCCGAGCAGCGGGATGCCGGCGAGTCCGACCGCCACCGTCCCGAGCACGGCGCCGAGCGTGTTCGCCGCGTAGGCCAGACCGAGCCGGCCCGCGGCGAGCCGCGGATCGCGCGCCGCGATCCGCGAGACGAACGGCAGCACGGCGCCGAGCACCAACGTCGCGGGCAGCAGCACGGCGAGGCAGCCGGTCATCTCCGCGCCGTAGCTCCACCCGGACAGGCCGGGCAGCCCGCGCGCGAGCCGGCCCGCGGCCCGCCACGCGCCGGCATCGAACAGCCAGAGCGTCGCTCCGCAGGTCGCGGACAGCAGGCCGAGCAGCACGCCGAGCGCCGCCGCCGGCCGCGCGATCCGCTCGACGAGCCGCGCGGCCACGGCGCTGCCGGCGCCGATCCCGATCAGGAACGCGCCGAGCATCACCGCGTAGGCGTACGCGCTCGATCCGGCGAGCACGGCGATCACCCGGTGGGCGACGACCTCGAGCCCGAGCCCGACCAGGCCGCTGACGCCGAACGCGATCGCCGCGATCGCGGCGCCCGACGCGACCGGCTGCGGCGGCGCGTCGGGCTTGTCGGGCCGGGCAGGCGCGGCGGGCGCCGGCACCGCCGTCCTTCGGGCCAGCAGCAGCGCGACGAGCCCGACGCCGAGATCGAGGCCCGCCGCGACCGCGACCGACCCGGACAGGCCGAGCGCCTCGATCAGCACGAACCCGGTGGCCAGGGCGCCGGCCGCGCCGCCGAGCGTGTTGACGCTGTAGAGATCGCCGACATCGCGCCCCGCCAGCGCGCGGCGATCGACCGCCCAGCGCGCAAGCAGCGGCAGCGTGGTTCCCATCAGGAACGTCGGCACCAGCAGGCACGAGACCGCCAGCGCGGCCCGCACGGGCACCGGCAGCAGCGGCAGGTCGAGGCCGCGGGCGGCGGCCGCGGCGAGCGCGGGAAGCGCGCTTCCGAACAGCGGGATCGAGAGCAGCCCGAACGCGCCGACGAGCAGCTCGGCCGCCCCGAACCAGGCCAGGCTGCGCGCCGGCCTGCGGTCGGCGAGGCGCCCGGCGACGAGCGCTCCGATCCCGAGACCGGCCATGAAGGCGGCGAGCACGGTGACCGTGGCCCGGCTGCTGGCCCCGAGCACGAGGGTCAGCCACCGGGTCCAGACCACCTGCACGACCAGCGCGGCGACCCCCGAGACGAAGAACAGCGCCGCGATGCCGGCCAGCGCCGCGCGACGGGGTTCCGGGCGCCGTCGGCGCCGCCGTCCGGATCGGGCCATCGGGATCCTCCGGCCGGGAGAGCCGGCCACAGGCGCGGGAAGGTATCATGCGCCGCCGTGCCCGGACCCGGAAGAACCCGCAGACCGCCCGACCCGGAAAGGCTCCTCGCGCTGATCCGGGGCGGCGACCCGCGCGCGCTGTGGGACGTCACGTCCCTCGCGCGCAAGCTGAGGATTCCGCACGAACGGCGCGAGACGGTGCGCCGCGGGCTCGACGCGCTCGTGCGCAAGGGCGCACTGCGGCTGCTGCGCGGCCGCTGGTACGTGCCCGCGGAGCGTGCCGACGGGGTCGTCGGTCGCTACGTGCGCCATCCCGCCGGCTTCGGCTTCGTCGTCCCCGACGATCCGCGCGAGGTCGACCTGTTCGTTCCGCCGGGGGCGGACGGCGGCGCGCTGCACGGCGACCTGGTCGTCGCCGACGTCGTCGACGTCAAGCCGGACGGACGGCGCGAGGGTGCCGTGCGGCAGGTGTTCGAGCCGCCGGTCCGTCGCCTGGTCGGGCGGTTCGTCTCCGGCTGGCGCGGGGCAGGGCTCGTCGAGCCGCTCGACCGTCAGCTCGAACTCGAGATCCGCGTTCCCGCGGGTGCGACGAACGGGGCGGAGAGCGGCGAGCTGGTCACCGTCGAGCTGGTCGAGGGACCCGACCGTGCCGGACGGGCGCGCGGCGAGGTCGTCGAGCGCCTCGGCCGGCCGGAGTCCGCGGCGGGAGCGATCGCGGCGGTGCTCGCGCGCTACGGATTCTCGCGCGAGTTTCCGGACGAGGTCGTCGAGGAGGCCGAGCGCCGCGCGGCGAGCGCGCGGGCCGAGATCCGGCGCCGGGAGGACTTCCGCGCGCTGACCGTCGTGACGATCGACGGAGCCGACGCGAAGGACTTCGACGACGCGATCTCGGTCGAGCGGCTGCGCGGCGGGGGCTGGCGCCTGCACGTGTTCATCGCCGACGTGGCGTTCATGGTCCGCCCCGGCGGGGCTCTCGACCGCGAGGCGCTGCGCCGGGGGACCAGCGTGTACTTCCCCGGCCTCGCCGTGCCGATGCTCCCGCCGCGGCTGTCCGAGGACGTCTGCTCGCTGCGCCCGCATCTCGACCGGCTGACCCAGGGGGTCACCATCGAGATCGGCCGGGGCGGGGGATTCCGCTCGGTCCGGTTCCACGACGGCGTGATCCGCTCGGCGGCGCGACTGACGTACGAGCAGGTCAACGCTCACCTGGCCGGACACCATGACGTCGGCACGCCGCCGGCCCCGGAGGTCGCGCGGATGCTCGCCGATGCGGCGTCGCTCGCGCGCACGCTGCTGCGCGCGCGTCGTCGCCGCGGGGCGCTCGATCTCGACATGCCGGAACCGCGGCTCGAGCTCGGGATCGACGGCAGCGTCCGCGCGATCGCTCTCCACGACCGGGGGCTCGCGGAACGGATGATCGAGGAGTTCATGGTCGCCGCCAACCGCGCGGTCGCCGCGCAGCTCGACGGGGCGCCGGAACCGGCCCTGTTCCGGGTGCACGAGCGGCCCGACCCGCGTCGTCTCGAGCGGCTGCGCGAGATCCTCGAGCCGCTCGGCTACGACGTGCCGGTCCCGTCGCGGGGCATCCGGCCCGGCGATCTCGCGCCGCTGCTCGAGATGTCCCGGGGCCGGCCCGAGCAGCCGTTCGTGCACCGGCAGCTGCTGCGCAGCCTGTCGCTGGCGCGCTACGACCCGGAGTGCCTCGGGCACTTCGGCCTTGCGCTGTCCGAGTACACGCACTTCACGTCGCCGATCCGGCGCTATCCGGACCTGGTCGTCCACAGGGCCCTGCGCCGCCTGCGCAGCGGCGCGAAGCGGGGACGGGCGGCGGCGAGGCGCGAGTTCGTCGAGCTGGCGGCGGTCGAGTCGTCGCGGCTCGAGCGCGAGGCGGAGGCCGCCGAGCGCGAGGCGCGCGCCTGGCTCGTCGCGCAGTTCATGGCCGGACGGGTGGGGGATCCGGCCGAGGGGATCGTCGTCGACATCGGTCCGTTCGGGCTGGTGCTCGCGCTCGACGAGCCTCCGGTCGAGGCCACCCTGCCGATCGAGCGCCTGGGCGTCGGCCGCGTCCGGTTCGATCCGCGGAAGATGGTGATCCGCAGTCCCGGTCGGGGGCCCGTGTACCGGCTGGGCCAGCGGCTCGAGGTGATCGTCGACCGCGTCGATCCGCTGACCCGTCGCGTCGAGGTCGCCCCGGTCGAGCCGCCGCCGCGCCGGCGGGAGGACGGCGGGCGCGGCAGGCGGAGTGAGGCGCGCAAGCGCTCTCCACGGCGCCGGGGAGGCCGTGGCGGCAGGCGGCGATGATCCGCGGACGTCCGGACTACGAGCTGATCGAGCACACGGCGGACGTCGGCATCGTCGTCCGCGCGGAATCCCTCGAGCGACTGTTCGAGACGGCCGCGGCGGCGATGTTCGACCTGATGTACGACGTCGAGAGCGCGAGGCCCGGGCCGATGGTCCATCGGGTCGCGCTGCGCGAGGACGACCTCGCCGCGGCCCTCGCGGCGTGGCTCGGCGAGCTGCTGTCGTGGGCGATGGCCGAGGGCGCCGCGCCCGGCGCGTTCGAGGTGACGTCGGTGGCGCCCGGCCGGGCCGGTGTCGACGTGCGCGGACAGGTGCTCGCCGAGCCGCTCGACCCGGCGCGCCACCGGTTCGAGACGGAACTCAAGGCCGTGACCTACCATGGTATCGACGTCGGACGACGGAACGGGAACTGGGAGGCCCGGGTGATCTTCGACGTGTAGCCTCCCGGCGAGGGAACGGCGATGCGCTACGAGATCAGGCGGCTCGATCCCTGGCGGTGCCTCGTGCCGAGGCAGGGGGCGATGCGTGTCGACGGCCTGATCTACGCCGACGAGACGCTGCTCGCGGGGATCCTCGAGGACAAGGCGGTCGAGCAGGTCGCCAACGTGGCGACCCTTCCCGGCATCGTCGGCCGGTCGATCGCGATGCCGGACATCCACTGGGGCTACGGCTTCCCGATCGGCGGCGTCGCGGCGTTCGATGTCGGCGAGGGTGTCGTCTCGCCCGGCGGTGTCGGCTACGACATCAACTGCGGCGTGCGCCTGCTCGCGACCGACATCGAGCGCGAGGCCGTGACGGGCACGCTGCCCGAGCTGGCCGACGCGCTGTACCGCAACCTGCCGAGCGGGGTCGGCTCGGCACGGACCGACCTGCGGCTCGGTGCGCGCGACCTCGACCGCGTGCTGGTCGACGGCGCGGCGTGGGCGGTCGAGCGCGGCCACGGCACGCCGGCGGACCTCGCCCGGCTCGAGGCCGGAGGGGCGCTCGACGGGGCCGACCCGGACGCGGTCTCCGAGCGCGCCCGCCAGCGCGGCGCCCGCCAGCTCGGCACGCTCGGCTCGGGCAATCACTTTGCCGAGGTCCAGGTCGTCGCCGAGGTGTACGACGAGCAGGCGGCGGCTCGGCTCGGCCTGACCCCGGGGTGCCTTGCGGTCTCGATCCACTCCGGCTCGCGCGGGCTCGGCTACCAGGTCTGCGACGACTTCCTCAAGCGGATGCTCCAGGCGGCCCGGCGCTACGGCATCGAGCTGCCCGACCGGCAGCTGTGCTGCGCGCCGGTCTCGTCCCCGGAAGGGCGCGCGTACCTCGGCGCGATGGCGGCGGCCGCGAATTTCGCGTTCGCCAACCGCCAGGTGATGGCGTCCTGGGTGCGCCGCACCTTCGAGGAGTTCGGCTTCGGCCCGGCGGAGCGGCGGATCACGACCGTCTACGACGTGTGCCACAACATCGCGAAGTTCGAGCACCACGAGGTCGACGGCCGGACACGGGAGCTGCTCGTCCACCGCAAGGGTGCGACGCGGGCGTTCGGGCCGGGCCATCCGGAGCTGCCGGCCGAGTACCGCGACCTCGGCCAGCCGGTGCTGATTCCCGGAGACATGGGGCGGTACTCGTACGTGCTGATCGGCAGCCAGGGCTCGTCCGAGGCGTTCGGCTCGGCGTGCCACGGGGCGGGCCGGCGCCTGTCGCGGGCCGCGGCCAAGAAGGCCGCCCGCGGGCGGGCGGTCGTCCGCGAGCTCGAGGACCGCGGAATCCTCGTCCGCGCGGCCGGGATGCGGACCGTGCTCGAGGAGATCTCGGAGGCCTACAAGGACGTCGCGGAGGTGGTGCGCGCGGTCGAGGGCGCGGGGCTCGCCCGGCCGGTGGCCCGGCTCGCGCCGCTGATCGTCGTCAAGGGCTGACGCGGAACGCGAAAGCGCGGGCCCGGCGGGGCCCGCGCGCGTCGCCCGGAGTCCGGGACCGGCTCAGCCGATCTGCCTGTTGAACGCCTGCTGGAGCCGCGACTTGTAGCGGCTCGCCGTGTTGTCGTGGATCACGCCGGCCCGCGCGGTCCGGTCGATCAGGCCGAGAGTCGCCGGGAGCAGGGCGCGCGCCCGCTCCTCGTCCTTCTCGGCGAGCGCCGCGCGCAGCTTCTTGATCTGGGTCCGCATCCGCGAGCGCCAGAACCGGTTGCGCAGCCGGCGCCGCGCATCCTGACGGGCCTTCTTGGCCGCAGACCTGTGATTCGCCATGCTCGTCCTCGGGGCCCTTCGGGGGGCGCACGAAAACCGGGCGATCCGGGATCGCCCGGCACGGAACGCGGATTCTGCGCGGTCCGCGGCCGGATGTCAAATCCGGGCCGGCGGCCGTCAGTTCGGCTCGATCCCCTTCCGCCGCAGGTACTCCTCGGCGATCTTCGCCTCGTCCGACCCGGGCGCCTCGTTGATCAGGTCCTGCAGCGCCTGGACCGCCTCGACGGTGCGGTGGGACTCGAACAGCGCGATGCCCCGCTTGAGCCGCGCCGTCCGGACCCGCTGGCTGCCGGGCCACGCGGAGATCAGCTGGTCGAACGCGGCGACGGCGTCCTGGTAGCGGTTCATCGCCATCAGCGTCTCGCCGATGAAGAACTGGCACGTCGCGGCCAGCGGGCCGTCGGGATCGGCGCGCAGCGCCTGCTCGAACTCCCCGAGCGCCAGATCGTAGTTGCCGCGCGAGAAGTCGGCGTAGGCGGCGTTGAACAGCTCCTCGGGCGAGGTCGGCGGAGCGGGAGCGGCGCCGGCGGTGTCCGCCGGGGTGCCGGCAGCGGCCGGCTGGCCGGCCGGCGACGAGCCGGCGGGCGGCAGCTGGCCGGCCGGCGCGGCGGCGGGCTCCGGGCCGGAGCCCTGCCGGGCGAACGCGTACGGCACGGAGCGGCGCAGGGAGCGCACCTCGGTGACGGCGTCGTCGATCCGGCTCTGGGTCGCCAGCAGCTGCTCCTCGATCGCGCTCATCCGCTGCTCGATGTCGGCGAGCCGGGTCGCGACCTCGGCGCACGCGGACTGCGCCTCGCCGGCGCCCGCCGAACCGCTCTCCTCGAGCAGGGCGAGGATCCTCGCCGTGTCCTTCTGGAGCTTGAACAGCTGGCTCTGCATGTCGGCGCTGCTGCGCGGGGCGGGGCCCGCCTCGAGCGTCGTCGCGCACCCGGCGACCGGGACGAGCAGCAGCGCGAGAGCCGCCGCGGCCGGTCGCAGCGCGGCCGCCCGGCTCATCGGGCCACCAGCCGGAACTCGCCGCGGCGGTTCTTCGCCCAGGCGGATTCCGTGTGTCCCGGATCGACCGGACGCTCCTCGCCGTAGGAGATCGTCTCGATCCTGTCCGGCTCGACGCCGAGGCGGACCAGGTGATCGCGGATCGACCGGGCACGCCGCGCGCCGAGGTTCAGGTTGTACTCCGTGGTGCCGCGCTCGTCGCAGTGGCCCTCGACGACGACCCGGAACTCCGGATGCTCGCGCAGCCAGCGGGCGTTCGCTTCCAGCGTCGCCAGCGCCTCGTCCGACAGACGCGCGCTGTCGAAATCGAAGTAGACCGGAGCGAGCACGCCGCGCGCGTTCCAGGCGTCGGCGTCGAGCGCCTCGAGCTGCTCGCCGGCCGCCTCCTCGCCCGCGAGCGCCTCCTCGCGGAACGGTTCGGCGCCGAGTTCCTCGACGCCGGCGGTGCCCGAGTCCGTCGCCTCGCCGGTCGGTTCGACGACCGCGGGTT
>RFIB01000238.1 GCA_003695625.1 Acidobacteriota bacterium | reverse complement strand
TCGGTCTGCGCCTCGACGCCCGCGTCCTCCGGCTGGCGCGACTGGTGGAAGGAACACCGATATGCGACGCCGCGGACTGAACCGCCTGCTCGCCGACGCTCCGATCCGGATCAAGGTCGCGCTGACGCAGGCGATGACCGCGGCGATCGTGCTGGCGTCGGTCTCGACCGCATTCTTCGCGTACGAGCTGATCGAGAGCCGGCGGGCGCTCGAACACGCGATCCGCAGCGTGGCTCGTGTCGGCGCCCACAATCTGGCGGCGGCGGTGTACTTCGAGGACGTCGCGGAAACGCGAACGCTGCTCGAGGGGATCGCCCGGAACGAGGACGTGCTCGGCGCACGCGTGATCGCACCGCACGGCGTGCCGGTCGCCGGGATTGCCCGCTCGCCCGCCGATGCGCCGGGGCGTCCGCGCATCGAGGCGGGTGTTCTCGAACTCGCGTCGGGCCAGCTCGAAGTCGCGGAACCGATCCTGCTGCGCGGTGAACGGATCGGCACACTCGTGCTGAGGGTCTCGGGCAGGCGGCTCCGCGAGCAGCTGCGCCGCTACCTGCAGATCTCCGGGCTCGTCGGCCTCGCCTCGCTCGCCTTCGCCGCCCTCGTCGCGCGTTTCACGCAGCGACTGCTGTCCGAACCGATCCTCTCGCTCGCGGACACGGCACGGCGCATCGAGCGGGAGGGGGACTACGCGCTGCGGGTTCCCAAGCCCGGCGCGGACGAGCTCGGCGAGCTGATCGACGCGTTCAACGCGATGCTCGAGCGCATCGAGCGGCAGAACCGGGCGCTCGAGCGCGGGCGCGCCGAGCTCGAGCGCCGGGTGGAGGAACGGACGCAGGCGCTTGCCGAGGCCAAGGAACAGGCCGAGGCGGCGAATCGCGCCAAGAGCAACTTCCTGGCCAACATGAGCCACGAGATCCGGACGCCGATGAACGGCGTGCTCGGCATGCTCGAGATTCTCGACGGCAGCGGCCTCGACTCGCGGCAGCGGCGTCTGGTGGCCACGGCGCGGCGATCGGCAGGAGCGCTGCTCTCGCTGCTCAGTGACGTGCTGGACATCTCCAAGATCGAGGCGGGCCGCATGGAGCTCGAGACGACGCGGTTCCGGGTCGACGAGCTGGTCGGGGATGTTGCCGAGATCTTCGCCGAACAGGCGCGTCGCAAGGGCGTCGAGCTGGTCACGGATCTCGCGGTCGAGGCGGTGTGCAGCGTCGAGGGTGACCAGGGTCGGATCCGGCAGATCCTGTCCAACCTGGTCTCCAACGCGGTCAAGTTCACCGAGCAGGGCCACGTCGCGCTGCGCTGCGACTGCCGGGCCGACGGGGACGCTGCCGAGCTGACGTTCGCCGTGGAGGATACCGGCATCGGGATTCCCCGCGAGCAGCAGGGGCGGATCTTCGATGCGTTCGCGCAGGTCGACGAGTCGGCGACGCGACGATTCGGCGGGACCGGGCTCGGGCTGGCGATCAGCCGCCAGCTGGCCCACATGATGGGCGGCCGGCTCACGGTGGTCAGCGAGCCGGGACGCGGCACGACCTTCGAGCTGGTGCTCCGGCTCGCCGGATACCGGGGTGCCGCGCCGCAGGACGGTCTCGGCGTGCCGCCGGGGGCCCGGATCGGCCTGATCGGCGTCCACCCCCGGAGGCGTCTCGCGTTCAGGCGCGTGTTCGGGGATCTCGGAGCGCGGGTCGTGGACGATCCGGTGGACTTCCAGGGAATCGACCTCGTCATCGCCGAGGGGGACGGGATCGCCGCGCCCGCGACGGTTCCGGTGATCCGGCTCGTCGCCCCGGGCAGCACCGCGAGAGAGACGGCCCGGACGCGTGTCGCGAGTCTCGAGACACCCCTGCGCACGGCGCGGCTGCTCGAGACGGCCCGGTCGCTGCTCCGCGGCGAGACCGTCGACGAGCTGGACGACGTCCCCGAGTCGACGGGAGTCCGCGGATTCTCGCGCGGGCGCGTGCTTCTGGTCGAGGACAGCGAGGTCAACATCGAGGTGGCGGTCGAGATGCTCGAGGGGTTCGGGCTGGCCGTCGACATCGCGCGGGACGGACGCGAGGCGGTCGAGCGCTACGAGGCGGGGCGCTGGGACGTCATCCTGATGGATCTGCAGATGCCGTTCATGGACGGATTCGAGGCGACCCGGAGGATCCGCGCGATCGAGGCCGGCGGCCAGCGGTCTCGCACCCCGATCGTCGCGCTGACGGCGGACGTGGCGACCAGGGAACGATCCCGCTGCCTGTCCGAAGGCATGGACGATCACCTTGGCAAGCCGTTCACCAGGCAGGCGCTCGCCGGAGTGCTGGCCCGGTGGCTTCCCGAGGCGCCGGAAGGGTCCGGCGGGGACGGCGCCGCCGCGCCGTCACGCGTGACGGCCCCGGACGACGAGTTCAATCACGCGGCGATCGACCAGATCCGGGCGATCCAGCGCCCGGGTCGCTCGAGCGTCCTTGCGCGGGTGATCGAGCACTATCTCGACGAATCCGAGCGGCTGCTCGACGAGATCGATCGGGCGGTCCGCCAGGGCGACGAGGGCTCCCTCGCTGCGAGCGCGCACAAGCTCAAGTCGAGCAGCCGCAACGTCGGGGGAGTTCTGGTCGGCGATCTCGCGGCCCGTCTCGAGAGCAAGGCACGCGGAGGCGGCGGGATGCCTCCGGACGAACTGCTGCTCGAGCTGCGTCAGGCCCATGTGCGCCTGGTCGGCCGGCTGCGCGGCCTGCTGCGGCTCGAGACGGTCGTCCCCGGCGCCGGCCCTCGCTGACTACGGGTCAGGGGGCGGTCGCGTCCTGCTCGCGGCCCAGGCGGATCAGCAGGGCCGAGCCGGCGAGGCCCGCGCCGAGGCTCGCCAGGGCCGCGGCCAGCTCGCGCCCGTCGCGCGGCAGACGGTTCGGCGCGGTCGCGATCCGCAGCTCGAGCTTGACCTCGCCGCTGCGGTCGCGCACGACGGCGCCCTCGTCGAGCTCCTTGAACGGCCAGAGCACCCACAGCGAGCCGAGCAGCAGCCCGAGCAGGAACGCCAGCGTGGCGCCGCGCGCGCGTCGCAGCAGCCAGTGCATCAGGCGCGCGAACAGGAGCAGGCCGACGACCATCCCGGCGGCCAGGGAAAGCAGCCACACGAGCGCCGCGACGTCGA
>RFIB01000033.1 GCA_003695625.1 Acidobacteriota bacterium | reverse complement strand
CGCGATGACCGTGTCCGAAGGGCTCGCCGAGGCCGGCGCGCGACTCGCGCTCGAGGTGGGAGCCCGGGCGCTCGTCGCGCTGACGCGAAGCGGCGCGACGGCCCGGCAGGCGGCACGCTACCTGCTTCCGATCCCGATCTACGCCTACACGCCGTCACGTCGCGCGCTCGCGCGCATGACACTCTATCGCGGCATCTCGCCGCGCCTGCTGCGCGAACAGCGGGGCGGCCTCGAACAGGCGATCCCGAAGATCTGTCGCGATCTGCTTACGCGCCGGGAAGTCCGGAAGGGCGACCGGCTGGTCTTCCTCGGCGGATCTCCGAGGGAGGCGCACGGAACGACCTCGCGGCTGGTCGTCCACGAGATCCAGCCCGGCGAGCGCGGCTCCTGACGACGCCCGCGGCGCATGGGCGGGCGGTGCAGCCGCTCAGGTCCGCGCCGCCGGCATGCTCAGGCGCACGGCCAGTCCGCCGCCGCGGGCCACATGGATCTCGAGCCGTCCGCCGTAACGCGTGACGATCTCGCGGCAGAACGGCAGCCCGCGCGGCGCAGCGCGCTCGTCTCCGGTCCCGGCGCCCGCCCCGGAACGAGGCTCGAACAGGTCGTCCAGTCGCTCCGGAGAGAGCCCGGGGCCGTGGTCCCGGATCTCGATCACGACGGCTGTCCCGTCCCGGAGGACGCGCACGAGCGCCCCCCGGTCCGACGCCCCGTGCGTGACCGCATTGGTCATCAGCTCCTCGACGACCAGGCCCAGCGCGTCAGCATCGGCATCCGCGGTGACGCCGTGCGGCACCGGCTCGATCCGGATCGCCTCGTCCCCGAGGTCATGCGCCTCGAGCACGCGCCGGCGGGCCGCGCCCAGAACGGACGCGACATCGACCGGGGCGGATCTCGCCGGCGCGTTCCACGGCGGGGCGACGAGCCGCGTGCGCGCCTCGCGAAGCGCGGCGTCGAGGCGCGCAGCATCCTGGGCGACGGCCGCCAGCACCCGCGGACAGTCGCTCGCGGATCCGGACTCGATCCGTCCGCGCATCAGCTCGAGCTTCTCGAGCAGGTCGTCGAGCGTCGAGGCGGTCGTCCGCCGGCGACGCTCCTCGCGATCCAGCCTCTCGCTGATGTCGGTGAGCACGAGGACGCTACCGACGGGGATCCCCGTCGAGGTCCGGGCCCGCGAGAGCCTGACCGCCAGCGTCCGGGCGACCTCCTCGCCGGGTACGTCGAGACTGACGGTGAAGCTGGTCTCGCTCTCCGCGGAGCCCAGGAAGGCGAGCCATGCGCCGCGGAGCCGCCCCGGGATCGGCAGATCGACCAGAGCGTGCCCGCGAAGCCGCCGGACGGGCACGCCGAGCAGTTCCGCGGCGGGGCGGTTGACGGCGACGATCCGCTCCGAGTCATCCGCGACCAGCACGGCGTCGGTCAGACTGTCGACCGTCGCGCGCAGGATCTCGCGCTCGCGCGCCACGAGTTCCGCCTTGACCGTCAGCTCGGCGCGCAGGTCGAGCATCCCTCGACCGTCCTGGATCGTCAGCAGCCGCAGGTCGGCCCCCAGCGGGGCGACCCGGACGATCGCCGGGAAACTCTCGCCCTCGGACGTGAAGAGCTCCGTCTCGAGATCGGCCGGCGCCTCGCGCACCGCCTCGAGCAGCCGCAGGCCCTCCGCCTCGGCGGCGTACGGCCCCGCCAGCACGGTCACGTTCCTGCCGCGCCACGCCTCGGCCTGGTCCCCGCGGAAGAGCCGGGCGAACGTCCCGTTGCCCCAGATCAGCCGCCCCGCAGGATCGGCGACCAGGACGGCCTCCGGGAGCGCATCGACCAGCTCGCCGAGCAGGAAGCGGCCGACGGTGGCGTCGGGCGCGGTCAGCCCGTCCGGCGCATCGCGGTCACGTGCGCGCCGGGGCCGCTGCGTCTCGCGGGGCCGGCGATCCTGGTCGTCAGGCGGCACGCGGAACCTCGGCGGGCGGGGGCGTGGGTGTCTGCCAGGTCCGATTAGATCATGATGCGGCAACCCGAGGATTTCAATTCCCGCCGGAACGGACCGAATTTCATCAAACTTTCATTCTGCGGTTGCTGTCGGGATCCTGCCGACGGATCGTTGGCCCGACCCGCCGACCGGAGACCCGATGCCGACCGACACCCCGTCCAGGACCGCCGTGACGCTCGAACGGATCGCCCTCGCCGGCCTGGGCGTCCTGTTCGTCGCGCTCGCCTGGCCGCAACGCTGGTTCAACGACGACGCGTTCATCACGTTCCGCTACGCGCGGAATCTCGCCGAGGGCCACGGGTTCGTCTGGAACATCACCGACCCCGTCCCCGTCGAGGGCACGACCTCCCTCGGCTGGACCCTGCTCTCGGCGCTGGTGATCGCCCTGCGCCAGCACCCGACGATCGCCGCCCAGCTCGTCGGGCTGGCGGCGGGCGTCGCGGGCCTCGTCCTCGTGCGCGTCGCGGCGCGGCGGGTCGACCTGCCGGTCGGATGGGCGCTGGTCCCGGTCCTGCTGCTGGTCGCCCACCGGCAGTACGTGCTGTGGTCGGTCTCGGCGATGGAGACGGTGGCGGCGGTCGTCGTCGCACTCGCCGCGACGATCCTGCTCGCCCGCGAGGCCGACGCGGACGG
>RFIB01000237.1 GCA_003695625.1 Acidobacteriota bacterium | reverse complement strand
CTTGCCCGGCCGATGGCCCGGTGAGCGCGAACCCTGCCCGTACGTGAAGCGGGCTTGCCCGGCCGATCCGTGCATTGCGCGCGATCCCGCGCGCCCGACGTCGCGAAGATGGAGGGGCTGCGGTTGCGGAATCGGCGCCTGTAGCGGCCGGGCTTGCCCGGCCGATGGCCCGGTGAGCGCGAACCCTGCCCGTACGCGAAGCGGGCTTGCCCGGCCGATGGTGCGAAATGCGCGATCCCGTGCGGCCCAAGGGCCGCCGCTACGACGCGGGGAGGATGCCGCGGCGCTCGAGCTCCTCGACGATGCGGTCGACGCAGGCGTCGACGTCGAGCTGGTCGGTGCGGAGCACGAGGTCCGGGTGTCCGGGGCGCTCGTACGACGCGCTCACGCCGGGGAACAGCTTGAGCTCGCCGCGCTCGGCGCGGCCGTACAGGTCGTCGCGGGCGCGCTGCCGGCACACGTCGAGCGGGCAGTCGAGGTGGACCAGCACGAACCGCTCGTCGCCGACGATCTCACGCGCCCGCTCGCGCGCGGCCTCGTTCGGCGAGAGGAACGCGCACACCGCCACCAGACCGGCCTCGTTGAGCAGGCTCGCGGCCTCGGCGGCGCGGCGGATGTTCTCCGCGCGGTCGCGTGCCGAGAAGCCCAGATCGAGACTCAGTCCGAGGCGCGCGTTCTCGCCGTCGAGCACCGCGCACTGCACGCCGCGATCGAACAGCCGCCGCTCGAGCGCGTAGGCGATCGTCGTCTTGCCGGCCCCGACCAGGCCGGTCAGCCAGACCGTCGCCGGTCCGTGCCCGAGCCGTGCCCGCCGCTCGTCGGCCGAGACCTGGCCGGCGTGCCGCTCGACGTCGCGCGCCCGCGGCGTCCGCACCAGCTCCTGCTCGGTCACGCTCAGCTCGCCCGGCGAGCGGTCGAGGATCATTCCCGCGCCGACCGTGTTGTTGGTCAGCCGGTCGATCACGATGAACGCGCCGGTCTGCCGGTTGCGCTTGTAAGCGTCGAACGCCAGCGGCCGCTCCAGCTCGACCAGCACGCGGCCGATCTCGTTGAGCCCGAGCGTCTCTGCCTGCTGCCGGTGCAGGGTGTTGACGTCGATCCGGTAGCGGATCGTCGCCACCCGCGCCGGGACCATCCGCGTCAGATGCTTGACCGTGTAGCGCTCGCCGAGCGCCAGCGGCGTCTCGGCCATCCAGACCAGCATCGCGTCGAAGCGGTTGTCGACGCGCGGGACGTTGTTCTCGTGGACGATCAGGTCGCCGCGGCTGACGTCGACCTCGTCGGCGAGGGTCAGCGTGCACGGGACCGGCGGGAACGCCTCG
Source organism: Acidobacteriota bacterium (assembly GCA_003695625.1). Classification (GTDB taxonomy): domain Bacteria; phylum Acidobacteriota; class Polarisedimenticolia; order J045; family J045; genus J065. Next base: position 2,742 of record RFIB01000237.1, on the reverse strand, counting down.
TCGAGCGGCCCTTCCGTGCCGAGCACCTCGCGCACCCGCGTCGCCGTGCCGGACGGCAGCACGCGCACGGCGTCGCCGGGCCGCACGATGCCCGACGCCGGCGTGCCCATGTAGCCGCGGAACTCGGCCGACGGCCGCGAGACGTACTGCACCGGGAACCGCAGGTCGATCAGGTTGCGGTCCGAGGCGATGTGGACCGTCTCGAGGTGGCCGAGCAGCGTCGGGCCGTCGTACCACGCCATCGCGTCCGAGCGTCGGACGACGTTGTCGCCGCGCAGCGCGCTGATCGGGATGAACTGCAGGTCGGTCAGCTCGAGCCGTGCGCAGAAGTCGCTGAACTCGTCGACGATGCGGCGGAACACCTGCTCGTCCCAGCCGACGAGGTCCATCTTGTTGACCGCGACGACGACGTGGGGAATCCGCAGCAGCGACGCGATGAACGCGTGGCGGCGCGACTGGGTCAGCACGCCCTGGCTGGCGTCGATCAGCAGCACGGCCAGGTCGGCGGTCGACGCGCCGGTGGCCATGTTGCGCGTGTACTGCTCGTGGCCCGGCGTGTCGGCGATGATGAACTTGCGGCGCGGCGTCGAGAAGTAGCGGTAGGCGACGTCGATCGTGATGCCCTGCTCGCGCTCGGCGCGCAGGCCGTCCGTGACCAGCGCCAGGTCGAGCCCCTCGCCGGAGACCGTGCGGTGGGCCGATGCGGAGCGCACCTGCTCGAGCTGGTCCTCGTAGATCCCCTTCGACTCGTACAGCAGGCGCCCGATCAGCGTGCTCTTGCCGTCGTCGACGCTGCCGCAGGTCACGAAGCGCAGCAGGTCCTTGCGCTGGTCCTGCTCGAACAGCTCGACGATCTCGCGGGCCTCCGCGCGCATCAGAAGTACCCCTCGCGCTTCTTGTCTTCCATCGACGCCTCGCGGTCCTTGTCGACCGCGCGGTTCTCGCGTTCGCTCTTGCGCTGGGCCATCACCTCGGCGACGACCTCCTCGAGCGTGGTCGCGGTCGACTCGATCGCGCCGGTGCAGAGCTGGCAGCCGAGGGACCGGAAGCGGACCATGCGCCGCTCGACCTGCTCGCCCGGACGCGGCCGGACGATGTCGCCGGCGTAGATCCACAGCCCGTCACGCCGGACGACCGGGCGCTCGCGGGCGAAGTACAGCTCGGGGATCGGGATGCGCTCGCGCCAGATGTAGTGCCAGACGTCGAGTTCGGTCCAGTTGGAGAGCGGGAACACGCGGAACGACTCTCCCCGGGCCAGCCGCGTGTTGTAGAGGTTCCACAGCTCCGGGCGCTGGCCCTTGGGATCCCACTGCATGTTGCGGTCACGGAAGGAGAGCACCCGCTCCTTGGCCCGCGACTTCTCCTCGTCGCGCCGCGCGCCGCCGAACGCCGCGTCGAAGCCGTGGTGCCGCAGCGCCTGGATCAGTCCCTGCGTCTTGAGCAGGTCGGCGCACTTCGAGCACTCCCAGTTCTCGGGCGGCCCGATGCGCCGCAGCGCGTCCTCGTTCTTCCACACGATCAGCTCGCAGCCGAGCGACCGCGGGTAGCTGTCGCGGAAGGCGTACATCTCGGGGAACTTGAACGTGGTGTCGACGTGCAGCAGCGGGAACGGAATCGGCCCGGGCGCGAACGCCTTCTGCGCCAGGCGCAGCATCACCGCCGAGTCCTTGCCGACCGAGTAGAGCATCACCGGCTTCTCGCACTCGGCCACGACCTCGCGGATGATGTGGATGCTCTCCGCCTCGAGGGACTCGAGGTGCGACAGCCGATAGCGGCTCACCGGCGCCTCCTCGGGACCTGATCGCCGCCGCCGGTGTCCGGCGGGACGAAGCCCCGCTCGCGCAGGGCGTGGAGCAGGTGCTCGACGCTCTCCTCGGGCGACATCGCCGAGGTGTCGATGCGTACCTCGGGGCTCTCGGGCGGTTCGTAGGGTGCCTGGATGCCGGTGAAGTCGGTCAGTTCGCCGGCCCGCGCCTTGCGGTAGAGCCCCTTCGGGTCGCGCCGCTCGCAGACCTCGAGCGGGACGTCGAGGAACACCTCGACGAAGCGTCCGGCCGGCGCGGCGCGGCGCGCCTGCTCGCGGCCCGCACGGTACGGGGCGATGAACGCGACGATGGCGATCACGCCCGCCTCGGCGAGCAGCCCGGCGACGTGGCCGATGCGGCGGATGTTCTCGGCACGGTCCTCGGGGCTGAAGCCGAGGTCGGCGTTGAGGCCCTGGCGGATGTTGTCGCCGTCGAGCACGAAGGCCAGCCGGCCCGAGTCGACCAGCCGCCGCTCGAGCAGCCGCGAGATCGTGCTCTTGCCGGAGCCGGACAGCCCGGTCAGCCAGACGACGCACCCCTGCTGGCCGAGCAGGCGCTCACGCTGCTCGGGCCGGACGCGGGAGCCCTCCCAGGTCAGGTGTCTCGGATTCGGCCGGTCCACGGGCGATGTCCTCGTCGCGGGGAGCGTCAGATACGGCGCCGGGTCGCTCCTGTCGAGGGGGATCATAGGGACTCGCCGCCACCCCCGCGAGCCGCCCCTGCCCGACGGGCGCCCGCCCGGCCTTCATCCGCAACGCCTCCATCCTCGCGACGTCGTGCGGCCGGGATCGCGTCCGATGCACCATCGGCGTCTGTAGCGGCGCCCCTTGGGGCGCCGATTCTGCCTTCGCAACGATTCCATCTTCGGGAATGGAGGGGTTGCGGCTGACGGCCGGGAGGGCGATCGCCTGCGGCGATCGGCCTGGAGGGGTTGCGG
>RFIB01000236.1 GCA_003695625.1 Acidobacteriota bacterium | reverse complement strand
GGGCTGCCCGGCGCGAGCGGCACGAGAAGCGGCACCGCGTCGGCCCAGCGCCGCGCGAGCAGCAGCCGGCGGGCGAGGCGGTGGTCGAGCCCCTGCGCCTCCGGGGGCAGCGCGGGGACGGTGCGCCGTGCGGCGAGCGCGGCGTCGACGGCGTCCGCCTCGAGTTCCGCGAACACGACCGCGGCGACCGCCTGGGGCTGGCCCGGGAACAGCCGGCCGAGCGCCGCGGCGAGCGACCGCGCGTCGTCCGTCCGGCGCAGCCGCACCAGGTCCTCGACGACACCGCGCAGGCCGCGCAGGTCCGCGGGCTTCAGGCCCGCCGCGCGTCGCTCGAGCAGCTCGACGGCGTCGCGAAGCCGGCCGACCTGCGCCATCACCGCGACCGAGCCGACGACGAGGTCGCCACGCTCCGGCGCGAGGCGGCGGGCGCGATCGAGCAGCCGCAGCGCGCGTCGCACGGCACGGCGGTCGAACGAGACCTCGACGTCGAACATCGCTCTCATCTGTCCGGGAGACAGGCGCTCCGCGCCGAGGCCGACGAGCATCCGGTCGTGACGGACCTGGTTGAACGTGCGGGTCATCGTGCGCGCGCCGTTGACCACGCAGTTCGCCTCGATCGCCGGCAGGTCGGGATCGTCGGGGCGCTCGCGGGACAGCTCCGCGATCCGCTCGAGGGCCTGCGCGCACCGGTCTCCGGCGACGAGTTCGCGCAGGCCGTCGAGCGTGCGCTGCCAGTCCGCCGCAGCCGGCGCCTGGCCGGCCGCGAATCCCGGCACCGCGGCCAGCATCCCGATCGCGGCGAGCATCGCGGCGCCGCGCGCCGCGTCCCGGACAGTCCTCACGATCTCCTCCTCGCGTTTCCGTCCCGCGGGACCGCGAGCCCGAGCCGCTCGCACGCCGCCTCGACGATCCGCTCCGGCGTGATGCCGGGAAAGCGGTCCGCCTCGTGCCGCGCCGTGCGACGCGGCGGGGCGAGGACCACATGGCCATCGCCCCACGGTGCGTTGAGCACCGGGTCGGTCGGGCCGTAGACCGCGACCACCGGCGTCCCGACGGCCCACGCAAGGTGCATCGGTCCCGTGTCGCCGGCCACGAGAAGTTTGCAGGCGGCCAGCGCGGCCGCAAGCTCGCGCAGGCCGATGGCGCCGAGCGGGCGCGCCGCGCCGCCGCTCGCCCGGACCAGGGCGTCGATCTCCGGCTCCTCGCCCGGACCGCCGACCGCGAGCGGCCGGCACCCGGCCGCGGCGAGCCCGCGGCAGACCTCGGCCCACCGCTCGAGCGGATAGCGCTTCCACGCCTGGCGGCGGCTGGTCAGCGGGGCGACGGCCACGGCGGGGCGGGCGCCGGCCAGTTCGCGGACGTGCACGGCACCGGCCGCGCGCTCGTCCTCGCGCAGCGCGAGGTCGGCCTCGACCGGCCCGTTTGCCGCACCGGCCGCGGCGGCGAGCGCGAGGGCGCGCTCGACCCGGTGGATCCGCGGCTCGGGGAGCGGGACGCGACGGTTGGCGAACAGATGGGAACCTTCGCGGGCGTGGGGCGCGGCGAATCCCCAGCGGCTCGGCGCACCGGAGAGCCATGCCACGAGCCCGCTCTTGAACGAGGCCTGGAAGTCCAGGGCGACGTCCGGCGCGAAGTCCCGCAGCGCGCCGCGGAACGCGCGCACGACCGTCAGCGCCGCCGGGGACAGCCTGCGGGCGGCGGCGGCAAGCGCGCGGCGGTCGAGCACGATCAGCCGGTCGAGATCGGGATGCCCCTCGATCAGGGCGTGGGGGCCGCGCTCGACGGCCCACGCGATCCGTGCCCCGGGCCAGCGGCGGCGGATCCGCCGCACCGCGGGCAGCGTGCGCACGATGTCGCCGACCGCACCGAGCCGGACGACGAGGATCCGCCGCGGATCCCGTTCGGGCGGGGGCGTCGACGTCGGCACGCGCGCAGACCTCCTCGGAAGGGGAGCCTACTTTGGCATAATCGGGGCTCATCGCTGGTCGCCGGCACCCGGGGCGACCTAGATTCGAGGCGTGACGCAGGTGCTCGACGAGACCGCGGCGTCGGATGTGGGGACGACCCCGTCCGCGATCGGGGGGCCCCTCGAAGGGGCCCTCGAGGGAACGACCCTGGCCGAGCTGCTGTGGCGGCTCGGCTCGCGCCGGCTGACCGGATCGCTCGTGCTCGAGCGGGACGGCATCCGCAAGGTCGTCTATCTGCGCGACGGCCGGATCGTGTTCGCCGCGTCGACCGATCCCGAGGACCGGCTCGGGCCGTTCCTGCTGCGCCGGGGGGCCGTGCGGCTCGCCGACCTCGTCGAGGCCGGCAGCCGCGTGGCGACCGGACGTCGTCTCGGGCAGATCCTGATCGAGCGCGGCGCGCTCGAGCCGCCGGCCGTCGTCCGTGCCGTCGCCGACCAGGTCCGCGAGATCGTCCTGTCGCTGTTCTCGTGGCGCCAGGGTGCGTGGCGCGTCAGTCCGGTCCGGCTTCCCGAGGACGAGTCGATCACCCTCGACCTGCCGGTGACCGACGCGATCCTCGAGGGCGTGCGACGGATCGAGGCCTGGGAGGAGATCCGGCGCGCCGTCGGCGGCCCCCGCGCGATCTACCGCGTGCGCCCGGGCGTCGAGGTCGACCACCCCGCGTTCGGGCTCGTCGAGCGCTCGGTCCTCGAGCGGCTCGGCACGCCCCAGCGGATGGACTCGCTGTGCCGCGAGATCTACGCGCCGAGCTTCGCCATCTTCCGCACGGTCTGGGCGCTGTCGATCCTCGGCTTCGTCGAGCGGTGGTCGCAGGGATCGATCCGCGAGTGCCTCGCCGAGCCGGGGGAGGGCGTGATCGGCGACCACGGCGTCGCCGACCTCGTCGTCGAGCTCGGCGAGCGCGGATTCTCCGGCGTGCTGCGGCTGTTCCGCGACGGCGAGGAGGGCGCGCTGTTCTTCGAGGACGGGCGGGTCGAGTTCGCGACGACCAGCGACCCCGAACAGGGCCTGTCCGGCCATCTGCTGCGCCGCGGCGTGATCTCGGAGAAGGACCACGAGCTGGCCGTGCGGCGGCTGATCTCGGGCAAGCGCCTCGGCCGGCTGCTCGTCGAGGACGGCGCGCTCGACGACGAGGACGTCGAGCGGTTCGTGCGCGAGCAGGTGCTCGATGTCGCGCGGCGGCTCGTGCTGTGGAACTCCGGCGAGTACCTGATCGAGGAGGCGCTCCCGTCGGACGAGGAGATCACGCTCTCGATGTCCGCCGAGGACGTCGTGATGACCGCCTGCGAGTCGATCGAGCGCTTCCGTCCGGTGTGGGAGGCGCTCGGCGGGCTCGATGCGGTCTACCGCCTGCGTCCGGACTATCTCGACCGGCTGGACCGGATGAGCCTGCGTCCCGAGGCGTGGGGCGTGGTCGCGCAGCTCGGGCGCGAGCGGTCGCTGCGCGAGCTGCTCGAGTCCCGCGCCGAGCCGGACTTCGAGATCTGCCGCCGCGTGTACGGCCTGCTGCGGGCGCGCGTGATCGAGCGGGCGGTCGCCGACGCCGAGCGGGTCGTTCCCGGCACGGAGGTGTTCGAGCCGGGCGCCGCGGCGGACGACGCGGCCGCGGCGCCGCCCGAGCCGGCGGCCGCGCGGACCCCGCCACGCACGCCGGCGCGCGCGGCGGAG
>RFIB01000235.1 GCA_003695625.1 Acidobacteriota bacterium | reverse complement strand
CTGATCCAGCCGATCGCGATGGACAAGGGGCTGCGGTTCGCGATCCGCGAGGGCGGACGGACCGTCGGCGCCGGCACGGTGACCGAGATCCTCGAGTAGTGCACGTCCGGCGCGCTGCGCGCGCCGGGCGAGGAACGGCTGATGAACGACAAGATCCGCATCCGGCTGCGAGCCTACGACCACCGGATCCTCGACGCGTCGGCGTCGGAGATCGTCGACACCGCACGGCGCACCGGCGCGCGCGTGGTCGGCCCGATCCCGCTGCCGACGCATCGCAGCGTCTATACGGTCAACCGCTCGCCCCACGTCGACAAGAAGTCGCGCGAACAGTTCGAGATCCGGACGCACAAGCGGCTGATGGACATTCTCGAGCCGACGCCGGAGACGGTCGACGCGCTGATGAAGCTGGACCTTCCGGCGGGAGTGGACGTCGAGATCAAGGCGTTCAGCTCCTGACCAGGGAAGGAGTTCGGTGATGGTTCAGGGACTGATCGGACGGAAGCTGGGCATGACCCAGCTGTTCGACGAGGCCGGGCGGGCGGTGCCCGTGACGGTGCTCGAGGCCGGGCCGTGCGTGGTCGTCCAGCGCAAGACGCGCGAGCGGGACGGCTACGAGGCGGCGCAGCTCGGGCTCGTCGAGCGCAAGCCGCCGCGGCGGGTCACGCGCCCGCGCGCGGGCCATTTCGCCAAGGCCGGCGTGCCGCCGACGCGGGTGCTGCGCGAGGTGCCGCTGGCGGACGGCGAGGACGTGAAGCCGGGCGACACCGTGACCTGCGCGATCTTCGAGCCGGGGACCCGGGTCGAGGTCACCGGTCGCAGCAAGGGCCGCGGCTTCCAGGGCGTGGTCAAGCGCCATGGGTTCGGCGGCGGCCGCGCCAGCCACGGGTCGATGTTCCATCGGGCGCCGGGGTCGATCGGCCAGTCGGCGTTCCCGAGCAAGGTGCTGCGCGGCATGCGCGGGCCGGGCCACATGGGCGACCGGCGGGTGACCGTCAAGGGGCTGACCGTGGTCCAGGTCGACGAGGAGCGCAACCTCCTGCTCGTGCGCGGTGCGGTTCCCGGCGCGCGCGGCAGCCTGGTCACGATCCGCAAGCAGGCCGGTGCGGCCGCGGAGGCACGCTGACCATGCCACAGGTCACCGTCCACGATCTGGCGCGCAAGGAGGTCGGCACGCTCGACCTGCCTGACGCCGCGTTCGACTATCCGCTCAACCGCCACCTGCTGTGGGAGGCGGTTCGGCACTACCTCGCCTGCGGGCGTGCCGGAACGCACAAGACGAAGAATCGCGTCGAGGTGCGCGGCGGCGGGCGCAAGCCGTGGCGCCAGAAGGGCACCGGCCGCGCCCGGCACGGCTCGATCCGCTCGCCGCTCTGGCGCAAGGGCGGCATCGTCCACGGGCCGCAGCCGCGCGACTATTCGTACCGCTTCCCGCGCAAGGCCCGGCGCCGCGCGCTGGCGTCGGCGCTGTCGGCCAAGCTGCGCGACGGCCAGCTGCTCGTGGTCGAGGACCTCGTGCTCGACCAGCCGAAGACCGGGCAGCTCGACCGGCTGGTGCGCGAGGGGCTCAAGCTCGACGGTCGCACGCTGCTGGTGCACAACGGCGAGCGCGAGGCGATCGACCTGGCGGCGCGGAACAACCCGCGGCTTGCCAGCGTGCGCGCCCTGCAGCTCCACGCGTATCACGTGCTCGACGCCGAGTCCGTCGTGATCAGCCGGGACGCGGCGCAGGTGCTCGGGGAGGTGCTGACGCGATGAGCCAGCTTTCCGCATACGAGGTTCTCAGGCGGCCGCGCCTGACCGAGAAGTCGACGCGGCTGCGCGAGGAAGCCACCCGCTGGAAGAAGCGCGGCGAGACGTTCGTGTTCGAGGTCGACGCCCGCGCCAACAAGATCCAGGTGCGCCAGGCGGTCGAGGAGATCTTCGGCGTCGAGGTGGCGCACGTGCGTACGGTCAACGTGCGCGGCAAGAAGCGCCGCTACGGCCGTTCGCTCGGCTATCGCTCCTCGTTCAAGAAGGCCTACGTCACGCTCAAGCCGGGCGGCAAGACGATCGACTTCCTCGAGGGCTGAGGCCCACGGTGAACCGAGGCGACTGAGATGCCAGTGAAGAAGTTCAAGCCGACTTCCCCGGGGCGCCGCCAGATGGAGGTGAACGTCTCCTCCGAGGTGACGACGAAGACCCCGCACAAGCCGCTGCTCGAGGGCAAGACCCGCAGCGGGGGACGGAACAACCGCGGGCGGGTGACGGTCTGGCACCGCGGCGGCGGGCACAAGCGCCGGTACCGGGTGATCGACTTCAAGCGCGACAAGGACGGCGTGCCCGGGCGCGTCGCCACGATCGAATACGATCCGAACCGGTCGGCGAACATCGCGCTGATCAACTACGTCGACGGCGAGAAGCGCTACATCCTCGCGCCGGCGGGGCTGCAGGTCGGGCAGGAGGTGATCTCCTCGCCCGATGCGGACATCGTCGTCGGCAACTGCCTGCCGCTGGCGCGGATCCCGCTCGGCACGATGGTGCACAACGTCGAGCTGCGGCCGGGCAAGGGCGGCCAGCTCGTGCGCAGCGCGGGGGCATCGGCGCAGATCCTGGCCAAGGAGGGGCGCTACGCCCAGCTGCGGCTGCCGTCCGGCGAGGTGCGTTCGGTGCTGATCGACTGCCGGGCGACGGTCGGCCAGGTCGGCAACGCGGACCACGGCAACGTGTCGATCGGCAAGGCGGGGCGCAGCCGGTGGCTCGGCAAGCGGCCGCACGTCCGCGGCGTGGCGATGAACCCGATCGACCACCCGCACGGCGGCGGTGAGGGCAAGAGTTCGGGCGGCCGGCATCCGGTCACGCCGTGGGGCGTGCCGACCAAGGGCCACAAGACCCGCAACAACCCGCGCACGGACCGGTTCATCGTCCGCCGCCGCGGGCGCAAGTAGGACGGAGGCGCGGCCGATGGCACGCTCGCTTTGGAAAGGGCCGTTCGTCGATGAGCACCTGCTCAAGAAGATCGACGAGGCGAACAGGAAGAACGACCGCCGCGTGATCAAGACCTGGTCGCGGCGCTCGACGGTCACCCCGGAGATGGTCGGCCATACGCTGGCTGTTCACAACGGCCGCCGGTTCATCCCGGTCTACGTCACCGAGAACATGGTCGGGCACAAGCTCGGGGAGTTCGCGATGACGCGCACGTTCAAGGGGCATTCCGGCGGCAAGGACAAGAAGGCTCGCCGGTGATGCAGGAGGAGCGGAGCGCCATGATCTCGCAGGCAACGGTGCGGTACCTCAAGGCGAGCCCGCAGAAGGCCCGGCTGGTGGTGGACCAGATCCGCGGCCGGGACATCGGGGACGCGCTGGGGATCCTGCGCGCCTCGCGGCGTCGGGTGGCCCGTGCGACGGAGAAGCTGCTCAACTCGGCGATCGCCAACGCCCAGCAGCGCGAGGAGCGCGTCGACATCGACCGGCTCTACGTCGTCCGGGCGTGGGTCGACGAGGGGCCGTCGCAGCGACGCGGACGGGCCGGCTCGATGGGTCGGTTCTTCCCGATCAAGCGCAAGACCAGCCACATCACGGTCCAGCTCGACGTTCGTGAGCCGGGCCGACGCCGCCGACGCGGCTGAACGCGGGGACAGACGATGGGACAGAAGGTTCACCCGTACGGCTTCCGGCTCGGCTACATCAAGGACTGGAAGAGCCGCTGGTTCGAGGACAAGCGCTACGCCGAGTACCTCCACGAGGATCTCGAGCTGCGCCGGCGCCTCAAGAAGCAGCTGTTCCACGCCGGCATCTCGAGCATCGACATCGAGCGTGCCGGAGAGCACAAGCTGAAGGTCACGCTGCACACGGCGCGCCCCGGGATCATCATCGGCCGCAAGGGGGCCGAGATCGACCGGCTGCGCGACCAGCTCAAGCGGGAGACCGGCCGCGACGTGTTCATCAACATCCGCGAGGTCGACAAGCCCGAGCTGGATGCCCAGCTCGTCGCCGAGTCGATCGCCGCGGCGCTCCAGCGGCGCGTGGCGTTCCGGCGCGCGATGCGCAAGGCGGTCGAGTCGGCCCAGCGCTTCGGGGCCAAGGGAATCAAGATCCGCTGCGCGGGCCGTCTCGGCGGACACGAGATCGCACGCGCGGAGTGGTACCTGGTCGGGCAGCTTCCGCTGCACACGCTGCGTGCGGACATCGACTACGGCATGGCGGTGGCCAGGACGACCTACGGCGTGATCGGCGTCAAGTGCTGGATCTACAAGGGTGAGACGACGGGAGCCCGCGACGAGCGGGTCCGGGCGCGCTGACGCACCGCGAGGACGACGACGATGTTGCAGCCCAAGCGAACGAAGTTCCGCAAGCAGCAGCGGGGGCGGATGCGCGGCAAGGCCCAGCGGGGCTCGACCGTCGCATTCGGCGAGTACGGCCTCAAGGCCGTCGGCCGCGGCTGGATCACGGCGCGCCAGATCGAGGCGGCCCGAATCGCGATGACCCGCGCGGTCAAGCGCGGCGGCAAGATCTGGATCCGCGTGTTTCCCGACAAGCCCGTCACGTCCAAGCCGGCCGAGGTGCGGATGGGCAAGGGCAAGGGAGCGCCGGACCACTGGGTGGCCGTGGTCAAGCCGGGCAAGGTGATGTTCGAGATGCAGGGCGTGGCCCCCGAAGTGGCCGAGCGGGCGATGCGGCTCGCGGCGGCCAAGCTGCCGATTCCGTGCCGCTTCGTGCGGCGCCGGCAGCTCGGCTGACGAGGGGAGTCGGGCAGATGAAGGCGACGAAGTTCAGGGACCTGAGCGACGACGAACTGGCGCGGGAGATCCACGGGCTGCGCAAGGCGCTGTTCAACCTCCGCGTGCAGCAGGCGATCGGCCAGCTCGAGAAGCCGCACCAGCTGTCGGCGACCCGCCGCGACCTGGCGCGGGCGCTGACGGTGCAGCGGGAGCGCCACGCCGTCGAGGAGACCCAGTGATGGCTGAATCGGCAGCGCGCAGTCACGGACAGCGGAAGGTCGGCGTTGTCGTCGGCAAGCCGGGCCGCAAGACGATCAAGGTCAAGGTCGAGCGGCTCGTCAAGCACCCGCTGTACAAGCGCGTGATCAAGCGCTCGAAGGGGTTCCTGGCCCACGACGAGCGCGAGATCTGCGACATCGGCGACAAGGTGGAGATCGTCGAGTGCCGGCCGCTCTCGGCGCGCAAGCGCTGGCGGCTGGGCCGGATCGTCGCCCGTCCCGAGGGCGCCGCGCAGCGCCCGGAGTGAGGTGACCCGATGATCCAGATGCAGTCGATCCTCAACGTCGCCGACAACTCGGGGGCGAAGAAGATCATGGCGATCCGCCTCCGCGGCGGAAACGCCGGCAAGTACGGCGGGCTCGGCGACGTCGTGACGGCTTCGGTCAAGGAGGCCAGCCCCGACGGCACCGTCAAGAAGGGCAGCGTCGTCAAGGCGGTGATCGTGCGCACGCGCGCTCCGCATCGCCGCCGCGACGGGAGCTACATCCAGTTCGACGAGAACGCCGCCGTGCTGGTCAACGATGCCGGAGACCCGATCGGAACGCGTGTCTTCGGTCCGGTGGCGCGGGAGCTGCGCGAGCGCAACTACATGCGCATCGTCTCGCTCGCCCCCGAAGTGCTGTGAGGTCAGCGATGCGTATCCGCAAGGGTGACCAGGTCCAGGTGATCAGCGGCAAGGACGCGGGCAAGAAGGGCCGCGTCCTGCGCGTGGATCGCCGCAAGCAGCGGGCGATCGTCGAGGGTGTGAACATCGTCAAGAAGCACGCGCGGCCCAACCCGCAGAAGGGGATCCAGGGCGGCGTGATCGAGCAGGAGGCGCCGGTCCACCTGTCGAACCTGATGCTGATCGATCCGACCAGCGGCCGTCCGACGCGCGTCGGCCACAAGATCCTCGCCCAGGACGCGGGCCGGGCACGCAAGGTGCGCATCGCGCGTCGCTCCGGGGCCGAGCTCGACCGCTGAGGGAAGACGAGATGAGTTACGTACCGAGGCTGCGCAAGCTCTACGACGAGGAGGTCCGCCCGGCCCTCGTCGAGGAGTTCGGCTACAGGAACCCGATGGCGGTGCCGACGCTGCACAAGATCTCGATCAACATGGGCGTCGGCGAGGCGTCTCGGGACCCGAAGCTGCTCGAGGAGGCGATCGAGGAGCTGGCGCAGATCGCCGGCCAGAAGCCGACCGTGCGCAACGCGCGCAAGTCGATCGCCAACTTCAAGCTGCGCGAGGGCATGCCCGTCGGCGTGGCGGTCACGCTGCGCCGGGAGCGGATGTGGGAGTTTCTCGACCGGCTGATCAACCTGGCGCTGCCGCGGGTGCGCGACTTCCGCGGCATCTCGCCCAAGGCGTTCGACGGCCGCGGCAACTACTCGCTGGGGATCCGCGACCAGCTGATCTTCCCGGAGGTCAACTACGCCAAGGTGCAGCGGGCGATCGGCATGAACGTGACCATCGTCACGTCGGCCAGGACGGACCAGGAGGCGCGGGCGCTGCTGAGCCGGCTCGGCATGCCGTTCGCGCGCTAGGCGCGCGGGTCTCGCAGGACAGGCGAGTTGCGGAGAGGACTGATTCGATGTCGATGACTGATCCGATTGCGGACATGCTGACGCGGCTGCGCAATGCGCTGATGGCCGGTCACGAGACGGTCTCGATGCCCTCGTCGCGGATGCGGCGGGACATCGCGCAGATCCTGCTCGATGCGGGCTACATCCGCGGCTTCCGTCACGAGGAGGACGGCCGCCAGGGAGTCCTGCACATCGAGCTCAAGTACGGCCCCGAGGGCGAGAAGGTGATCAACGGGCTCGAGCGCGTCTCGAAGCCCGGGCGGCGGATCTACGTCGGCCGCCAGGAGATCCCCGACGTGCTCGGCGGGATGGGAATCACGATCCTGTCCACGTCGCGGGGCGTGGTCGACGGCAGGACGGCCCGGCGGCTCGGTGTCGGCGGCGAGCTCGTCTGCAACATCTGGTGAGGACCCGGCGATGTCGCGAATCGGATTGACACCCGTCACCCTGCCGGCCGGCGTCACGCTGACCGACAAGGGCGGCGAGATCGAGGTCAAGGGCCCCAAGGGCGTGCTGACCGTCCCGGTCGCCGACGGCATCAGCCTGAAGGTCGAGGACGGGGTGGCGACGCTCTCGCGCCGGGACGACAGCAAGCCGCAGCGGGCGCTGCACGGGCTGACGCGCGCGTTGCTGGCCAACGCCGTGCACGGGGTGACCGAGGGATACGAGCGCGTGCTGCGGGTCGTGGGCACCGGGTACCGGGCGGAGGCGAAGGGCAACGCCCTGACGCTTTCGGTCGGCTACAGCCATCCGGTCGAGTTCCCGCTTCCCGAGGGGATCTCGGCCCGGGTCGAGGACCGCAACACGACGATCATCCTCAACGGGATCGACAAGCAGAAGATCGGCCAGGTGGCCGCGAACCTGCGCGCGATCCGGCCACCGGATGCCTACAAGGGCAAGGGCATCAGGTACCGGGACGAGCGCATCTCGCTCAAGCCCGGCAAGGCGGCCGGCAAGTAGCGACGGTTCGAGAGCGGAGAGCGCAGCGATGTACGCGAAGAAGGACCGCAAGAAGGCGCGGCTCAAGGTGCGCAGGCGAATCCGGTCCCGGGTCTCCGGGCAGCCGGACCGCCCGCGGCTGGCGGTGTACCGCAGCCTGAAGCACATCTACGTGCAGGCGATCGACGACCTCAACGGCGTCACCCTCGCCGCGGCATCGACTCTCGATCCGGAGGTGCGGGGCGAGATCGGCCACGGCGGCAACGTGGCGGCAGCCAAGGTCGTCGGCACGCGGATCGCCGAGCGGCTCAAGGAGAAGGGGATCGACACGGTCGTCTTCGACCGTGGCGGATACCTCTATCACGGGCGGGTCAAGGCCCTGGCGGAAGCGGCCCGGGAGGGCGGGCTCCGGTTCTGACCGGGGCCGCCTCTCAGCGCGGAGGTCGAAGTGGGATTCGGTAGAAGTCGGGAGGCCTCGGACCTGCGGGACCAGGTCGTCTTCATCAATCGCGTCACCAAGGTCGTCAAGGGCGGCAAGAACTTCTCGTTCTCCGCCCTCGTCGTCGTCGGTGACGGCAAGGGGTCCGTCGGTTTCGGAGCCGGGAAGGCCAAGGAGGTCCCGTCGGCGATCGCCAAGGGGATCGAGAAGGCCAAGCGCAACATGATCAGGGTCCCGCTCAAGGGCACGACGATCCCGCACATGGTGGTCGGCCGCCACGGCGCCGGGCGCGTGCTGCTCAAGCCGGCGTCGCCCGGAACGGGCGTCATCGCGGGCGGCGCGGTGCGCGCGATCCTCGAGACGCTCGGCGTACAGGACGTGCTGACCAAGTGCATCGGGACGCAGAATCCGCACAACGTGGTGCGGGCGACGTTCGACGGGCTGCAGCAGCTCCGGGACGTCAACGAGGTGGCCCGGCTGCGCGGGATTCCGGTCGAGTCGCTGGAAGCCGGCGGCGCGGCCGCGGAGAGCGGGCGATGAGCGCGAGCAGGCAGATCCGCATCCGGCAGATCCGCAGCGGAATCGGCCGGCCGGCGAAGCAGAAGCGCATTCTCGCGGCGCTCGGCCTCGGGCGGATGCACCGTGTCGTCGTCAAGCCGGACAATCCGGCGGTGCGCGGCATGGTTGCGGCGATTCCGCACCTGGTCGAGATCGTCGACGAGTCGGAACAGCAGGCGCGCTGACAGGCGCGGAGCGGAGCAGACGATGAGACTGCATGACATCGGCCCGGCGCCCGGAGCGACGCGTCCGCGCAAGCGGGTCGGCCGCGGGCCCGGCTCCGGCCACGGCAAGACCGCGGGGCGCGGGCACAAGGGCCAGAAGTCCCGGTCCGGGTACTCCCGGGCGTGGTACTTCGAGGGCGGCCAGATGCCGCTCGTGCGCCGTGTGCCCAAGCGGGGCTTCCACAACCCGTTCCGGCAGGAGTTCGCCGAGGTCAACGTCGGCCAGCTCGCCGGATTCGAGGCCGGCACCGAGGTGTCGCCCGAGACGCTGGCCGAACGGGGGATCCTCAAGCGGTCCGAGACGCGGCGCGTCAAGCTGCTCGGCAGCGGCGAGATCGCCGTTGCGCTGAAGGTCCAGGTGCACGCGGCGAGCGCCGCGGCCCGGGAGAAGGTCGAGGCGGCCGGCGGCAGCGTCCAGATCCTGGGCGGCTGAGCGCGCGACGAGGGACGGGCGGACTGAGCATGATCGAGAGCCTGCAGAACATCTTCCGCATCGAGGACCTGCGCCGCCGGGTGCTGTTCACCCTCGGCCTGCTCGCCGTCTACCGCGTCGGCAAGTACATCCCGCTGCCCGGCATCGACGCGTCGGCGCTGCAGGAGTGGTTCGCGTCCAACGCGGGCGGCGTGTTCGGCATGGTCGACGTGTTCACCGGCGGCAACTTCAGCAAGATGACGATCTTCGGGCTCGGGATCATGCCGTACATCTCGGCCTCGATCATCCTCCAGCTGCTGGCCGTGGTCTGGCCGTACCTCGAGCGGCTGCAGAAGGAAGGCGAGGTCGGCCGGCGCAAGATCACGCAGTACACGCGCTACGGCACGGTGATCCTCTCGGCGCTGCAGTCGTTCGGCATCGCGTTCTGGGTCAGCAACCTGCCGGTCGCGAGCACCGGCCCGATCGTTCCCGACCCGGGGCCG
>RFIB01000234.1 GCA_003695625.1 Acidobacteriota bacterium | reverse complement strand
CGTCAGCGTCGTCGCCAGCGCCGCGCCGAGGGCGGCGAACAGGCCGAAGCCGCGCACCGCCGGGATGGCGTGCACGGTCAGCGCGAGGAAGCCCGCGACCGTCGTCGCCGTCGTCAGCAGCGCCGGCCAGGCGATCCCGGCCACCGCCGCCTCGGCCGCGGCGCGCCGGTCGAGACCGTCGCGGCGCGCGAGCCGGAACGCCTCGACGAGGTGCACCGCGCCCGCGACGCCGACGGTGAGCACCACCGGCTCGAGCAGCGAGGCGATCGGATCGAGCCGGTGGCCGAGCAGGGCGAACAGCCCGCCGGTCCAGAAGATCCCGGCCAGGGCGGGGACGAACGCCGCGGCGGCGAGGCGCAGGCTGCGGTAGGCCAGCGCGAGCAGGGCGAACAGCACCAGCCCGGCGACCGGCACGACGCGCCGCTGCTCGCGGGCGACCGCCCGCGCGACGGCCAGCTCGGCCGCCGGCAGGCCGGTGAGCACGAGACGCAGGTCGTCCGGCACGACGCCGTCCGCCGCCCGCGCGAGCGCGTCGAGCAGCGCGCCGACGTCCTCGCGGGCGCGCGGCCGGAGCACGATCGCGGCGACGGCCAGGTCGTCGCGGTCGGTCGCCTGCTCGGCGACCGTCTCGACCGGGGGCAGCGCCCGCCAGGCGTCGGCGAGGGCATCGAGCGTCGGCCACGGGTCGCCCGGCGCCGCCCCGTCGCGGGCGAGCACCGCGGCGACGATCACCCGCTCGTCGCCGAACGCGGCGACGCGCGCCGCCATCCGGCGGGCGTCGGGCGTGCCGACGCTCTTGAGCGCGCGGTTCTCGGGATCGATCCCGAGGCGGGCGTGCTCCCAGGCGAGGGCCAGCGTCGCGACCAGCAGCAGGCCCGTGGTCAGTGCCGACAGGCCGCGGGAGGGGGGTGTCATGGGGGCACTCTCGCCGCGCATCGTGTTTCGGGCAAGCGGGTTGCGCACCGCGTCCGGCATCCGGCGCATGGGCGCGCCTCGCGGGCGGGACCTATACTCCGCGTCGGGCCGCCGGCCCTGCGCGCCGCGGCCCCCGGTCGGGCCGCCGCCCGGTGCGCCGGCCGTCGCGAAACAGTGTCAGGGGAAGGGGACCAGCCGCGCCCGCATCCGCCGGGCGCAGCGCGCGCGGGAGAGCCGTCTGCCGCGCCGCCGACGGAGGCCGCACTCGTGAAGCATCTGCCCTTCCGCTTGCCCGTGATCCTGACCGCCGCCCTGATCGGCGGCCTCGCCGCCGTGGCCGCCGGCGACTCCGCCGTCACCTACCGCGTCGTGCCGGGGACGTCGCACGTCCGGTTCGATGCGTCGAGCACCCTGCACGGGTTCGGCGGCGAGTCGGACAAGGTCCGGGGCGAGGTGCGCTTCGTCCCGGCCGCGCCGGACCGCGGGCCGCAGGCGTGGGTCGAGGTCGAGGCGGGCAGCCTCGACACCGGGATCGGCGCGCGCAACCGCAAGATGTGGCGCGTGCTCGAGACGGACACGCACAAGACGATCCGCTTCGAGCTGGCCCGCGTCAGCGACGTGAAGGTCGACGCGGGGACCGGGACGATCCGCGCCCGCGCCGGCGGCACGATGACGATCCGCGGCCAGCAGCGGCCGTTCGCGCTCGACGTCGTGCTCGAGCCGACCGACGGCGGCGGGTGGCGCGTGACGGGCAGCGCGCCGCTCGACATGACGCACTACGGGATCAAGCCGCCGCGGGTGATGTTCATGAAGGTTGCTCCGGAGGTGACCGTGCACGTCGAGCTGGTCCTCGAACCGGTCGCGACCGGGGCGGAGCCGTCGTGACCCGGCGCGCGCGACGCGTCCTGTGGGCGTTCGGCGCGGGCGTCACGTGCCACGCCGCGTTCGTCGCCGGCGTGGCGGCGATGGCGGTCGGGCTGTTCACCGGGATGCGCAGCGGTCTCGGGCGGCTGCACGGGCTCGGCACGCTCGTCGCCGACGGCGCGCTGATCGCGCAGTTCCCGCTGCTGCACTCCTGGCTGCTCGGGAGCGCGGGGCGGGCGCGGCTCGCCGCGCTGCTGCCGGACGAGTTCGGCGCGGACCTGGTGCCGACCGTGTTCGCGACCGTCTCGTCGCTGCAGATGCTCGCCGCGTTCGAGCTGTGGTCGCCGTCGGGCGTCGTGCTGTGGCGGGTGACCGGGTCCGCGTTCTGGATCGCCTGCGGCGTGTTCGCCGCGGGCTGGCTGCTGCTCGCGCGTTCGATGGTCGATGCGGGGCTCGGGCTGCAGAGCGGCGCCGCGGGCTGGCTGGCGGTGCTGCGCGGCCGGCGGGTCGCGTACCCGGCGATGCCGACGCGCGGGACGTTCCGGCACGTGCGCCAGCCGATGTACCTCGCGTACGCGGTCCTGCTCTGGGCGGGCCCGGTACTGACGCTCGACAAGCTGGCGCTCGCCTGCGCGTGGACCGCCTACTGCGTGCTCGGACCGCTGCACAAGGAGGCGCGCAGCCGCCGCCGCTGGGGCGCGCGCTGGGAGGCCTACCGCCGCGCCGTGCCGTACATGCTGCCCCGGCTCCGCCCCCGCCGGACGTGACGGCGCCCGTCGGGGCGCCGACCCTGCAACCGCAACGCCTCCATCCTCGCGACGCCGTGCGGACTGGATCACGCGCAGCGCACCATCGGCGTCCGTAGCGGCGCCCCTTGGGGCGCCGATTCCGCAACCGCAACGCCTCCATCTTTGCGAACTCGTGCGGACGAGATCTCGTGCGATGCACCATCGGCCGGCGT
>RFIB01000233.1 GCA_003695625.1 Acidobacteriota bacterium | reverse complement strand
GTACGACAGCGCGCCGGTGCGGCCCGCCCTCCTCCAGCCCGAGCCGACGCAGTGCTCGAAGCGCCAGTACTCACGCTGCGGCTCGGCCTCCGGCAGGCTGAAATCGACGCGCACGACGACCTTCTCGCAGCTCGCCATCGACAGCAGCGGCCGGCTGACGGCGAGCGCGTGGATCTCGATGTCGGTCGGATCGACGCGCCGCAGCAGCTCGCGCGCCGCCTCCGCGGTCAGCCCGCCGGGCCGGGCGAGGTTCTCGAGGTCCTCGCCGGTGCGCGCGCCGAGCCGGCTGAGCAGCTCGATCCGCACGGCGCGCCGCAGATCGGGATCGTCGGACTCGCCGAGCGATGCCACGCGCAGCGCCAGCAGCGCACCGACGATCACGATGCCGACGACAAGCGTCCTGCCCCGGAACTCGACCTTCATCACGGTCCTCCCTGCAGCCGGTGCGCGACGACGCCGAAGATCGTACAACGCCTTCGCGCCCCGTTGACCCGGGACGGTCTCGCGGGAGACACTGCGCCGGTCCGTTCTTCGGCGGCGGGAGGTGTCGGAATCGTGCGCACGCGCTGCATCGTCCTGGCACTGGCGACGCTCGTCCCTGTTGCGGGCTGCCATCAAGGCCCGGGGGCGACTGATCTGCTCGGCCGCTACCAGCAGCTCCATGAGGCGGGCGACGTCGACGGGCTGCTGGCTCTCCACACACGCGAAACTGTCTTCCTTCTCCCGGGACAGGATCCGATCCGGGGAAAGGAGGCGCTGCGTGGCCTTCTGGAATGGGACGCGACGCTCGGTGCCCGGCTCGAGTTCCGCGGGATCCGCGTCGAGGGCAACACGATCGTCGTCGACTCGATCATCGAGCGCAGCCGGTTCTTCGAGGCGCTCGGCATTCCCGAGGTGCGCTACGGGAAGGGCACCCGCTTCGTTCTCGAGGACGGACTGATCGCCGAGACCCGTCCGGCGAACTTCGACGACGAGACGGCGCGGAGAATCCGGCAGGCGTTCGACGATCTGCTGCCGTGGCTGTCCGACAACCACCCCGACGACATGGCGCGCCTGCTGCCGGGCGGAAAGTTCCGGTACGACGCCGAGAGTGCACGGCGGTGGCTCGAGCTGCTCGCGGAGTGGCGCGCTGCAAACGATGCCGGGCCGTCGGGTCAGACCTCCCGGAGCCGGAACTCGACTTCGTAGCGCATGAACCGCACGTCGGGAACTCCGCTCAGCGCGTAGCGCAGCCTGTCGTCTCCCTCGTGCGCGATCACCAGCCCCTCGACCGCCTCGCCGTCCGTTGCGAGGTTCTCGCGAACCCAGCCCATGTACCGCAGAATCTGCCCGACCGTCCGGTCCGAGGCCTGGTTGCGCTTGAGCTCGACGACGAGCAACCGCGGCTCGCGGCGATGACGCGCCAGCAGATCGATGCGACCGACCGGGGTCGGACGCTCCGACCCGTAGCCGTTGACGTCGCCTTCCTCCTCGAGCAGTTCCCACTCGGCCCCGAGCGGTGTCGCGTCCCAGTTGTCGAGCAGGAACTCGTGGAGGTACCGCTCCAGACCGAACACGCACGCCCGGTCCTCATCTGCGGCATCGTCGGCAGGTGCCTCGTCTACCGACAGCTCGTCGTCCGTGCCTGCCTCCTCGTTCTCCCCGGTGGCGACGGTCTCGACGCGCCACCAGAGACCGTCGAGGGTCCACAGATCGATGGCCAGGTCGGATACGATGCGCAGCATGAGCGAGTTGAGCCGCTCGTACTTCCTGCCTACCGACAGTCCCCGCTCGAATTCGGGCCAGATTCCCAGCGTCTGCATCGCGCTCTCGACGACGGCATTCCAGACACCGTACCGGTCCGGGTACACGATCAGCAGGATGGGCGTCAGCACCGCCTTGCCGAGCCGGCGGACGCGCGCCCGCCCCCGGGGCAGCAGCGCATCGAGGCGCTCGGCGATCGGTCGCGACTCGTCGAGCAGCTCGCGCAGGGCCTGCCGGAGCGCATCCATGTCGCGAGTGATCGACGGGCCGAGCCGGTCGAGCCCCTTCCAGTGGCGGTTGTTGCGGTACGAAAGAAAGGCGCGCATCTGGTCGGCGGTCAGCTCGGAAAGTGCCTCCGGAGCGAAGATCGGCGCGAACCTCGCGCGCACGTCCTTCTGCGCGGCGATCATCCCGTCGAGCGACCGGTCCTGACCGCGCCGGGCCAGGATGGCCGAAAGGCGGCGCAGCGCCGCGTCATGTCTCGAGTCCTGCGTCACGTCGATCCCCCGGTTCCGCGAGAGACTGCGTCGAATCCCTGGCGGGGCTTGCGGGCTGACGGGCGCCCGGGATCAGTCCTCCTGAAGCGCAACGCTCCAGATCCTCTTGAGAGGAAGCTCCGCCTTGAGGTCATCATCCAGATCCTGGTAATGCTTGAACAGAGCCTCCAGGAGTTCGCTCTGCGACCAGAGCCGGACGCGAAAGAAACTCGCGGCCAGTTCCTTCTGGACGTTCCTGCGATAGCCGCCCCAGGCGACGAACAGCCCCTCCTGGGCACCGAACTTGGTCACCGCTCCGATCAGCTTGTCGACCGTCGGTCGGTCGATCGGACCGCTCTCGGACTTGACCTCGACGACGAGGCGCGGCTGGCCGAAGCCGAGCGGGCCAGCGCCAGCCAGGATGTCAGCTCCGCCGTCCGAACCCTCCGGACTGCGCCACGTCAGGTATCCCTGGGCACGCAGGATCCCCTCGACAAGTCGCGTGAGCGCATGACCCTTGAAGCGCGCCTCGATCAGCCTGGCGATCTGGTCCCGAGCCGCCTCCTCCAGATCGATGGACTCCTCCGAATCCGTCGATTGCTCGGGCTGTCCGGTTGCCGGAGCCGGATCGGCTCCCGCAACCGCGACGAGAGTCTCCGGCTGCCAGTTCCTGACGCGCATCGTCCTGATCCGCTCCTCGGCGTTGTTTCGCTGGATCCGGCAGAGCGTCATGAATGCGCCGAACGAATACAGGAGGTCCTGCCCGAAGTGGCTGCGCGGTATCGCGTCTCCTACCCATGTGACCGGCCGCCAGTGAAAGAACGGATTCGGACCGGACGGCTCGAAGTGATAGCCACCGGTGAATTCGCCGATCTGGATCGCCCTCTGGGTCTTCAGGGGCGTTACGACCAGGTCTCCGACGGCGATCTCGTGCGCAAACGGCCAGATCTGGCTCACCCAGTTGAGCACGGTCTTCGGCTTCGCGTCCGGGAATCGTTCGGAAAGCGCGACGCGGAGCGCCTCCCGGTCCGGAAGACGGGAGAGATCCACATCAAGGCCATCCCACGTCACGTAGACGCGGTTCTCCGTGAGGAACTTCTCCTCGAACTCGCCGTGAGCTCCCGCCCTGACCAGCCAGACCGGCATTGCCCCTCCTCCTTGCCCCGCTCGCCGTTCCCTGCGGCCGCAGACGTCGCCCGTGGTGCAGGCAGGCTGTGTTCCACGGGCACCCGGACGATTCCGCTCTCCCGCTCGGGCGAAACTACATCACCTGCACCGGATCGACGTCAACCGACAGCCAGCGCGGCATGACGCGACTCTCGCCAAGCAGGCGCCCGAGGCCGGCGCGCAGGGCGAGCGCGAGGCGGCGGCGCTTGAGGGCGCGCACGATGAGCTGCACGCGCCACTCGCCGCGCAGCCGGGCCAGCGGCGCGACGGCCGGGCCGATGACGGCGACATGCCCCTCGCCGGCGTCGTGGATCGCACGGCGCAGGACACCGGCGCGTTCGAACGCGCGCATCTGGTCCTCGTCGCGCACCAGCAGCACGGCCATCGCCGCCGCGGGCGGGTAGCGCAGTGCGCGGCGCGCGCGCCACTCGCGCTCGGCGAAGCCGCGGTAGTCGTGGGCCAGCGCGGACGCGATCGCCGGATGCTCGGGCTTGAGCGCCTGGACGACGACCCGGCCCGGCCGCTCGCCGCGTCCCGCGCGCCCGGCGACCTGCATCAGCAGCGCGAACGTCCGCTCCGCGGCGCGGAAGTCGGGCAGCCACAGCCCGGCGTCGGCCGACAGCACACCGACCAGCGTCACACGCGGAAAGTGATGGCCCTTGGCGACCATCTGCGTGCCGACGAGCACGTCGGCCTCCCCGCGCGCGAACCTGCCGAGCGTCTCGGCCAGCCGCGCCGGCGAGCGCGCCGCATCGCGGTCGAGCCGCAGCACGCGCGCACCGTCGAGCCGCTCCGCGACGAGTTCCTCGATCTGCTGCGTGCCGCTGCCGATGTCGGCGAGGTACTCCGATCCGCACGCAGGACCGCTCTCCGGCCTTGGGCGTGACGCCGCGCAGTAGTGGCAGCGGAGCTTCCCGCCGACCTTGTGCCACGTCATCGGCACCGAGCAGTCTCCGCAGGAGACCGCCTCTCCGCAGGCCCGGCAGACCAGCGCCCGCGTGTAGCCGCGCCGGTTGAGCAGCACGATCGCCTGCTCGCCGCGCGCCAGCGTCTCGCCGAGCAGGCCGGTCAGCCGGCGCGAGAGCGGGTCGTCGGACTTCGTCTCGCGGAACTCGCGCCGCATGTCGACGACCTCGACCTCCGGCAGGCGGCCCTCCCCCACCCGCTCGGGCAGCTCGAGCAGCGCCGCCACGGCGCGCCCCGCGCGCGACCAGCACTCGATCGACGGTGTCGCCGAGCCGTAGACGACGACCGCACCCGCCTCGCGCCCGCGGATCAGCGCCAGGTCGCGCGCGTGGTAGCGCGGCGATTCCTCCTGCTTGTAGCCGGCGTCATGCTCCTCGTCGACGACGATCAGCCCCGGCCGCTCGACCGGCGCGAAGATCGCCGACCGCGCCCCGACGACGATCCGCGCCTCGCCGTCGCGCGCCCGGCGCCAGGCGCGGAAACGCTGCCGGTCGTTCATTCCCGAGTGCAGCACCGAGACCGCCTCGCCGAACCGCGCCGACAGCGCCCGCGCCACCTGGGGCGTCAGTCCGATCTCCGGAACGAGGAAGATCACCGGCCGGCCCGCGGCCAGCGCCCGCTCCGCCGCGCGCAGGTAGACCTCGGTCTTGCCCGAGCCGGTCACGCCGAACAGCACCGCCTGGTGGAACGTCCCGCGCGCGAGACGCTCGCCGATCCAGGCAACCGCCTCGCGCTGCGCGTCGGTCAGCGTCTCGGGCCGCGCGGTGGGCAGTTCGGCGACCGGCAGCGGCGGCGGCTCGATCTCGATCTCCCGCACGCACAGCAGCCCGTCCTGCGCGAGCCGGCGCACCGCCTCGGCCCCGGCCTGCGCGCGCCGCGCGAGTTCTCCGACGCCGGCCGG
>RFIB01000232.1 GCA_003695625.1 Acidobacteriota bacterium | reverse complement strand
TGCTCGAGCTCGAGCGTGCGGCGCAGCGGCCGCTCGACGGCTCGCGGGTCGAGCGGCAGCCGCAGCTCGCCCGCCGCGAGCAGCCGCAGGCGGTGCGCCTCGGGCCCCCAGCGCTCGCGCACGCCGCCCGCCGGCAGCTCGAGGAACGCGCCGACGGTGTGCACGCCGAGCCGCGCGAGCTGCGCGCGCATCGCCGGGTCGATGTCGAGCCGCGCCAGCGGGACGTTGCGCGCGGCGACCTGCTCGGCGGCGGGGTCGGCGAACACGCGGCAGCCGTCGGTCACGCGCGCCATCGCGAACGTGCCGAAGCGCGTGAAGCCGACGACGACCGAGGCGCGGAAGCCGTCCGCGGCGAGGTCGCGCCGCACCGCCTCGGCCCACGCCGTCGCCGAGGGCCACAGCCGGCGCAGGCCGGAGACGTCGAGCCAGAACGTCCCCGGCTCGTCGTCGTCGGCCTCGACGCGCGGCGCGAAGCCGTGCAGCCGGCGCACGAGGGCGGCGACGCCGCGCCGGATCTCCTCGCGCTCGACGACGCCGGCGCGCAGCCCGCGCTCGAGCGAGAGCGCCTGCGCGTAACGCATGCCGGGCAGCACCTGGCTGCGTCGCGCCGCCTCGCTGACCCACAGCACGCGCGCCTGCGGGTGGTCGCGCTCGACGACGACCGCCGGCACGTCGCGCCAGCCCGGCTCGCGCCTCAGCAGGAGCTGGAGCGGCAGCGCCGGGACGTCAACACAGGCCAGCCGGTCCACGGCACACCTCGACGTCGGCCCACGGCTGCCCGCGGCGCTTGTCGCGCAGGGCCGTCGCGCGGCAGGTGAAGGCGTGCCCGGCGGGGTCGTCGCGGCGGACCTCGCAGCGCAGGGAGACCAGCGGGCCGAGCGACGGCGCGGCGGCGGGCTTTTCCGTCAGGCAGACCACTGCCGCCTCGTGGCGCTCGGCCAGGCCGGCGAGGCGCGAGAGCAGCGCGGGGGGCAGCTCGGGGCGCACGCCGACCAGATCGATCACGACGACGCCGAAGCCGCCGGAGCGCACCAACCGCTCGGCGGCACGCGCCGCGGCGGTGGCGTGGGGCGCGAAGACGACCGGCAGCGCGGCGAGGTCGATGCCGTCGCGGGCGGCGTCGGGCGGGTAGAAGCTCGTGCCGCGGACGGTGACCCAGGCCGCCGGCTCGCCGCGTCGCTGCGATTCGGCGACCAGCGCGAAGGCGAACGTCAGCCACGCCGCCGGTCCCTCGCCGGACAGCTCGACGAGCCGGCCGGAGACCTCGGCAAGACGCCAGCGCGGCTCGAACGCGCCGCGCCGCGGGCGCGCGGGGGCCAGCGCGCGGGCGGAGCGCACGCCGCGGCGGGCAAGGGCGGTGCGGTCGAGGGAGGCGGGGCCGGACTCGCGGTGGGTGGTGGTGCTCATCGTGGGCGATCCTCCGCGGCGGGCCGGACGCGCCGGCCGCCGCCGCCTGCCGTCCCCGTCATGCCGGGGGCCGCTCGACCAGGGCGGGGGTCTCGAGGTAGCGGTGGACCTCGACGACCTTGCCGAGAAGCTGGAGTTCGCGCGGGTCGGGCACGATCGGCTCGAACGCCGGGTTGGCCGGCTCGAGAACGATCCGCCGGCCGCGGCGGCGCAGCGTCTTGACCGTCGCCTCGTCACCGACCAGCGCGACGACGATCTCGCCCGGGCGGGCGTCCGGCTGGCGGCGCACGACGACGATGTCGCCGGGCAGGATCCCCGCGCCGGTCATGCTCTCGCCGCGGACGCGCAGCGCGAACAGCTCCTCGGCGGCCGGGCGCGAGCCGACCGGCAGCCAGCCCTCCGGATCCTCGATCGCCGCCTGCAGGTCGCCGGCCTGGACGCGGCCGAGAAGCGGGACCAGCCGCGGCGGGCCGCCTCCGCCCGGCGGGCCGGGCAGCCGCCAGCCGCGGGCGCGGCCCGGGGCCTTCTCGAGCAGCCCCTCGCGGACCAGCGCCTCGAGGTGCGCCCGCGCCGACTCCACCGCCCGGAACCCGAACTGCCGCTGGACCTCCCGCACCGTCGGCGGCTCTCCCGCCAGCAGCCGCTCGCGCACCCAGCGGTAGACCCGCCGCCGCGTCTCGCCCGGGGGCGTGTACGCCATCGGATCGCCTCCGCCCGCCTGATCGGGGGCGGAGAAAACGATAGCAGACGGATGTCTGGTTTGCAAGATCTCCCGGAGGCTCGGCCCTGTCCCTCGTGATCGGAATCGATCCCGGAACGGGCGACCCGCAGCCCCGGACGTGCTGTCGCTACGACAAGGCGAAGAAGAACCGCGGCTGCAAGGACTGCGGTGCCGACTTCACCTGCGACGGCATCAACTGTTCGTTGACCTGCAACTGAGCTGCCACCCTGGGCAGGAACCGATGCACTGGCGAGGCGATCCCTAGCAGATCGCCCCGCCGTCTGCATGCGGCGAGGACTGCCTGTCGCGGCGGGCCAGTCCGGAGCACAAGGCGAGCTTTGCGAGTGTCGTAGACTTGCCGCGACGGCGGACAATCCGCACGTCTGTCAACAGGACAGCGCACGATGACCGATCTTGGCCCGATCGACGTGAAAAGACTCCAGGGGGATGAGCGCTTCCACGACAACCGCCGGCCGATGGGCTTCCGCGTCCTCGACTTCTGGCAGTGGAGCGCCTCCGATCTCGTCAGCAACGCGACGCGCGGGATCCTTGCCGAGTTCCTGGTAGCACAGGCGCTGGGGGTCGCCGACGACGTGCGGGACGAATGGGCCGCGTGGGATCTGACCGCGCCCGACGGCACCCGTGTCGAGGTCAAGTCGGCCGCCTACATCCAGAGCTGGCATCAGGACCGGCTCTCACGGATCAGTTTCCGCATCCCGAAGACGCACGCCTGGGACAGGGCCTCGAATCGCTCGGCACCCGAACGGAGGCGCCAGGCACACGTCTACGTGTTCGCGATCCTCGCTCACAAGGAGCAGGCCACCCTCGATCCGCTCGACCTCTCCCAGTGGGAGTTCCACGTGGTACCGACAGCGCTGCTGGACCGGCGCACGCGCAGCCAGCACTCGATCACGCTGCCGTCGCTGCGAAAGCTCGCTGGCGATCCGGTGCACTTCGAGGATCTGGCATCGCGTATCGAGAAGGCAGCGGTGGAACAACGGATGCTGGAGAGCTAGTCGTTCCAGCCCGCTGCGGGCGCGCGCGGTCGCGACCGCAGTGGGGATCGCTGCCGGGCGTCGCTTCGCGCGCTTGCCCCCCCGGGGATGACATGGCGTACTATCCCTCAGTCCAGCATGGGGGGTTGGACCATGGGTTTGCTCTCGTTCCGTTCACGACACTACCGTCCACTTTTTTCTCCTCCTCGTTGCGTGGCACTACCGGAGCGTCGCGCCATTGCGGCCTGTTCGATCGGCTTGCTCCTGTGCGCTCCGCCTCTGGCTCTCGCTGACATCACGATCCGGTTTTCAGCCGACGACCCCTCCCGGATCGAGTGGACTACCGACCAGGAGCCCGCCTCGTTTGGTCTCTACCGAAACGGCGAGTGCATCTTCACGGAACTCACCACACCGCTTGCCGTCGACCGCGAGATACCGGACCCCGGCCAGGCGTTCCGATACGTGGTCTCGGCCCAGAATCCCGACCCGACGACCGGCGCTCTCGTGGAATCCGACCTCGGAACCGATTCATCGGGACGCCCCCGCAGCTTCGCCGACAGGACGTTTCCCTGTGGCCGGCGCGTGTTCGTCGACCCTGACGCCGCGGGCCGGGGAACCGGCCTGAGCTGGGCAGACGCGTACACCACCATAGCCGCCGCCCTGCAGCATCCCGGCGACCGCGAACGCCAGACTCTGGAGGTCTGGACAGCCGGCCCCATCGTCGAGTCCGTCTCGACCCCCTTCTTGAGAGCCCGCCTGCTTGGAGGATTCGCGGGCACGGAGCGGTTTCCGTGGGAACGGGACGTCGCCGGATCGCCTACGCCCTGGACTCCAGCCGACGGCGACCCCGCGGTCGACAGCCACGCGATAGCAATTGCGCTCGACGGTTTCCTTTTTCACGATGCGCAGACCGCCGTGCGGATGAGGCCATGGGATGACCACTATCTGCGCCTGTCCCGGTGCCGGTTCGAGAACAACACAGCTCGCCATGTGTACCTGGATGGCCCAGGAGACGCCAGTGATGCAGCGCAAACGGTGGAAGTCGATCGTTGCGACTTCGACGAATTCGTCAACCACGCAATCCTGGCGGACTCCTACAATCTCAATCGCCTGAACGTCGTTCTTCGCGCCAATGTCTTCCGTGGCGCAGTCGACAGCGTGATTTCCGCCTCGACTTTTTGCGACACAGGCGTCTTGTGCGATATTGACCTCTATATCACAGGCAATCTGATCCAAGGAGGCTTACGCGGACTGGATCTGGAGTCGTTCGTCGTGCACAACTCCGGAACATCGTTGGTCCACGGCCTCATCGCGTCCAACACGATTCTCGGCCCATCGGAAGAAGGCATCCGCGTATTTGCCGCAGCGTACCATGAGTCGAAAACTGTGCGCGCCGAGAACACGGTCGAGATCATCGGCAATACCATCGTCCGCGCCGGAGGTTCGGGCATTCTCGTGGAAGGAGATGCGTCAAACACGTCGATCGCAGTCGTCCGTCCCGAGATCTGGAACAACGTGATCGCCGACTGCGGCGGCTTCGCCATCGAGGAAGGTCCGGAAAAGCCCGGACTCAACGTGCATACCGATCCGCTCGTTGTGGGCAATGACCTCTTCGGGTGTGCCGCTGCCTATCTCGATGAAGGGACACGCATTCTGCAGGGCGTCTACGAGGTGAATCTCCTGGACGATGCCTGGGACAACCTGGAACTGGCTCCCCGCTTTGCGGCACCCGACGCGGGTGACTTTCACCTGCGGATCGACTCTCCCCTGATAGACCGGGGACACATCGAGGCGCCACACTGGCCGGCGACAGATATTGACGGGCAACCGCGGCAGTTCGACGCGACCGGCGCCGGCTTCGCGGTGCCCGACATCGGGGCGGACGAGGTCATGGAACCGGTGCCCGGCAACGGAACCGGTGAGGAGTCCTTGCGTCATCGAAACAGGCAGACGCCATGATCGACATGGCGCCGGCATCCTGAACGGCGCCGGCAACAGCCACGAAGAGGCTCCCCGCCGCCATCGCGCCCCCGGGGGAGCCGACTCGCACGGCTCCCCGGGGTGCGGTTGGTGTCAGGGGCGATGGCGGTCGGGCGGGGCGACCAGGCCGGCGCGACGGAAGGCCGGGACCAGCTTCTGCACGCGCGCGGCGCGGCGGATGAACTGCAGCTTCGCGAGCTGCTCGTCGGTGAGCATCGACTCGAAGCCCTGGACATAGTGCTGCTGCACGTCGCGCAGCGCGCTGCGCAGCCGATGGATCTCCAGCGTCAGTTCGCCGACCTCGGCCGGATCGGCGCCGCCCTGCCCGAGCAGATCGGCCAGCTCGCGGCGTGCCGCGGCAAGCTGTTCGCGCAGCGGTTCGGCCGCGCTGCGGCGCTCCTCGAGCAGGCCGCGCCATGTCTCGCGCTGCGCCTCGTCGAGTTCGAGGAAGCGGGCCACGACGACGAGCGCACGCGGCGGACAGCCGTGGCCGTCGTCGTCCGCGACGTCACCCGTGCCAGGCTCCGCCGCCGGGTCGAGCACGGGGTCGATGACCGCGTCGCCGGCCGGATCGAGCACCGGGTCGTCCGACGGCGTGTCGTCTCCGGGAGTGATCACCGGGGCGGGATCGGCGACGTTCCGGCCGGGGAAGCGGTGGTCACCGCGCCCGCCGGCCAGCACCGGCGCCGCGAGGGCGAGAATCGCCAGGATGATCAGGATTCGCTTCGTCGTCATCGGCAGGTCTCCTTGGCGGGGTCGGTGAAAGGAACGCTCGGGATCGGCCGTCCGGGCGGGCCGATCTCCCCCGCTCGCCTTCACAGGACGACCGGATCGCGGAAAGGTTGACAGCGGGGGAGGGCCGCGAATGGACCGGTCGAACAGAACACGATACGGTGGCGCGATCCGGCCCGCGGAGCCCCGACGGCCCGGTTGCTGCCGAGCGAGATGACCGCCGCCCACCCCACTTTGACTGTCCGCGCGCTCCGTCCAGTCGTCGCTGGACTGGAAGCCCTCGGCGTGGAGATCGCGCCGGTGCTCCACGAAGTGGGCGTGAGCCGCAATGTGCTGGAGCAGCCCGAAGAACGCGTGTCGCACATGACGATGATGCGGCTGTGGCGCCTCGCCGAGCGGAGCGCCGGAGATGCCGACCTCGGGCTGCACGTCGCGGAGTCGGCGCCGCTCGAGTCGTTCGAGATCCACGGGTACGCGGTCACCGGCAGCGCAACGCTGGGCGAGGCGTTCGCTCGCGCGTGCCGCTACCAACGACTGATCCATGCGACGACCCGCCTTGTGCTCGACGTGGGCGACGCGGAAGCCGCGCTCGCACACGGCCTGGCCGACGGCTCGCCAGTCCCGCGCCAGCCGGGAGAGTTTCTCGTCGCGACGTGGATCCGCTTCGGCCGGATGGTCGCGGGAACCGGATGGTCGCCGACACGGGTCGACCTCGCCCATCCGCGGCCCCGATCGATTGCCGAGCACGAGCGCGTGTTCGGTTGTCCGGTGCGCTTCTCGGCCGCCCGCAATGCGATCCACTTTCCGAGTCAAGATCTCGACCTGCCAAACCGGCGTGCCGACCCGTCGCTGGTCGCGCTTCTCGACCGCTACGCGACGTCCCTGCTCGCACGGGAGCCCGCGGACGACTCCACCGCTGAGCGGTTGCGCGCCTGGTTGCTCGACCGGCTGGCCGGCGGCGTACCGTCGGCGGAGGAGGCGGCGCGCGCGATGGCGCGCAGTGTGCGCAGCCTGCACCGCGACCTGCGCTCCGAGGGAACGACCTGGCGCGCGGTGCTCGACCGGCTGCGTCACGAGCGCGCTGTCGAGCTCCTCGATGACGGGCGCGCGAGTCTGGCGGAGATCGCCTTCCTGCTCGGGTTCTCGGAGGTCCGCTCGTTCCACCGCGCGTTTCGTCGCTGGACCGGAGCGACTCCGGGCGCATTCAGGAACGGGTAGCCCGCCTACCCTGCTCCTCGCCGATCCTGTCCGGTTCGAACGATCGATCTGGCGCGTGCGGACTCACTCACACCCGCAGGCGACCGCTATGTTGGCGCGTACGTTGCGAAGGAGCGCGCAGGATGACGGATCTCGCCGGAAGAACCAAGACCGCGGTTGATGGAGGTGAAAGCTTGTCCGGGCCGCGCCCGCCAGCGCTGCTGCTTGGCGCCCTGGTGCTCGAGGCCGGCGGTTCGGTGGCGATACCACTCGGCGGCGGCTGGGGAATGCACTGGCGACTCGCAGGGCTGCTCCCGCTGACCCTAGGTCTCGTTCTCGTCCTGGTCGGCGACCGCGCGTTCAAGCGCGCGGAAACGCCGATCTGTCCTGGCGCGCGCGTCACGGCGCTGGTCACTCGCGGCGTCTATCGCCTGAGCCGCAACCCGATGTACCTCGGGATGGTGCTCATCGCGCTGGGCTTCGCCGTGCTCCTGGGAGCGTGGAGCGCGCTGGTCGTACCGTGGGCGCTCGCGCTGGTGCTCGACCGCCGATTCGTGCGCGCGGAGGAGCGGAGACTCGCCGAGCAGTTCGGCGCGCACTACGAGGAGTACCGGCGGCGCGTGCGACGGTGGATCTGACCGAGCGGATCGTCGACCGTCGATGCGTCCAGAGGAGATCGCCATGAAACCGCGTTTCGGACTGCTGGCCGTCCCCTTGCTGCTTGCTGGCTGCGCGATCGGGACAGGGGAAGATCCGCCATCGGCGGCGGGAGAATAGGAACTGCTCGCCGCCATCGACCGGTTGTCGGCTGCGACAGAGCCCGGGGGCGGCGGCGTCGAGGCGTACGCTGCCGAGCTGGCGGTCGAGTACTCGCGCTGGACGATCGGCAGCGAGACGCTCATCGACCGAGCATCGTGGCTCGAAGGCATCGACGGATGGCTGGTCGAGGGCTGGCGCGTGGTCGAGCGCGACACGCGCATGCTCGAGATTCGCATCCTCGGCGAGTACGCGGCGACGCGGAGAATAGTCAAGGAGAGCTACGTCGGGCCGAACGGCGAGCGTTCGTCTTCGAGGTCGGCCCTCGCCGAGACCTGGGTTCGCGCCGGCGACGGCTGGCGCCTGCTGCGGGTCGACGCGAATCCGCTCGACGACCGGTAGCGCGAACGGTTCGAGCGGCGGGAAGAACCCCCGGCGGGCGCCACTGTCCGCCGACACGACGCTATCCTGTGCGTCATGAACACTCACAACCCCACCCGAATCGCCCTCCTTCTCTCTCTCATCGTTTCTTTCGTTCCCTCGGCGGCACTCGCCGCCGCGGGCCGGGACGAGCCGATCCGGCTCTCCGTCGATGCCCGCGAGGCGCCGCGCAAGCTGCTGCATGCGCGCGAGGAGATCCCGGTCGCCCCCGGGCCGCTGCGGCTGGTGTACCCGAAGTGGATTCCCGGCGAGCACGGGCCGACGGGACCGGTGACCAACCTCGCGGGGCTCGTGATGGAAGCAGGCGGACAGACGCTGGCCTGGCGGCGGGACCCGCTCGATCCGTTCGCGTTCGAGGTCACGGTGCCGGAGGGTGCCGACACGCTGACGGTGCGGCTCGACTTCCTCGCCATCGACGGGGGGCAGTACTCGGCGGGCGCCTCGACGACGCCGGCGCTGGCGGTCGTCTCCTGGAACCAGGTGCTGCTCTACCCCGAGGGCCCTGATCCCGACGCGCTGCGCGTCGCGCCCGAACTCGTCGTGCCCGAGGAATGGAAGGTCGCCACCGCGCTGCGTCCGGTGCGCCGCGAGGCAGGACGCGTCACGTTCGCGCCGGTCCCGCTGACGACGCTGGTGGACTCGCCGGTTCTCGCGGCGCGGTACATGCGCGAGGAGCTGCTCGTCGGCGAGCCGGTAC
>RFIB01000231.1 GCA_003695625.1 Acidobacteriota bacterium | reverse complement strand
GACCGTGCGGATGCTCGCCGAGGAGATCCGCCCCGACATCCTGTTCCCGGCCCACGGCCCGGCGATCCTCGAACGCGGCACCGCCGCGCTGCTCGACGCACTGGCGCGCGACTCCTAGCGGCGCCGCTGCGTCGGCGAGGCGAGCACCCACTGCGCCGCGGCGCGCACGCCCTCGTCCTCGTGGTCGAGCAGGCGGCGCGCGGCGCGGCGGGCGTCGTCGTGAAGTCCGGCGTGCACCGCCGCGATCAGCGCGTTGCGCAGCAGGCCGGCGGGGCGCGCGCGGCGCAGCGGAGAGCCGCGGGTCCAGGCGCGGATCTCGTCCTCGTCGGCGGCAAGCAGCGCGCGCAGATCGACCCCGGCCAGCCCGGGCAGCGGCGCGAACGCCGGATCGTCAGCCGGACCGACGCGACGGTTCCACGGGCAGACCTCCTGGCAGACGTCGCAACCGAACAGCCAGTCGCCCATGGCATCCATCAGCTCCGGCGCGATCGCGCCGCGATGTTCGATCGTCAGGTACGAGATGCAACGACGCGCGTCGAGCTCGAACGGCCCGTCGAACGCGTCCGTCGGGCAGGCGTCGAGGCACGCACGGCAGCTCCCGCAGCGCTCGGCCAGCGGCTCGCGCTCCGGCGCGAGTTCGCGGTCGACCAGCAGCACGCCGATGAACCGCCACGAATCGCCGCGCTCGCCGATCAGGCACGTGTTGCGTCCGATCCAGCCCACGCCGGCGCGCAACGCCAGCTCGCGCTCGAGCACCGCAGACGTGTCGACCAGCGCCGCCGTGCGCAGCGGTCCGCCGAGGATCTGCTCGGCGCGCGCGGCCCAGTCGCGCAGCCGCGCCCGCAGCACGTCATGGTATTCGCGGCCCCACGCGTAGCGCGCGACATGGCGCAGCAGGCCGGGAGCGCGGGTGCGATCGCGGGGCGCGGCCAGGTATGGCGCGACACCGACGAGAGCGCTGCGCGCCCAAGTCCACTTGCGGCGCAGGTCCTTGCGGACGTCGGCGGTACGCGCCATCCACGCCATCGAGCCGTGCGCGCCGCGGGCGAGCCACGCGTCGAGCCGGTCGGCAAAGCGGGACGGCTCGCACGGCGCGATCCCCGTGTCGACGAACCCTGCGCGGCGTCCCGCCACGAGCAGTCGCTCGACCAGGGTGCGATCGGCGAGGCTCATCCGCCGTGTGCGGGCAGGTTGCGCCGCACGATCCACGCGACGATGGCACCGACGACGACCAGCGCGACGAACAGCACCAGGCCCTTCGGATACGCGGGCGGGGGCGTCCGGCGCGATGCGGGATCGACGCGGGCGACGGGAACGTCGAAGGCGTACGCCGGCGCAGCGCGCAGAGACGATTCCGGAATGGCGCGGTCGAGCAGCGCGAGCCGCACGTCGCCGCGAGCGGGCGGCGCGAACAGCAGCACGGGGTCCTCGTGCCAGGCGCGGACGCGCAGCGACGGCGGCAGCGCGCCGTCGCCCCCCTCGAGCACCAGTCGGACCTCGCGCGTCGACCAGGGGAACCGGGGGCCGAGCTCGACGTGCGCGACACAGTACGGCAGCGCGCCGTTCGTGTCGCACGACCACGACGCCCGGGACTGCGCGGGAGCGAGCGGCCGCGCCCCCGGCGGCGTCGGGCGGTCGGCGGAGACACTGACGCGCAGGTCGAACGCACGTCGCGCCGCGACCAGCTCCAGCTCGCGCACGGCCCCGGCCGGCACGTCGAGTTCGATGACGGCCTCCGCACGGTCCGGCTCGTCCTCCCGCGGGACCGGCTCGACCCGCCGTTCGGCAGCGACCGGTTCGCCGAACACCTCGCCGGACAGCGCAGGCAGGATCCTGTCCGCCGTGACGAGCACGAGCCGGCGCAGCTCGCCGTCGGCCTCGGCCAGGATCGCCGGCGGCACGGTCAGGCGCGCCAGGTCGGGACGTGCGTCGGGAAGGTCGACCGCCCACGAGGCCAGCACGGTGTCGCGATCGACTTCCGGCGTTCCGAGCGCCAGGAGTTCCTCGCGGGCGGACCGCGCGGGATCGCCGGCACGCGGTGCGGCGCGCATGACGGGTGATCCGGGCTCGAACTGGGAGAGCAGGTCGGCCTGCTCCGTGACGTGCCGGCGGACGAGGCGGTGCGTGCCGGCCACGCGCGTCCTGACCAGCAGCCACAGCGGCTCGACCCGCACCGTCGCGCGCACGTCCGCGTCACGTTCCCCGGCCCGGGCCAGGTCGACGCGCAGCACGCGGGCGCGCACCGCGGTGGCCGGCTCGCCGAGAAGGATCGCGGTGCGTGGCGCCTCGGCGCCGCCGGCGCCGCGCCAGCCGACGTGTCGCCAGCCGCGCGCACGCCACGCGTGGACGGCGCCCGGTGTCGCGCGCTGCGCCCCCTCGAGCATGAGAGCCTCGACCGGAAGCGTCGCCGGCAGCGCGAGAACCCACCCCGGCGGCTCGCCGCCCGGCACGGGGACGGACCGCGCGGCGACCGTCGGCGCGCGCTCCGCGTCGCGCACCGCCTCCACCGCCAGATGGGCGAACTCGAGCGGCGCGGTGCCGCGAGGCCAGGAGAGCCGCAGGAACCGGACCGACACCGGCGCGTAGTCGATCCGGTCGCGCGCCATCCGTTCGTCCCGGCCGACACGGACAAGGCTGCCGCGCCCCAGCTCGCGCCACGTCCGGCCGTCGTCGCTGCCCTCGACGGACGCCTGCGCGACGCTGCCGGGCCTGGCGAGCGTCGCCACCAGCGCCCGGTGCCGCACCGGCACCGGCCCGAGGTCGAGCACCAGCCGGTAGCGCCGCGCGTCCTCGTCGAGCCGCACGACCGCCACCTCGTGCCGCCCGACGGGGGGGCGGAGCACAGCGACGTCGAGCCAACCCTGCTCAGGCCCGAACGCCACCCATGAACCGCCGTCCGCCGTCTCGGCGATCATCCGGGCGTCCGCCGCGATCAGCGTCCAGCCCGGCTCCCTGCTCTCGAACGTCCACTCGACCGCACCGCGCACCGGCAGGCAGGGTGCCAGGGCGAGCATGACGAGCGCGACTCGTGGAGTCACCGGTCGGCCTCCTCGGAACCGGCGTTCGCGCCCCGCGATTCGACGTACCTCTGCCAGGCCCACGCGATCACGAGCAGACCGAGGCCGAGGCCGATCAGCGAGATCACGCGGTACAGTCCGGCGAGCTGCGCGGTGTCCACCAGGAACACCTTGAGCGTCACCAGCACGAGCACGAGCATCCCGGCGCGCCGCAGCGAGACGTTGGCGCCACGCACGCCGAACGCGAAGAGCACGAGACCGAACACGACCCAGGCCGCCGAGTAGGTGTAGAGCTCGGCCTCCTGCGTGCGTCCGACGAGCGCCGTGCCGTGCCAGAGCTGCCGGATCGCCAGCGTCAGCCAGACGAACACCAGCACGCCTGCGACGACACCGCACGCGCGCCGCACGCCCCACCGGTCGGCGGGAAGGCGCCACCAGCAGGCGAGCGCGGCGAGGGCCGGGACGAGCAGGCCCGGAACGAGCGCGTTGAACACGGGACGGGCACCGACCGCTTCCCCGGTGTGCAGCGGATTGCGGATGATCGCCGGCACGAGGACCGCAAGCACGAGCCCGGCCGAGACGAGCACGCGGCCGAACGGCACGAGATCACCGCGCGCAAGGCGGGGCGCGTGCTCGGCGACCAGCCAGCCGGCGACGAGCAGCACGGCCGCGGCGAGCCCCCACTCGGCGAGCGAGACGAGACCGTGGCCGAGCGGCGCGCGGTGGATCGCGTGGCGGATCTCGAAGATGACCAGCAGCACGGCAAACAGCACGCCGGGAATCTCGAGCAGACGCGCGTCCCGCACACGCGCCCCGCGACGCAGGATCGCGCCGCAGGCGAGAAACGCCGCCGCCGGCACGCCGTAGCCCCAGAGCAGCGCATTGAACACCGGCAGGCGGCCGAGCGGATAGTCCAGCACCGCCGGATTGACCAGCAGCCGGACCGTGACGAGCCCGGCGAGCCCGAGCAGCGCGAACCGCAGCCTCGGCACGCGGATCCGGAACCAGATCGCGCCGATCGCCAGCACCTCGATCGCCCACGCCGCCGAGATCAGCTCGCGACGGAACGCGAACCCCGCGGCGAGCGCGACGAGCGCGACCGCGCCGGCGGCGTAGGTGCCGAGCGCGGCGCGCGCCTCGTCGTCGTCGCGCCCCACGAACGGCCGCAGCGCGGGAAGCGTCAGCAGCGCCGCGCCGAGCGCGGGCCACGACCAGGACGCGCCGAGGGGCGACGCCGCGCCGGACCACCAGCCCGCGAGCAGGAATGCGGGCAGGCTCGCCGCCGACAGCGCGGCCCACCGCGCGGGGCGGTGCGATCCGAGCGTCGCCGCGAATCCCGCGCCGAACAGCGCGAGTCCCAGATCGAGCCCGACACGCCCCGGCAGCGTGCCGACCGGCGTTCCCGAGGCCGAGGTCCACGCCCAGTAGACGAGCAGCGCCCCGAGCGGGCCGAGCGCGCCGAGCACCCACTGGCCGTCGCGCTCGAGGATCCGCCCGTAGGCGACCAGCGCGACGGCGATCGCCCCGGTCCAGGTCCACGACAGTCCCGTGAAGTCGCCACGTGCGGTGACGACGAACGCCCCGAACAGCACCGATGCGGCGGCGAGCCCCGTGGCACCGCGCACGAGCCAGCGCGGCCGATCCGCGCCGCGCGCGATCGCGCCGAGCGGCACGAGCACCAGCAGCAGGAACGCGCCGAGCACCGGATCGGTCGGACGCTCGACGAGCAGCGCCCACGCGGGAATCCACAGCGTCAGTGCCAGCGCGGCGAGCGCCGCGGGAACGCCCCAGCCGCGCTTTCGCGTCAGCAGCGCGACCGCCGCGGTCAGGCCGAGCAGCCAGACGCCGAGCACCGCCGAGTCGGGCGCCCCGGTGCCGAGCAGCGCGGGCGTGACGAACCCGCCGACGAGCGCGATGCCGGCGACGATCGGACCGTGGACCAGCGAAAGCATCAGCGCGAGCGCCGTCGCCAGCCCGATCAGGACCAGCCCGGCGGCGACGGGCAGCAGGTGATACAGGCTCGTCGCCGCGAGCAGCGTCGCATCGAGCACCGCGATGCCGGCCGCGGACAGCGCGGCGGCGATGCGGGCGATTCTCGTCCGGAAGTACTCGCCCGCACCGAGCATCGCCGCGGCGAGCAGCAGGCCCGCGATGGTCCGCCCGGTCGGTCCGAGGAACTGCCGCTGGATCGCCCACGCCGTCAGGTAGATCCCGCCGAGTGCGAGCGCGGCGGCGGCGACCCAGACCGCCAGCCGGACGCCGACGAGCCGCTCGAGCATCGACGCGGCCCGGCGCGCATCGACCATCGCCGGCACGACCGGCGGCGATGCGGGCGGCGGGGTCCGGGGCGCGACGGGCGGCTGCTGCCGCGGCGGCCCGGCCTCGCGCGGCGGCGG
>RFIB01000230.1 GCA_003695625.1 Acidobacteriota bacterium | reverse complement strand
CGCCGCGAGGCCGGAGATCCGCAGGGCGGAAGAACCGGGCACGACCGACGGTAGCCCCTGCGGCTTGACTGCTCACGATCGGGCACGGCGCCGGCGGCGCGAGCTTCGGTAGGCCTGGGGCCTCCGTCCGATCGCGGTGCCGTTCCCTGTCGCCGCCTTCAAGGCAATACCTTCTTGGGGGGCAGGCCCATCCCGCGGTGTGGTGTCCCAGCAGACCGTGGGGGGCTTCATGGAGTACCAAGGGGCATTCCAAGCACTGCTCGCGGCGGTACTGTGCAGGGAAAGAGGCGTTCTGTGAACGGACGCATGTCTCAGGGACTGACGTCTGGTCTCCACTCCCCCCACCACCCGCTCTCCCTTCCGAACCCCAGCTCCCGGCCCTCCACCGCCCGTGCGACCTCTCCCGCGAACGCTGCCCGCTCCGCGGCGCTCATCCCCAGGTCCCCGGCGAACGGGATCAGCGAGGCGAGCAGGGCGGCGACCTGGGCGGGGG
Organism: Acidobacteriota bacterium; assembly: GCA_003695625.1. Classification (GTDB taxonomy): domain Bacteria; phylum Acidobacteriota; class Polarisedimenticolia; order J045; family J045; genus J065. The sequence continues at coordinate 6,020 of RFIB01000230.1, read as the reverse complement.
AGATGGGGGTGACCGAGACGGCGTCGGCCTTGCGCAGGCGGACGACCGACGCGATGGGGAAGCGGCCGCGCGGGCGCGCGTCCGGCGGGCCGACCATGTAGAACGGGACGGCGATCGCCTCGGGGGTGCCGGCGGGGCCGTCGAGGCTGACCAGGGCCACGTCGTCGGACAGGGCCGGACGGCCGGAAAGTCTTGTGGCTGTTGATTTTCCGTCGCCTGACCGGCCGGCGAGCAGGACGGCGCGACCCTGCTCGTCGAGCAGGGCGGCGGCGTGGACCAGCGCCGCGCGGCCGCGGCGGCGGACCAGCGCCTCGTGCTGGACGACCACGCGCAGGAAGTTCTCGAGGGAGGCGGCGAACAGGTCCCAGCGGCGGTCGGTCAGCACCAGCTCGCCCGCGCCGGCGTCCCGGTCGAAGCGCCCGTCGAGCCAGTGCGACCGGACGCGGACCGCTCCCCCCGCCGGATCGCGCCCGATCTCGAGCACGGTCGGCGCGCCGGGGTGTCCCGGCAGCGGGACGACCGGGCCGGCGCCCTCGCGGCACGCGACGACCAGGTCTGGATCGGCGCCGCCCTCGCCGGCCGGCGTCGCGAACGGGGCGAGCTGCCAGGCGACGAACGGATCCCACGGCGCCGGCAGGTCGACCAGCCTGACCGTGAGCAGACCCAGGTCGAGGTCGAGGGTGGTCCGGCCCGGCGGCGCCGGTTCGCGGAAGCTCGCGGGCGGATGGCGATGGTCGGTCAAGCGTGTGGTCTCCTGCGGTGGGCGGCTCGGTTACCCGCATCATCGGCGCCCCAAGGGGCGCCGCTACGGGCCAACATCGGGGCCCCAAGGGGCGCCGCGACGGGCCATCATCGGCGCCTTGAAGGGTGCCGATCCCCTGCCGAGTGTACGACCATGGTCGGCGCGCAGACCGTCGTCCCATGAAAACAGTTGCCGGACGGGCGATCCGGCTTGACGCCCCCCGGGGTGCGGGCTAGCATCCGCCGTTCCGCGGAACGACTGCCGCCCCGGGGCGGCGGAGCGGGCGCCCTGCGCACCCTGCGCGGCGCCGTCGCGCGCCCCTTCCTTTCCCGCGCCGCGGTCGACGGGAGAGTTCGCATGGAACAGGCCGGCCTGATCGCCGAGCGCTACGCCGAGGCCCTGGCGCGCGTCGTCGACGACACCGACCAGCTCGTGCAGGTCACGCGCGAGGTGCAGGCGATCGCCGACCTCGTGCGCGCGAGCCGCGAGCTGCGCGTCGTGCTCGCCAATCCGATCATCTCGCGCGAGCAGAAGGACGCCGTCGTCGGGGCGATCGCCGAGCGGCTCGGCGCGAGCCGCCTGGTGCGGCGCTTCCTGCAGGTCGTCTCGCAGCACGGCCGGCTCGTGATCCTGCCCGAGATCGCCGACGCGCTCGGCCGCGCCTGCGACGCGCGCACCGGCGTCCACCCGGTCGAGCTGCGCTCGGCGACGCCCCTCGACGCGTCGCTGCGCGAGCGCCTCGTCCGCGCCCTCGAGCGGATCGTCGGCGGCAAGGTGCGGCTGTCCGAGAAGGTCGATCCCGAGATCATCGGCGGGCTCGTCGCCCGCATCGGCACCCGCGTCTACGACGGGAGCCTGAGGACCCAGCTCGAGAAGATGCGTTCCCGCCTGCGTGGCGGGGCCTCGGCCGAGGCGGCGGGCTGACCCCCGCGACCGCGGCCCACGTCGGCGGCTTCCGCCCGCCCGACACGGAGCGAGACGGATGGAGATCAAGATCGGCGAGATCACCGAGATCCTGCGCAAGCAGATCGAGGGCTACGAGCAGGCGATCGACGTCGCCGAGACCGGCACGGTCGTCGCCGTCGGCGACGGCATCGCCCGCGTCTACGGCCTCGAGAAGGCGGCCTACCTCGAGCTGCTCGCCCTGCCGCACGACGTGTACGGCATCGCGCTCAACCTCGAGGAGGACTCGGTCGGCGCGGTGCTGCTCGGCGAGGTGCAGAAGATCAAGGAAGGCGACCAGGTCCGCCGCACCGGCCGCATCATCGAGGTCCCGGTCGGCGAGGCGCTGCTCGGCCGCGTGGTCGACGCGCTCGGCCGTCCGGTCGACGGCCGCGGTCCGATCGACACGCCGCACCGCAATCCGGTCGAGCGGCTGGCCCCCGGCGTCGTCTACCGCCAGCCGGTGAACGAGCCGCTGCAGACCGGCATCAAGGCGATCGACGCGATGATCCCGATCGGCCGCGGACAGCGCGAGCTGATCATCGGCGACCGCCAGATCGGAAAGACCGCCATCGCCGTCGACACGATCATCAACCAGAAGGGCAAGGACGTCGTCTGCGTCTACGTCGCCATCGGCCAGAAGCAGTCGACGATCGCCCAGGTCGTGCGCACGCTCGAGGAGCACGGCGCGATGGACTACACCATCGTCGTCGCCGCGGCGGCCTCGGATCCGGCGCCGATGCAGTACCTCGCGCCGTACTCCGGCTGCGCGATGGGCGAGTACTTCCGCGACCGCGGCGGCCACGTGCTGTGCATCTACGACGACCTGACCAAGCAGGCGGCGGCCTACCGCGAGATCTCGCTCCTGCTGCGCCGCCCGCCGGGCCGCGAGGCGTACCCCGGCGACGTGTTCTACCTGCACTCGCGCCTGCTCGAGCGCGCCGCCAAGCTGCGCAACGACTGGATCATCGTCAAGCAGGGCGCGCCCGAGGACACGACCGAGGGCGTCGACGGCAAGGTCTACCACGGCGTGCCGGGCGAGGAAGAGGCGAAGGAGAAGCTCAAGGAACTCGGCGACGGCCACGAGCTGCGCAAGCTGCCCGGCTCCGGCGGCTCGCTGACGGCGCTGCCGGTGATCGAGACGCAGGCCGGCGACATCTCGACATACATCCCGACCAACGTGATCTCGATCACCGACGGGCAGATCTACCTCGAGACCGACATGTTCCACTCCGGCGTGCGTCCCGCGATCAACGCCGGCCTGTCGGTCAGCCGCGTCGGCGGCTCGGCGCAGATCCCCGCGATGAAGAAGGTCGCCGGCACGCTGCGCCTCGAGCTGGCCCAGTTCCGCGAGCTGGCCGCGTTCGCGCAGTTCGGCTCGGACCTCGACAAGGCGACGCAGGCGCAGCTCGCCCGCGGCCAGCGCCTGACCGAGGTGCTCAAGCAGGGCCAGTACTCGCCGCTGCCGGTGGCCAACCAGATCATGATCATCTTCGCCGCCACCAACGGCTATCTCGACCGCGTGCCGGTCGAGCGCGTGCAGGACTACGAAAAGCGCCTGCACGAGTTCATGAACTCGCAGAAGAAGGACGTGCTCGAGCTGATCGAGCGCGAGCGCAAGATGACCGACGAGGTGCGCGCAGCGATCACCGCCGCGCTCGACGAGTTCGGCAAGCAGTACGCCGCCCTGCTCGAGGAGTAGGACCGTGGCCAGCAACACGCGAGAGCTGCGGCGGCGGATCCGCTCGATCCGCAACACGGCCCAGCTCACCCGCGCGATGAAGATGGTCTCGGCGGCCAAGCTGCGCCGGGCCCAGGACGCGATGATGGGCGCGCGGCCCTACGCCGCCGCGCTCAAGCGCACGCTGGCCGGCGTGGCGCGGCGCAGCGACCCCTCGCTCAACCCGCTGCTCGTCGAGCGCGAGCAGAAGGTCGTCGATCTCGTCGTCGTCACCGCCGACCGCGGGCTGTGCGGCTCGTTCAACGCGAACATCATCAAGCGCGCCGAGGCGTGGCGCACCGAGCAGGAGCGCGCCGGCCGCGAGGTGCACCTGACGCTGCTGGGCCGCAAGGCCGCCGACTACTACCGGCGCCGGCCGCACGTCAAGGTGCGCGAGACGATCACCGGCTACGCGCGCGAGGTCAGCGTCGGCATGGCGCGCAAGCTCGCCGAGAAGGTCGAGCAGCGCTACCTCGCCGAGGAGACCGACGGAGTCTATCTCGCGTTCAACGAGTTCAAGTCGGTGATCGCGCAGCGGGTCATCGTCGAGCCGCTGCTGCCGTTCGACGAGATCGAGAAGACCCTCGCCGAGCAGGAAGGCGGCGAGGCCCCGTCGACCGCGCACGTCGACTACATCTACGAGCCCGAGCCGCAGGCGCTGCTGGCCAAGGTGATCTCGCGCTTCCTGGCGTTCGAGGTCTACCACGCGCTGCTCGAGTCGACCGCGGCCGAGCACGCGGCGCGGATGACCGCGATGGACAGCGCCTCGCGCAACGCGAGCGAGCTGATCGACAAGCTGACCCTGGAGATGAACCGCCTGCGCCAGGCGTCGATCACGACCGAGATCATCGAGGTCGTCAGCGGCGCCCAGGCGCTCGGCTAGGACGCGAACGAGCACGGCGGCCGGCGGCGGCCGCGCGCGAGGATCGACGATGGAGCAGAAGGTCGGAAAGGTCGTGCAGGTCATCGGCGTCGTGGTCGACGTCCAGTTCGAGGAAGGCCACCTGCCGGAGATCTACAACGCGATCAGGATCGACGACGAGGGCACCGAGACGGGCCGGCCGATCCACATCACGCTCGAGGTGCAGCAGCACCTCGGCGAGGGCCGCGTGCGTACCGTCTCGCTCGAGCCGACCGACGGCCTCGTGCGCGGCATGAAGGCGGTCGACACCGGCAAGCCGATCTCGGTGCCGGTCGGCCGGCCGACGCTCGGCCGCGTGATCAACGTGCTCGGCGAGCCGGTCGACGAGATGGGGCCGGTCAACGCCCAGGAGCACTGGGCGATCCACCGCGAGGCGCCGACCTTCGAGGAGCAGTCGACCGAACTCGAGATGTTCGAGACCGGCATCAAGGTGATCGACCTGCTCGAGCCGTATCTCAAGGGCGGCAAGACGGGCCTGTTCGGCGGCGCCGGCGTCGGCAAGACCGTGCTGATCATGGAGCTGATCCACAACGTCGCGATGAAGCACGGCGGCTTCTCGGTGTTCACCGGTGTCGGCGAGCGGACGCGCGAGGGCAACGACCTCTGGCTCGAGATGTCGGAGGGCGGCGTGATCAAGCCGGGCGACCCTGAGAACTCGAAGGCGTCGCTGATCTACGGCCAGATGACCGAGCCCCCCGGCGCCCGTCTGCGCGTCGGCCTGACCGGCCTGACGGTGGCGGAGTACTTCCGCGACGTCGAGGGCCAGGACGTGCTGCTGTTCATCGACAACATCTTCCGCTTCACGCAGGCCGGCTCGGAGGTCTCGGCGCTGCTCGGCCGGATGCCGTCGGCGGTCGGCTACCAGCCGACGCTGGCCACCGAGATGGGCGAGCTGCAGGAGCGGATCACCTCGACGCGCAAGGGATCGATCACCTCGGTGCAGGCGATCTACGTCCCCGCCGACGACTACACCGACCCCGCGCCGGCGACGACGTTCGCGCATCTCGACGCGTCGACGGTGCTCAGCCGGCAGATCGCCGAGCTGGGGATCTACCCCGCCGTCGATCCGCTCGAGTCGACCAGCCGCATCCTCGATCCGCGCATTCTCGGCGAGGAGCACTACCGCACGGCGCGCGACGTCCAGCAGGTGCTCCAGCGCTACAAGGAGCTGCAGGACATCATCGCGATCCTCGGCATGGACGAGCTGTCCGAGGACGACAAGATCATCGTGCAGCGCGCGCGCAAGCTGCAGCGGTTCCTCTCGCAGCCGTTCTTCGTCGCCGAGCAGTTCACCGGCCTGCAGGGCCGCTACGTCGAGCTGTCCGAGACGATCCGCTCGTTCCGCGAGGTCGTCGACGGCAAGCACGACGATCTGCCCGAGCAGGCGTTCTACATGGTCGGCGGCATCGACGAGGCGATCGAGAAGGCGGAGAAGATCCGCAGGCAGTCCGAGGCGGCCGCGTAGGCGCGGCGGCGGGAGCGGGCCAGGCGATGATCCCGAGCAAGATCCATCTCGAGGTGGTCACCCCCGAGCGGCGCGTGTTCGAGCGCGACGTCGACGAGGTGATCCTGCCCGGCGCGCTCGGCATGTTCGGCGTGCTGCCGGGCCACGCGCCGCTGCTGAGCGAACTCCAGGCGGGCGTGGCGACCTGCCGCGGGCCGTTCGGGCGCGAGGTGATGGCGATCAGCTCTGG
>RFIB01000032.1 GCA_003695625.1 Acidobacteriota bacterium | reverse complement strand
CTCGAGGACGTCGTCGCGCGCGGGCGCTGGACCGTCGCCCCGTCGCTGCGCTGGGAGCGGCGCGCGGACCGGTTCCTCGCCGGGGCGGGCGGCCTGCTGCCGCCCCCGGCCGCGAGCGCCACCGAGGACGGCCTGTCGGGCAAGCTCGCCGTGCGTCGGGCGCTCGGCCGGCGCCTCGCGCTGCGTGCGACGGCGGGACGCGTCTACCGGGCCCCGAGCCTGCTCGAGCTGTTCGGCGACCGCGGGGCGGTCGTCGGCAACCCGGCGCTGCGTCCCGAGTCGGGCACGAAGCTCGAGGCCGGAGTGTCGTACGAGACCCGGGACGACGCGGCGCGCCGGCATCTGTCCGCCGAGATCGTCGCGTTCGGCTCGTGGATCGACGACCTCGTCGTGTTCGAGCTCAACAGCCAGTCGACCGCGGTGCCGCGCAACGTCGGCCGGGCACGGATCGCCGGGCTCGAGGCGCTCGTCACCTGGCGCGGCCGGAGACTCGCACTCTCCGCGTCGGGCACGCTGCAGCACGCCGAGGACCGCTCCGGCGGGGTGCTCGACGGCGCGCGGCTCGTCGGACGCCCCGCCCGCCTCGGTTCGCTGACGGCGGACTGGACGGCGCGGCGCTGGTCCGCACGCTGGGACGTGACGTACGTCGGCGAGAACCCGTCCGACCCGTTCGACACGCCGGCGCTGCGCGTCCCGGCGCGCGTGATCCACGACGCGACGTTCGAGCTGAGGCTCGGCGACGCGGCGCGCCTCGCCCTCGAGGCGCGCAACGTGTTCGACCGCCGGACGGTCGACGTGCTGCGCTTCCCGCTGCCCGGCCGCGTCCTGCTCGTCCGGCTGCGGATCGGCCCGGACGGGGACGCGCGATGACCCGCGTGACGCACGTGACGCTCGCGATGGCCGCGCTGCTCGCGGCGGCCGGCTGCGGGTCCGACTACGCGCCCCCCGCGGACGTGACGACCGGCGTGCCCGCCGGTGCACTCGACCGGGTGTACGACGTCGACGTCGACCTGCCGCACGTCGTGTTCGACGGTGGGCGCCGCGTCGGTGTCCGGCTCGACCTCGTGCTGCGCGTCGACACGTTCGGGCCGGGCCGGCACGTGGCGCGGGTCGCCCACCGGGGGGCGCGCGTCGCCGGCGAGCCGGAGCCGGTGACCAGCCTCGGCGCCGGGACCACGACGCTGATCGACGCGGGCGGCCTGTTCGAGACGGGGCGGATCGGCCCGGTGCAGGTCGCCGGCGTGTCGTTCGAGTACGTGCTGCGCGGCACGCAGTCGCCCGGCGGCTGGCAGGCCTCCGGCGAGGCGCTCGAGAGCCAGACCGCCCTCGGCGGCCGCTTCGACGCCTGGCGCCGGCGCCGGCTGCTCGTCGCGTCGACGGACTTCTCTCCCGCCGGCTCCGTCGATCGTGTCTCGTTCGAGCGCGATGCCGCGGTTGCGGTCGAGACCGATCTGGCGCGGGCCAGCGCGGATCCGTTCCTGCGCGCGACCGGCGGCGCGGTGTTCCTCGTCAACCGGCTCTCGTTCGACAATGTCGCGCGTCTCGACCCGGAGCGCGGGTTCGCGATCGCCTGGCAGGCCGGCGTCGGGGCGGGCGCCAATCCGCACGACGTGCTGCTCGTCGGGCCCGACCGCGCGTTCGTCACCCGCTACGAGCCGCCGTTCGACGACGTGCTGGTCATCGATCCGCGCGGCGGCGGCGCGCGGGGAACGATCGACCTCGCCCCGCTGGCCGAGAATCCGGACGGCACGCCGCGCCCCGACCGGATGCGCGCCGCGGCGGGGCTCGTGTTCGTCGGGCTGCAGGACATCGACCGCACGTTCACCCGCTGGGCGGACGGCAAGCTCGCCGCGATCGATCCGGCGACCGAGCAGGTCGTCGGTGTCGTGCGGCTGCCGGGCCGGAACCCCGGCACGATCGAGCGCCTCGTCGAGCCGGACGGCCGCGAGCGGCTGTACGTCGCGCTCGGCGGGATCTTCCCGGGCCTGCTGCCGCAGGAGCTGTCCGGCGGCGTCGCCGTCGTCGATCCGGCGAACCTCGCCTTCGAGCGCTGGGCCCTCGACGACGACGACGCGGGCGGCAACGTCGGCGCGCTGGCGCTGGCGCGTCCCGACCTCGGCTACGTCGTCGTCTCGGACGCCGCCTTCCGCAACCGCGTGCTCGCGTTCGACCCGCGCGACGGGACGGTGCTGCGCACGGTGTGGGAGACGGCGGACTTCGTCCCGGAGCTGGAGGTGCTCGGCGGCGGACTGCTCGCGATCCCGGACCGCTCGTTCGCCGCCCCGCGGGTGTGCCTGTACCGCATCCCGCCGCCCGGTGCGACGACGGCCGAGACGGCCGCGGGCTGCGGCGCGCTGCGGCGCGGTCCGTTCTCGCTCGAAGCGCTGGACTGAGGCGCCGGCGCCACGGGACGCACCGGTAGAATCCCGGCATGCTGCGGGCGAGCGACCTGTATGACCTGGCGGAATGCGCGCACCGGCTGGCGCTCGACCGCGCGCTGCCGCGCGAGGCGCGCGCGGAGCCGGACACGGTCGCGCGCCTGCTGCTCGAGGCGGGGCTGGCCCACGAGGAGCGCGTCGCGGGCGAGCTCGGCTGGCCGCGTCCCGAGTACCCCGCGGGGAACCTTGCCGCGGGCGCCGAGGCGACGCGGGCGCTGCTCGCCCGGGGTGTCCCCGGCGTCTGCCAGGGCGTGCTGGTCGACGGCGACCGGATGGCGATCCCCGATCTGCTCGAGCGCCGCGACGGCGCGAGCGCCCTCGGGGACTGGCACTACGTGCCGGGCGACATCAAGGCGGGCCTGACGCCGCGCGCCGACCAGGTGCTGCAGGTCGCGTTCGCGGGCCTGCTGCTCGAGCGGGTCCAGCAGCGGGCTCCGGCGAGCGGCTTTCTCGTGCTCGGCGACGGCCGTCGGGAGGAGTTCTCCCTCGGCGAGGTCGCGCGGATCACCCGGGCCTGCGTCGCGCGTGCCGGGCGGATCGTCGCCGGCGAGGAGACCACCGAGCCGTTTCTGGGCGCGGCGTGCGCGCGCTGCCGCTGGCGCGAACGCTGCGTGCCCGAGATGACCGCCCGCGGCGACCTCTCGCTCGTCGACGGCATGACGCGGGCGCGACGCAGCCTGCTCGTCGAGGCCGGCATCCGCGACGTCGCCGCGCTGGCCGAGGTCGACGCCGAGGCGTTCGCCCGCCGCCACGAGCTGCCGTTCGGGCTGACGGCGCTGGTCGAGCAGGCGCGCGCGCTCGTGCGCGGACGGCCGTCCGACCCGCGGCCGCTCGACGAGGCCGCGACCTGGCCGCACGGGCTGCTGGTGCACGTCGAGAGCGATCCGCTGGCCGGCGGCGAGCCGTGCCTTGTCGCCTGGCGTCCGGTCACGGCCCCGCCGGAGCGCACCGCGCACATGCTGCTCGTCGGCGGCGAGGGCGCCCGCTTCGCGCTCGACGCCCTCGAGGACGCGCTGGCCGAGACCGACGGTCCGCTGCTCGTCTTCGGCGCGCGGGCGGTGCGCGCCCTCTCGCGCGCCTGCGAACTGGCGGACCTCGCACCCGAGCGCGAGATCCGCATCGAGCGCCGGATCGTCGACGTGCGCTCGATGCTGCGCCGGGCCCGCGCGTTCCTGCCGGTCTACCGCTACACGCTCGACCAGGTCGCCGCCGCGCTGCGCGGCGAGCCGCCGCGGCACGACATCGAGGCGATGCCGCTGTTCGCGCGCCGTGTGCTCGCCGGCGGCGCCGGGCACGAGCAGGCGGCGGCCTGCGCCCGCGAGCGGCTCGACCAGCTCGCCGACGTCGTGCGCCATCTGGCGCCGGAGATCGCGCGGTGAGCGCGAGCGGCGAGCGCGCGCTGCGCGCGCGGCTGCTGCGCTTCCTGCTGCGCGAGCGACGCGCCGCGCTGGCCGACCTGCACGAGACGTGGTCGCTGCCGCTGGCCGCGCGCGTCGACCAGGGAGACGCGATCGCCGACGTCCGGCCGGTGGCCCGCGACGACGAGGGCCGGATCCTGCTCGCCGGACGGTTCGACACCGCACGCTTCCGCGCCGGCGACCGCCTGCGTCTCGGCGAGGTCGGCGGCGAGCCGCCCTGGAACTGCCCCGAGCTGGTCCTCGTCGGCACCGATCCGATCGAGGGCACGCTGACCCTCGAGGTTCCGCGCTGGGACGGCGACCCGCAGGCGGTGGAGGAGCTGCTCGCGTCCCGCCGGCCGCTGCGGCTCGACCGCGGGGACGTCGACCTGAGCGACCTGCTGCGCCGCGCGCTCGACCGCGTCTTCGACGCCGACGGGGCGCTCGAGACCGCCGCCCGGGCGCTGCTCGACCGGCGCTGCGCTCCCGCCGACGACCCCGCCGAACGGCGCACCGCCGAGACCTCCGCCGACCGGCTCGGCGCGCTCGGCGTCGCCCTCGACGCGCCGCAGCGCGAGGCGTTCGTCCGCGGCTGGTCGCGCGCGCCGGTCCATCTCGTCCAGGGCCCCCCGGGCACCGGCAAGACGTGGCTCGTCGCGCTGCTCGTCGCCGCGCAGGCGTGGCGCGGCGAGCGCGTGCTCGTCACGGCGCAGACGCACCTGGCGGTGGACAACGTGCTGTTCGCGCTCGCCCGGCTGGCGCGGCGCTTCGGGCGTCCGGTGCCGATGGTGCGCGTCGGCCCGAAACCGCCGCTCGCGCGCTGGGCCGAGGCGGGCATCCCGGTCGCGCGCAGCGCGCGGCGCGTGTCGTTTCCGGCGCGCGGCGGGCTCGTCGTCGGGGCGACGATCTACGCCTCGCTGCCGTTTGCCGAGCAGCCGGCGTTCGGGCGCGTCGTGTTCGACGAGGCGGCGCAGATCCCGCTGCCGCACGCGCTGTGCGCGCTGCTGTCGGCGGGTCGCTGGCTGCTGGTCGGCGACGACCGTCAGCTAGGACCCGTGGTCGTCTCGCGCGAGGACGACGAGGCGGGCCGGTCGATCTTCGCCCACCTGCGCGAGGTGCTCGAGCCGACCCTGCTCGAGCGCACGTACCGGCTCAACGAGGCGCTGTGCGCGTTCCCGTCGCAGGCGTTCTACGGCGGCCGGCTCGTGCCGGCGGAGCGTGCCGCCGCGCGCCGGCTACGGCTCTCGGGCCGCACGGAGGATCCGTTCCTGCGCGCGGTGATCGACGAGCCCGCCGGGCCCGTGCTGGTGACGATCGCGCACCGGGGCTGCCGGACGCACGCACGGCCCGAGCGTGACGCGGCGGTCGAGATCGCGGCCGAGCTGCTCGCCCGGCGCGGGCTGCCCGCCGCCGAGCTGGCGATCGTCTCGCCGTTCCGGCAGCAGAACCAGCAGATCGCGCGCGCGCTGCGGCGCACCCTCGGCGCCGACGCCGCGCTGCCGCTGGTCGACACGGTCGAGCGCATCCAGGGGCAGGAGCGCGAGGCGGTGATCGTCTCGCTGACCTGCTCGGATCCCGAGGCGCTGAGTCGCGACACGCGCTTCCTGTTCTCGCCCAACCGGCTCAACGTGGCGCTGACAAGGGCCCGCACGCGGCTGATCGTGCTCGCCAGCCCGCACCTGCTCGACACCCTGCCCCGCGACCACGCCGGACTGCGCCGTGTCGAGCTGTTCTGGCGCCTGTTCGACGAGCTGCCCCGGATCGACGGCACGAAGCGGTTCGCGCAGTGAGCTCAGGAACCGCAACGCGGTAGCGAAACCTGACTTTCCGTTACGGCATCCTTGTTGCCGGCGAAAGAGCTGTCAGGCCGGAGCGGAGCAGGCTTTCCCGCCCGTGCACGCCCGCTTCGACCCCGAAGGACCAACGTGGCTTGCTGACGGTTCCGGGACACTGCGCCCGGAACGAAGGAGGATTCTGCGCATGAGACGGCTGCTGCTTCTGTTTTCTGTCATGGCGCTGATCGGCCTCGGCCTGCCGCCCCTCGCGCATGCCGCCGCACCGGACGATCCCAACGAGCTGGGCGTCTACGTGGGTTATCTCTACGGCGACGACCTGACCAGCCTGGCGAACACGCCCGAGCTCGACGACGACATCAGCTACGGCATCGAGTACGTGCGGATGTTCACCGACAACTGGGGCTTCATGGCAAGGCTCGGGTTCTCTCCCGACACGGTGACCAACGTCCCGGGCGGCGACGTCGACATGGACGTGACCTACCTCGACCTGTCGGCGACGTACCAGTGGAACTGGGACAAGGTGTCGCTCTACGTCCCGTTCGGGCTCGGCTACGCCGAGGGCAGCCTCGATCGCCCGCTGACGGGGTTCGGCCCCGGCGTGCGGATCGACGACGACGGCGGCATCACCTATCACGTCGGTCTGGGCCTGCTCTTCCCGGTGGGCAGCAGCACCGACATCCGGATCGACGCCCGCTACCGCAACATGGACAAGCTGGTCGACAGCTTCGACGACTCCCTCGACACGTTCGAGGCGACCGTCGGTGTGGGCTGGACCTTCTAGCCGAATCGGTCCGCGGCGGGGCCCCTCCGCGGAGGGGCCCCTTTCGCGTCCCGGCGCCGGATCAGGCGTGACAATCGGGCCGGGCCGGGTACATTGCGACCCGGAACCGACGATGACCCTGCCCCCGACCGTGCTCGTCCCGCTGCTCGCGGCCGCCGGCGCCCTGCTGGCGACGCCGGCCGTGATGAGCCTGGCCCGGCGGTTCGACCTGTTCGACCGGCCGGCGGACCGCAAGGTTCACGACGACGCCTCGATCCCGCGGCTCGGCGGGCTGGCGATCGTCCTGCCGACCCTCGTCGCGTCGCTCGCGGCGGTGCTGGTCGAGCCGACGGCGACCGCCCTCCGGCACGCGCTGCCGCTGCTGGCGACCGTCGCCGTGTCGGGGCTCGGCGTGTTCATGATGGGGCTCGCCGACGATCTCGCCGGGCTGCGTCCCCGCACAAAGCTCGCGGTGCAGGCGGCCGCGGCGACGGCGGTGTTTCTCGCCGGGGCGCGGATCGACCACCTCGAGCTGCCGCCGTTCGGACCGCTGCCGCTCGGCTGGCTGTCGTACCCGCTCACGCTGCTGTGGATCCTCGGGCTGACCAACGCGCTCAACCTGATCGACGGTCTCGACGGGCTGGCCGCGGGGGTCGGCACGATCACGGCCGGCGTGCTCGCCGCGTTCGCGCTGCTGCGCGGCGACGTGGTGACCGCGCTGCCGATGCTCGCGCTCGGCGGCGCGCTGGTCGGCTTTCTCGTCTACAACTTCAATCCGGCGCGGATCTTCATGGGGGACTCCGGCAGCCAGTTCGTCGGCTTCGTGCTCGCGTCGATCAGCCTGGTCGGCTACTACAAGGCGACGACCGCCGCGGCGCTGGCTCTGCCGCTGCTCGCGCTCGGGGTCCCGATCTTCGACATGCTGCTCGCGATCGCCCGCCGGGTGCTCGCCGGCCGCTCGCCGCTGGCCGCGGACCGCGAGCACATCCATCACCGCCTGCTCGACCGGGGGCTGCCGCACCGGGCGGCGGTGCTCGCCCTGTACGCCGCGACCGCGGTCGTCGCCGGGCTCGGCCTCGTGATGACGGTCTGGCGCGACCTGCGCGCGCTCGGCGTGTTCGTCGGGGCCGGCGTGTTCCTGGTGCTGCTGTTCGCGCTCAGCGGCGTCCCGCCGCTCGCCCGGAAGAGCGGGGCGAAGGCGCCGCGCGCGGGGGAGCTTCCGCGCGACGCGCTGCCCTAGCCCGGGGTGCGCGGGGCGCGATGGCGGCGGATACTGCCCCCCCACCCCCGCGGGAGCCAGCGATGCCGGACCACGTCCCGCCCGAGCTCGACGCGACCGTGCTCATCCTCGGCGGCGGCCGCGGAACGCGTCTCGACCCGCTGACGCGGATGCGCGCCAAGCCGGCGGTGCCGGTCGGGGGCAAGTACCGCCTGATCGACATCCCGATCAGCAACGCGATCAACTCCGGCACGCGCCGGATCTACGTGCTGACCCAGTTCAACTCCCACTCGCTGCACCGCCACATCGCGCGCACCTACCGCTTCGACCCGTTCTCGCGCGGCTTCGTGCAGATCCTCGCCGCGCAGCAGACGCCGGCGACGGACCGCTGGTTCCAGGGGACGGCGGACGCGGTGCGGCAGAATCTCGGCATCGTCGCCGAGACGTCGGGCGATCTGGTGCTGATCCTGTCCGGCGATCACATCTACCGGATGGACTACCGCGAGCTGCTCGCCGAGCACCGTCGCAGCGGCGCGGAGATCACGGTCGCCGTCCAGCCGTGCTCCGAGCAGCAGATCGCCGGGTTCGGCGCGGTGCGCGTCGCGCCCGACGGCCGGATCGTCGAGTTCCGCGAGAAGCCGAAGACGGCCGCCGAACGCGACGGCATGCAGGCCGACCCGGCGCTGCTCGAGGCGGCGGGCGCCGACCGCGCGCGGCCGTACCTCGCGTCGATGGGGCTCTACGTGTTCGACAAGCGCGCCCTGTTCGAGCTGCTCGAGGGCGACGCGACCGACTTCGGCGGCGAGGTGCTCCCGGCGGCGGTCGGCTCGCGTCGCGTGCAGGCGTGGCTGTTCGACGGCTACTGGCGCGACATCGGGACGATCGGCTCGTTCTTCGAGACCCACATGGACCTGCTCGAGCCGCGGCCGCGGTTCAGCTTCTACGATCCGCGCTGGCCGTTCTTCACCCACCCGCGCTACCTGCCCGGAAGCCGCCTGGCCGAAACGCGGAGCGAACGGGCGCTCGTCTGCGAGGGAGCGACGATCGAGCGCGCGCGCCTGTGCCGCGCGATCGCCGGGGTCCGTTCGCGGATCATCGAGGCCGACCTCGAGGACGTGCTGGTGATGGGCGCCGACGAGTACGAGGTCGGCGGTCCGCCACCCGGCGTTCCGCCGATCGGGATCGGCCCGGGGACGACGATTCGCCGCGCGATCATCGACAAGAACGCCCGGATCGGCGCCGGCTGCCGCCTGGTCAACGCGCAGGGCCTCGCGCATGCCGACGGCGACGGCTGGGCGATCCGCGACGGGATCATCGTCGTCGCGAAGAACGCGGTCATCCCCGACGGCACGACGATCTGAGCGCCCGGGATGTCGGGGCCGCCGGCGCCGCGGGTGGAGTCCGGCGCGCAGGTGACTTAACGTCTCCGTGCGGGCGCGCCCGCCCCCGGCCCGGGGACCGGGGCGAAGGAGAGACTTCCCGTGCCCAGGAACTTCGCGCTGATCGGCGCCGCCGGCTTCGTCGCGCCGCGGCACATGCAGGCGATCCACGACACCGGCAACGTGCTCGTCGCCGCGTGCGACCGGTCCGACAACGTCGGCATCCTCGACCGCTGGTTTCCCGACTGCCGCTTCTTCACCGAGATCGAGCGGTTCGACCGGCACCTCGAGAAGCTGCGCCGACGCGGCGATGACGAGCGCGTCCATGCGGTCAGCATCTGCTCGCCGAACTACCTGCACGACGCGCACATCCGCCTCGCGCTGCGCCTGCACGCCACGGCGATCTGCGAGAAGCCGCTGGTGATCAATCCGTGGAACCTCGACCAGCTCGAGGCGCTCGAGCAGGAATACGGCACCCGGGTCTACTCGATCCTCCAGCTCCGGCTGCACCCCGATCTCGTCGCGCTCAAGCGGCGCCTCGACGCCGCGCGGAACGCCGGCGGCCACGACGTCGTGCTGACGTACGTCACGCGCCGGGGCCGCTGGTACGACGTGTCGTGGAAGGGACGCCCCGAGCAGTCGGGCGGCGTCGCGATGAACATCGGCGTGCACTTCTTCGACCTGCTGATGTGGCTGCTCGGACCGTGCCGGGCGAGCGAGGTCCACCTGGCCGAGCCGCGCCGGATGGCCGGCGCGCTCGAGTTGGAGCGCGGGACGGTGCGCTGGTTCCTGTCGGTCGAGGCCGAGGACCTGCCCGAGGAGGTGCGCGCCGCCGGACGCCACGCCTGGCGCTCGATCACGCTCGACGGCGAGGAGATCGAGTTCTCCGGCGGATTCACCGACCTGCACACGCGCAGCTACCGCGAGATCCTCGACGGCCGCGGGTTCGGCATCGCCGACGCCCGGCCCTCGATCGAGCTGGTCCACCGGATCCGCAGCAGCCCGGTGGTCCGCCCGGCGCAGCCGCCGCACCCGCGGCTCGCCGGCTGACGTCGCGCCACGCAGGGAGACGCCCGCGTTGCCCTCCGCCCGCCCCGCCGCGACACCTCCGCGACGCCCGCCCTCTCCCGAGGAGGCGCTCGAGCGGCTGTGGGCGTTCTGCACCGAGCGCGACTGGGAAGGCATCGATCCCTACGACGGGCTGCGGGCGACGCGCCCGCCGCTGCGCTGGCTGCGACGCACGCGCCTCGGACGGCTGGCCCTGATCCAGGCGGTCCGGCGCTGTCCGCTCGACCTGCGCCCGCTGCTCGGCATCGCGCCGCACCGCAACCCGAAGGCGGTCGCCCTCGGCCTGCTGGCGGCGGCGCGGCTCGCCGGGCTGCCGCGCTGGCGTCCGGTCGCGCTCGCCGAGGCCGACCGCCTGGCGCGGCTGCTGCTCGCGGACGCGCGCTCGACGCCCTCCGGCCGCGGCTGGGGCTACCCGTTCGACTGGCAGTCGCGCGCGTTCTTCCAGCCGGCCGGCACGCCGACGGTGGTCTGCACCGGCTTCGCCGTGCGTGCCCTCGACGAGGCGCTCGGCCTGCTCGGCGACGACCTGCGCATCGCCGCCTCCCGCGCGATCGAGCACGCCAGCGGGTTCGTGCTCGGCGACCTGCGGCGCTCGGAGGACGCCGACGGCTTCTGCTTCTCGTACTCCGCGCGTGACACGAGCCGTGTCATCAACGCGACGCTGCTCGGCGCCGAGACCGTCGCGCGGGCCGCGCGGCTCGCCGGGGATCCGACCCGGCTCGAGGAGATCCGGCCGACGCTGCGCTGGGCGCTGGCCCGCCAGCGCCAGGACGGCGGCTGGCCGTACGGACTCGGGCCGTCGCACGGATTCGAGGACGCGTTCCACACCGGGTTCAACCTGCTCAGCCTGCGGGCGGTGCGACAGGCCGCCGGCGTGCTCGGCGTCGACGTCGAGACGCTGGTCCCCCACGGCCGGCTGCTGGCCGGCTACCGCCACTACGCGCGCGCGTTCTTCGACAGCGACGGGCGGGCCTGGTACTACCGCGACCGGCCGTGGCCGCTCGACATGCACGCGGCGGCGGTGGCGATCCTGACGCACCTCGCGTTCCGGGCCGACGACCCGCAGGCCGCCGAACGCGCCGG
>RFIB01000229.1 GCA_003695625.1 Acidobacteriota bacterium | reverse complement strand
CGACCCGCAGCGTGCCGCCGAGCAGGTCCCCGGAGACGGTGCCGGTCACCACGCCTCCGCCCGCCGACGACGCCTCGACCCGCGCCGCGCGGATCGTCGGACCGCCGGACAGCTCGACGCGGTCGAGTGCACCGGCCAGCTCCCACCGCACCGCGAGCGGGCCCGCCCCCGCCCGCAGGTCGGCGCTCCCGGAGAGCGCGCCGCCGCCTGCCGCGGCGAACGGAAGATCGACCAGGCCGCCGAGCGCGGCGAGCAGGTCGGCGGCCGGCGCGTCGTGCACCGCGAGCGAGAGGCGCGGGTCGCGCCCCACGTGACCGGAGACCTCGACGACGAGCGGACCGGCCGCGAGCGTGCCCGCCAGGGGCAGCCGACCCGCGCCCGGCGGCTCGATCCGGACGTCGACGCGGACCTCGGGCCAGCCCCGGTCGCCGGGGCCGGCCAGGTCGGCGAGCGCGCCTTCGATCGCGAGCGCGCCCCCGCCCTCGCGGACGACCGTCCCGTCGAACCGCCCGCGGATCCCGGCCGCGCCGAGTCCGGCTCGCGCGAGGACCGGGGCGAGCGGCAGCGCCTCGGCGCGGATCTCGAGCCGGCCGCCGGCGGTGCCGAGCCACGAGACCGTGCCTTTCCCGGCGATCCGCGCGCGCCCCCACAGCCGGCCGGTCGCCGGGACGAACACCGCCTCGAGATCCTCGAGCCCGAGCGCAGCGCCCGTGTCGCCCGGCGGCGGGGGGATCTCCACCCGCCCGCCGCGAAGCCGGATCTCGACCAGCCGCGCCTGTCCGAGACCGGCCGCACCGCGCGCCACCGCCGCGAGGGGCGGCAGCACGAGCTGGCCGTCGGGAGCGCGTCCGAGCCGCAGCGTCGGCCGCAGGAACAGCAGCTCGCGCGCCTCGAGTCGGCGCCCGACGAGCGGGCCGAGGCGCGCCCGGACGACCAGGTCGGACGCGCGCAGCTCGGAGACGCCCCGCGGATCACGGAGCACCGGCCGGTCGCCGCGGATCGCCGCGCCGGGCGCGAGTCCGAGCGACAGCGGGCCGACCTCCGCGCGCCAGCCGGTGGTGTCCGCCAGCAGCGAGACGATCGCGCCGCGGTGGCGGTCGACGTCGAGCAGCGCGCGCGCGCCGAGCCAGCCGGCCGCCGCCAGGACGACCGCGAGCGCGAGAACCGCCACCAGACGCCTGCGCACCGTGCTCCTCCTCCGCGCACGGGACGCGACGGCGCGCCCCGGTTCTGCTACGGTCCTGTACGTTACACCCGCCGGGGGGTTGACGATGGTCTCGTGGTGGCGCCGGTTGCGGGAGGACTTCGCGGTCGTGTTCGAGCGCGACCCGGCGGCGAAGTCGCGCCTCGAGGTGTTCTTCTGCTACCCCGGGCTGCACGCGCTGTGGGGCCACCGGCTGGCCCACGGGCTGTGGCGCCGCGGCCTGCGCTTCGTCGCGCGGCTCGTCTCGCACACGATGCGGTTCCTGTCCGGGGTGGAGATCCACCCCGGGGCGCGGATCGGGCGGCGCGTGTTCATCGACCATGGCGCCGGCGTGGTGATCGGCGAGACGGCCGAGATCGGCGACGACTGCGTGCTGTACCAGGGGGTGACCCTCGGCGGCGTCAGCCTCGAGAAGGGCAAGCGGCACCCGACGATCGAGGATCACGTCGTGCTGGGGGCCGGCGCCAAGGTGCTCGGCCCGATCACGATCCGCCACGGCGCGCGGGTCGGCGCGAACTCGGTGGTCATCGCCGACGTGCCCGCCGGGGCGACCGTGGTCGGCATCCCCGCCCGCGAGGTGCGCCGCCGCGATCCCGCCGAGGCCGAACGGATCACGCTGCACCACGAGCGGATCTCCGACCCGGTGGCGATGGCGCTCGGCGACATCGTCGCCCGCCTCGAGGCGCTCGAGCGCGAACGCCGGTCCGGAGCGGATCCGCGGGAGGAGTCGACATGAGCCGCGAGCGCAGGACGCCCGCCGCGTCGCGCGTGGTGATGACCGAGATCGTGCTGCCCGCCGACACCAACAACTACGGGACGATCTTCGGCGGCCGGCTGCTGGCGCTGGCCGACAAGTGCGCCGCGATGAGCGCCGTGCGTCACTGCCGCCGGCCGGTGGTCACGGCGTCGTTCGACCGGGTCGACTTCCTGCGCCCGGTGCGGCGCGGCTACTTCGTGGTGCTGACCGGCGAGGTGACGGCGACGTTCCGCACGTCGATGGAGATCCAGGTCACCGTCGAGGCCGAGCACCCGGAGCGGGGCGAGCGCCAGACGACCTGCCTGGCGCGGGTCACGATGGTGGCGATCGACGAGGCCGGCCGGCCGGTGGCTGTCCCGCCGCTCGAGTTCGACAGCGAGGACGAGCGCGCCCGCGCCGAACGCGCGGCCGAGCGGCGCCGTCAGCGCCTGGCCCGGCGCGATCTCGAGGCGTTCTGAGCGGAGCGGCGGCGCCTCGCGCGCACCGCCGCTCCCGGAACCCCCGGACGCCGCTCAGTGGGACGGCACGGGGGCGGGCTTGCCGCTTCCCGCGCGATCGAGCAGCGCCTCGAGCGGATCGGTGTCGTAGCCGAGCCGCTTCCAGTCCATCCGGCCGTCCGGTCCGTGGCAGTCGAGACAGCCGAGCGCGCTCTCGGCCGGAACGACCTCGTGGAAGATCCCCATCCAGCGGATCGTGTCGACCCAGTGGAACTTCGCGTCCTCGATGCCGTAGAACTTCTCGGCCGCCTCGCGGACGAAGTCCGAGATGTCGCCGTCGTCGTCGGCGTAGTACTCCTCGGTGATGATCGGGATCAGCCAGTTCTTGTCGTCGAGCACCGGCAGGCGCGCGCGGTGCACCTTGAACGCGTAGATCTTCGCGTCCGGATCGTCGCGCGACCCGAGCGGCATCGCGATCGGCACCTCGCCCGTCGGCAGCGGCTCGACGGGCTGGCCCGCCAGGGCCATGCGCGTCCTGCCGTTGAACCAGGCGAACTCCGGCTTGACGTTGTTGCGCAGCTCCATCTTCATGTACCAGCGGCCGCGCTCCTCCTGGCGCACGGGCGTCGACCAGTCCCGGAGCATGTCGGTCGGGTCCTCCTTGGCGAACTCCGGGATGTGGCACGCCGTGCAGTACACGCGGGCGGTGTGGTGGTCGAGCACCTTCACCTCGTGGGGCTGCTCGCCGTGGCAGTCGCTGCACAGGAGCTTCTCGCCCGGCAGGTCGCGATCCGCCAGATCGGCACCCCGGCCGCGCACGCGGTGATCGCGCCCCTTGTGGCAGTCGATGCACTCGAACCCGGCGCCGTCCGTGCCCATGTGGACGTCGAACGTGCGGTCACAGTCCGCGAGCCGGTACTCGAGATCGCCGCGCTTGTAGTTCGGCCCGCCGCCGGAGCCGGAGTGGCAGCGCAGGCACATCACCTTCGTCGGCAGCGAGATGCGCTGCGAGACGATGTCGAGGCCCTCCTGGTTCTGCCACAGGATCGGCTTCCACTCCCAGCTGCCGTCCTCGTTGCGGTACAGATCGCGGCGGTAGCCCTTCGCGTGGCACATCAGGCAGTCGATGTTGAGCAGCTGCTCCTCGGTCATCTTCTCGGAGGGCAGCATCCCGCGCCCGGCGTGGCACTTCGAGCAGCCCAGGGCGAGCACGCGGCCTTCCGCGTTGCGCACCTCGCCGATCCAGTTGATGCGAGGATTGGTGCAGAAGTCGTTGATCACGTTGATCTTGCCGAGCTTGCCCCCCTCCGCGTCCGGGACGTCGGGCGTCGGCCCCTTCCACTGGTAGTGCACCGAGTGGAAGAACGACTCCGCGGCATCGCGGTGGCACTTCAGGCACGTCTTCGTGCCCTCGTAGTGCTCCCACAGTCCCTCGTGGCTCGTCGAGCCGGACGCGGCGAGGGCGCCCGCGGCCGAAGCCGCGAGCGCCGTCGCCACCAGCAGCGAAGAGGAGACGGACGTCAGCGACCGTCTCATGTCGCGCCTCCCTTACCAGCGCGCGATGAAGCTGGCGGACAGCTTCTTCGCGCTGTCGTACGTCGGGAACCCGAGCACCGGCATCGCGTCGAGGTCCTTGGGCGCCCCGAGGAACCAGCCGGAGCCGGAGTAGTCGTAGCTGTAGTCGATGTAGTCCACCTTGAACACGAACCGGTCGTGGATGCGGTGGGTCAGGTAGACCTCCCACACGTCGCCGCGCGTCTGTGTCTTCGGGGCGATGATGTCGTCCTCCGCCGCGGCGAAATTGAACCAGTACTGCGAACCGTGGTTGAACTCGAGGCCGACCTTGGTGCGGTCGTCGTTGAAGCGGTAGCGGATCCCGCCGTACCACATCGTCCCGCTGTGCTCCTCGGGCGTGTCGAACGGGTCCGCGAACAGACCGCCGAACGGCGTGGTCACGTTGCGCGGATCGGACTTCATGTAGTTGGCGCTGACGAACCAGTCGATCGGACCGTCGGTGCGCATGAAGATCACGCTGGCCAGGTCCATGTCACCGAGATGCGTCGACGGCGTGTAGCGCAGCACCACCGGGGCGGGGATCGCGTTGCCGGTCAGCGGGTCCTTCGGCAGCACGACCAGCCCGTTGAAGCCGTCGGTGACGTCGAACGCCCGGGCCAGCGTGAGCTGGATGAACATGTCGTCCGTGTCCCACACGTCCCAGTTGATCCCGAGCAGCGGCACGTCGTCGAGCCGGTCGGCGGGATTCTTCAGCACGTCGCCGCTGCCGAAGCCGGACTCGTAGCCGACGCCGTAGCACAGGCGCAGCGTCGAGTAGTCGGTGACGTGCCAGCCGAGCGTCAGGCCGTCGAACTGGAAGTTGATCAGCGAGCCGGCGGGCGTGCCGCCCCGCGGCTCGTCCTGGCGCAGATGCAGCGGAGCGCCGTCGGTCGACGGCCGCCGTCCGATCGACAGGTAGACCGGTGCGCCGCCGATGTCGTTCCACGAGAAGTACGCCCGCTCGACGCGCAGGATGTCCGAGTTCGGCACGCCGACGGTCGTCCCGTCGATGTTGATCGTGTTCGGCTGGCCGTTGAACACCTGGACGCCGGTCGAGTCGCCCCACACCTTGTACATCGACAGCCGGCCCTCGAACGAGACGTTATCGGCCACCTTGGTCCGGATGCGCAGCCGCAGCCGGTTGGTGTACATGATGTCGTTGTCGGCATCCTGCGCGGGCACGAACGTCGCCGGCAGGAACATCCCGAACAGCTGCTGCTGCATTGCCGGATCGAACCCGCCCATCGCCTGCTTGAGCTGGTCGAAGGTCAGGTTGTCGATGAAGAACAGCCAGTCGCCGTAGTTGTTCGCGATCTGGTTGTCGAGGTCGGCGATCGACGTCGGCGGCATGCCGACCTGGTTGAAGTAGAACAGCGTCTTGACGATCAGGTTCTGCAGCGCGAGCCCGTCGAAGTGGTCCGGAATCGTCGCGCTGATCGAATGCGCCTCGAAGCGGAAGTCACCGCGGAACTCGAGCCGGTCGAGCGCGGCGTGGCGCTCCGGCTTGACGATCCGCTGTTCGAGTTCCTCGATCCGTTCCTTGAGGTCCTCGATCTGCTCGGCGGTGGCCTTGTCGTCCTTGTCCGCCGCCAGCGCCGCCGGGCCCCACGGCAGGACGAGCGCGAGCGCGGCGAGCAGAAGCGTCGTGTTGCGGAGTCTCATCTTCGTCTCCCCTCGAGCGGTTCACTTGCCGCAGGTCATCGGCTGTTCGGAGTCGGCCGCATGGTCGACAAGGAACTTGCGGAGCTTCTTGAGCGTCTCCGGCGTGAGCACCTTGCCCAGCGGTTCCTTCTTCTCGGGATGGATCAGATCGGCGTGGGTCTTCGCGAACTTCTTGTCGAAGAAGCGCTCCCACTGCATGCCGATCAGGGTCGCCGGCGAGAGGTCCTTGGCCGTCCCGTCCTTCGCGTGGCAGACCTTGCAGCTCGCCTTCCACAGCTCGAGCTCGGCCTTGGTCCCCGACGCCCCGAGGGCCGGCAGGCCGAGGGCGAGCAGGAGCCCGACGAGAGCGGCCGCGGCGACGATCGTCGTGGTGCGATGGCGTCCTTCGTTCATGG
>RFIB01000228.1 GCA_003695625.1 Acidobacteriota bacterium | reverse complement strand
AGCCGGCGGCGGAGCTCGTCACCGGCGTGCTCGACGCGCGCGGCCGCCTGCTCGCACTGCGCGGCCCGGTCGCCGAACTGCTCGGCGTCGGGGCGCCGCGGCTCGCCCGCCGGCCGGTCTCGACGCTGGTGCATCGCGCCGAGCGGCACCGGCTGCCGGTCCTCGCGCGCGCGCTCGCGGCGCACGGGGAGCTGGATGGCATCGTGCTGCGCCTCGTCCGCCCGGACGGATCGCCGGCGACCGTCTCGCTCGCCCTCGCCGTCACGCGGGCTGCCGACGGCTCGCCGCGCGTCGCGTTCCGCGCCCGTCCGACCACCCTCGAGAGCGAACTCGACTTCTGGCGCGTCGAGGCCGGGCGCCGGCGGATGACGGCACGGCTCGCCGGGGACGCGGCGCACGAGATCAACAACCCGCTGCAGGCGGTGCTCGCCCACGCGAGCGTCCTGCGCCGGGTCGTCGACGGGCAGGAGGCGCGCGCGCTGCACGTCGACTCGGCCGAGCGACTCGGCGAGGCGATCCACCGCATCCGCGAGATGACCCGCCTCGTGCAGCACCTGCGCCGCCGGTTCGAGGGCGTCGCCGGGCCGCTGCTGCTCGACCACCTGGTGACGGACGGGCTCGCGCTCGTCGCGGCGGGCGCACGCCGCCGCCGGCTGGCGTTCTCGACGCGCCTGGCCGGGGAAGGCCGGCCGCTCGCCGGACCGCCGGCGCTGCTCGTCGACGTGATCCTCGCCACGCTCGACACCGCGGTCCACGCGGCGCGGCGCGAGAGCGTCGTCGAGGTGGCGACACGCATGCTGCCGGAGGTCGGACGCCAGCGGCTGACGGTGTTCGCGCCGCACGGCGACCTCGACGGGCGCCGCGACGTGGCGCGGGTGTTCGCCGATCCGGGCCGGCGCTGGACGGGCGAGG
Source organism: Acidobacteriota bacterium (assembly GCA_003695625.1). Classification (GTDB taxonomy): domain Bacteria; phylum Acidobacteriota; class Polarisedimenticolia; order J045; family J045; genus J065. The sequence continues at coordinate 8,370 of RFIB01000228.1, read as the reverse complement.
GAATGGCGCGCGAGACCGTGCTCGTAGCGCAGACGCTCGCGCGCGTCGCCGGCGGCGTGTTCGAGATCGAGAGCCGGGCCGGGCGCGGCTCGCGCTTCGTGCTCGAGCTGCCGCTCGCCGGCGCGTCGCGCATCGCCGCCGGCACGCGCCGGGCGCTGCGCGCCGGGTGAGCACCTCCGTGCCGGACATCCGCGAGCGTGCAATCGCTCCCGCCGACCAGTGCGCGGCGTCGTGCCGTCCGCGGGTGCCGGTGCGGGGCGGGCGCGTGCTCGGCATCGTCGATGCGCGCGGAGGCGCGCCCTGTCCGCGCTGCGTCGAGGCGTTCGAGCGCGCGATGGCGCGCCGCGCGCCGCGCGCGCCGCGTCGCCGCTCCGGACCGGGACGGGTCGAGGCGAGGTGGGACGAGACGATCGAGCGCATCGGTGCGGCCTGCGCGCGGGTGCGGGACGGTGCGAGCCGGCTGCTGTGGTTCGACCTGCGGCGCTGGCCGGCGGCGAGCGGAGCGGTCGCCGCCGCGGTCTGCTCGGCGCTCGGCGACGGGGCGCGCCGTGTGGTGAGACTGCCCGAGGAGATCCTGCTCGGCGAGGCGTTCCGCCGGCTCGGCGCGGAAGCGCGCGTCGACGCGCCTCCTGCCGGGTGCGACCTGATCGTCGCCTGGGGTGCCGATCCGCTCGCCGGGTCGGAGCCGCGGGACCGCGCGATCCGGGAGCTGCGCAGCGCGGGGGCGCGACTGGTCGCCGTCGATCCGCGCGCCGGCGCCACGGCCCGCGCCGCGGACCTGCACCTCGCCCCGCTGCCGGGGCACGACGCGCACCTGATGCTGGCGCTGGCGGCGCGCGGACCGCGGCTCGACGCGGCGGGCCCCGCGGACTGGTGCGCGCGGGCCGGAAGCACCCCGCTGGCCTCGGCCGCGGCGGCCGGGGCCGTCCCGCTCGCGCACCTCGAGCGCCTCGTCGACGAGCTTGCGTCGGCGCGGGCGCCGGTCCTGCTCGTCGGCCGCGGCATCGGCCGGCAACCCGGCGCGCTCGATGCCGTCAAGGCCGCGCTGCTGCTGGCGGCGAGCTGGTCCGCCGCGCTGCTAGCACCGGACGACCCGTGCGATCCGTCGCTCGCGCTCGCCCTGCCTCCGGGGGCCGCGGCGCCGCGCACGCTGCTTCCGTTCGAACTCGACGCCCTGTTGCCGGGAATCGATCTGTCGCGGACCGTCGTCGTGCTCGAGGGGGGAGACCCGGCGCGGCTGCCGGGTCTCGCCGGCCCGCTCGGAGACCTGCTCTCCGCCGCCGAACTGGTGATCGCGCTCGACGAGGACCTCGACGCCGACCTCGCGCTGCCGGCTCCGTCGGTCGTCGAGCGTGTGGACCTCGCCGGGCGGACGGCGCCGCCGGGCGTCTGGCACGCGGAGGGGGCGCTGCCTGCCGTGCGCGGCGTGCTCGATCCGGGCGAGCCGTGGCGCCGGGCTCTCGACCGCGCGGGCCTGCCGGCGCCGGCCTGGCTCGGCTCGTCGTCGGCGCTGGTCGACGCGGCCAGGCGGGCCGTCGCGCCCCGGGCGGACCGGCTTGCCCGGGCGTCGCTCGACGAGCCGCCCTCGCCGCGGCCTCCCGGAGAGTCGCGGCGGACCGATCCGGAGCGCGGTTCGTCGCTCGGCCTCGACGCCGTCTGGGCCGATGCGGCGCCGGAGACGCCGCGCGGGTGCGTGACCGCCCGCGTCGGCTCCTCGACGGCGGCCGCCTGCGGACTCGAGCCAGGCGGCCGGGTGCTGGTCTACAACGAGCGTGGCCGGCTGCAAGCCCTACTCGAGACCGTCCCGGGCCAGCCCGACGGCGTCGTGGCGCTCGAGGCCCCGGCCGCCGGGTGGCCGGCGGAGCTGGCGCGGCTGTGGCCCGCCGCGAGGCTTCCGGGCGAGTTCGAGGGCGTCGCGGTCGTCGGGCTCGCCCCCCCCGGCGAGGACTGAGCCGGCCGCGGGTCTGTGCACGGGCTGTGGATCGCCCGGCGGCCGGTGCGTCTCCGTCTCCCGGGTCTTTTCGGCAAGTGGCTGTCCTGGAACGGGTTGCGCTGCGAGGCGGGCCGCTTGCCGGCGGGCGGGAACCGGCCTCGGCGCGCGGGGGGCCCTGTGCACGCCGCGGCGGCGGGATTTCGTCGCCAAGGGGTTGACACCGGAGGGGGCTTGCTAAATAATTAGCTGCGTAGCAACGCATGCCATGACCTGGCGGCCGGGGCGAAGCGGCCTCGGATGTCCGGGAAACCGGCAGGTCCGACGAACAACGGGTGGGGAACGACCTGGCGGACCGGCTCCGAATCTCAAGCTCCGATGCCACCAGGGGGCGGTCCCCCGCGGCGATCCGCCGCGGGGGATTCTTTGTCCGGACGTCGTTTTGACGGTCCCGCGGCCCGCGGCTATCTTCTCTCGGCTCGCGGGGAGGGACTCCGCCGGCACGCGGTCCAGCAGCACGAGTCCCGGGCCGGGCGGATGTCGTCGCCGTCTTTCGATCGGGCGCGCCGCACGGGGCGGGCGCGCGGGACGGACGGGAACCCGGGTGACGCGATGAGCGACGAGGCCCTCAGGCGACTGCGCAACATCGGCATCATCGCGCACATCGATGCCGGCAAGACCACCGTCACCGAACGGTTTCTCAACATCGCCGGCGTGACCCACAAGGTCGGCGAGGTCCACGACGGCGAGGCCGTGATGGACTTCCGTCCCGACGAGCGCGAGCGGGGGATCACGATCGCCGCCGCCGCGATCTCGTTCGACTGGAAGGGCCACCGGATCAACCTGATCGACACGCCGGGGCACGTCGACTTCACCGCCGAGGTCGAGCGCAGCCTGCGCGTGCTCGACGGTGCGGTCGTCGTCTTCTCCGGCGTCGAGGGGGTCGAGCCGCAGAGCGAGACCGTCTGGCGCCAGGCGGACCGCTATCGTGTCCCGCGGCTCGCGTTCATCAACAAGCTCGACCGTGTCGGTGCCGACCACGAGCGGGTGATCGAGGAGATCCGCACCGATCTCGGCGCGAACGCGCTGTTCGTGACGATCCCGCTCGGGCTCGAGGACCGGCTCGAGGGGGTGATCGACCTGCTCCGGCGCCGGGTGCTCGTGTTCGATCCGGCGACGCATGGCCGCGAGGTCGAGGAGCGGGACGTGCCGGCGGAGCTCGCGCCGGTCGTCGAGGCTCGTCGCGAGCAGCTGGTCGAGGGCGTGGCCGAGCAGGTCGAGTGGCTCGCCGACAAGTTCCTCGCCGAGGAGGAGATCTCGGTCGACGAACTCGAGCGCGCGATCCGCGAGGCGACGCTCGCCGGGCGGGTCGTGCCCGTGTTCTGCGGCGCGGCGCTGCGCGATGTCGGCATCAACCCGGTGCTCGACGGCGTGTGCGCGTACCTGCCGGCGCCGGACGACGTGCCGGCGATCCGCGGCCATCACCCGGAGACCGGCGAGCAGATCGAGCGCCGCCCGTCCCCGGACGAGCCGTTCTGCGCACTGGTGTTCAAGGTCGTCGCCGCGCCGAACACGGACTTCTTCTGGCTGCGGGTCTACTCGGGCCGGCTCGGGCGGGAGGACCGGTGCTGGAATCCGCGCACCGGGGTCCGCCTGCGGCTGCGCCAGCTCGTGCGGCTGCTCGCCGATCGCACCGCCCCGGTCCGCTCCTGCGAGACCGGCGACATCCTCGCCGCGCAGGGGCTCAAGAACGTGCAGACCGGCGACACGCTGTGCGATCCGGACCACCCGATCCTGCTCGAGCCGATCGCGTTTCCCGAGACCGTCGTGTCGGTCGCCGTCGAGGCGCGCACCGCCGCCGAGCGTGACAAGCTGCTCGAGGTCGTCGAACGCCTGCAGCGGGAGGACCCGACCCTGCGCTGCCACACCGACGAGGAGACCGGCCAGCTGCTGCTGTCCGGCATGGGCGAGCTGCACCTCGACGTCGTCCGCCAGCGCCTCGAGCGCGAGTTCCGGATCGCCGCGCGCTTCGGCCGGCCGCGCGTGTCCTACCGGGAGACCGTCGCCGGGCCGGGCCGCGGCGAGGGACGCTTCGAGAAGAAGATCGGCGACACGCTGGTCACCGCGCGGGCGGCCGTGACGGTCGAGCCGCGCCCGCGCGCCGCCGGCGACCGGTCGCTGCCGCCGGTGGAGATCGCCGAGTCCCCGGCCCTTGCGACCTTTCCCCCGGCGATGCGGCAGGAGATCGCCGAGATCCTCGCCAGCGGCTGCGAGTCCGGCGCCTGGGGCTACCCCGTCGTCGACGTGCGCGTCCGTGTCGACGACCTCGAGGTCGGCGACGCGCCCGACCCGCTGGTGCCGATCAGCGCCTCGCTGACGATGGCGCTGCGCCAGGCGCTCGACGCCGCCGGCGCGGTGATCCTCGAGCCGATCATGCGCCTCGAGGTGCGGACTCCCGAGCCGTTCCTCGGCGCGGTCGTCAAGGACCTCAGCGCGCGCCGGGCGGAGATCCGCGAGACCGGCATGCACGGCGACCTGGCCGTCGTCCGCGGCTTCGCGCCGCTGGCCGAGATGTTCGGCTACTCGACGCACCTGCGCTCGCTGACGCAGGGGCGCGGGACGTTCTCGCTCGAGCCGTTCGACTACAGTCCCGTCGAGGAGAAGGACGCCGCCCTGCACTGACTGCGGGCGGCAGCGGTCACGGCGGCGCCTTGACGGTGCCGGCCCACGGTCTTAAGCAGTCGCACGGCCGGTCGAAGACGAGGTCGGCGGGCGCCGCGGGCGCCGGCTTTGGCACGCCTGCCATGGCGTGTCAGACTGGTTTTCGGCCGGCACGATCGACCGATCACATCGAGGAGACCATGACTGACGATCGCGAAGGCCGCGAGCCGCGGGACTCGCAGGCTCCGCAGCAGGATCAGGACACCACCGCACGCGACGACGGAGCGCGTGTGATCGGCGTCCTGCCGCTGCGCAACAGCGTCCTGTTCCCGCATGCGGTGATGCCGATCTCCGTCGGCCGCCGCAAGACCCTGGCCCTGGTCGAGAACGCGCTGGAGACCGACACGCCGATCTGCGTGGTCAGCCAGCGCGACGCCGCGGTGGACGACCCGACGCCGCCCGACGACCTGTACGGCCACGGCACCGTCGCGCGGGTGCTCAAGGCGATCCGGGTCGGCGGCGGCAACATCAACCTGATCATCCAGGGGATCCAGCGGGTCGAGATCCGCCGGTTCACCCAGACCGAACCGTTCCTCGCCGCCGAGGTCGTGCCGGTTCCCGAGCAGCACGAGCAGGGGATCGAGATCGAGGCGCTGGCCCGCAATCTCGTCGCGCAGTTCCGCAAGCTGGTCGAGGTGCATCCGAACCTGTCGGGCGACGTGTCCGAGCTGAGCCTGCCCGAGGACGACCCCGACCGGCTGGCCGATCTCGTCGCCTCCGTGCTGCCGATCCCGGTGGCCGAGAAGATGGAACTGCTGCCGGTCGGATCGCTCCGTCGCCGGCTCGAACTGGTCACCGAGCGCGTCGTGCGCGAGATCCAGGTCACCGAGCTCGGCTCGCAGATCCAGTCGCGGGTGATGGACGAGGTCGGCAAGACCCAGCGCCAGTTCTATCTGCGCGAGCAGATGAAGGCGATCCAGCGCGAGCTGGGCGAGGGAGACGACCGCACGCGCGAGATCGAGGAACTGCGCCAGAAGATCGAGGCCGCCGGCATGCCTGACGAGGCGCGCGAGGTCGCCGAGCGCGAACTCGACCGGCTGTCCGCGATGTCGCCGGCATCGGCCGAGTACACCGTCGCGCGCACGTATCTCGACTGGCTGGTCAACCTGCCGTGGTCGAAGGTGACCGAGGACAAGATCGACCTGCACGAGACGCGCCGGATCCTCGACGAGGACCACTACGATCTCGAGAAGGTCAAGGACCGGATCCTCGAGTACCTCGCCGTGCGCAAGCGCAAGCCCGATCTCAAGGGGCCGATCATCTGCTTCGTCGGGCCGCCGGGTACCGGAAAGACGTCGCTGGGCCGCTCGATCGCGCGCTCGATGGGACGCAAGTTCGTGCGCGTCTCGCTCGGCGGCATCCGCGACGAGGCCGAGATCCGCGGGCATCGCCGCACCTACGTCGGGGCGCTGCCCGGCCGGATCATCCAGGGCCTCAAGCGGGCGGGGACCAAGAACCCGGTGTTCGTGCTCGACGAGATCGACAAGCTGGGCGCCGACTTCCGCGGCGATCCGGCCTCGGCACTGCTCGAGGTGCTCGACCCGGAGCAGAACTTCCAGTTCTCGGATCACTACCTCGAGGTGCCGTTCGATCTCTCGCAGGTGTTCTTCATCTGCACGGCGAACGTGATGGACACCATCCCCCCCGCGCTGCGGGACCGGATGGAGGTGATCTCGCTGCCCGGCTACACCGAGGAGGAGAAGCTCGAGATCGCGCGCCAGCACCTGATCCCGCGCCAGATCCGCGAGAACGGCCTCGAGGACGCCGAGATCGAGTTCACCGAGGAGGCGCTCAAGAAGGTCATCGCGGACTACACGCGGGAGGCGGGCCTGCGCAACCTCGAGCGCGAGATCGCCAGCCTGTGCCGCAAGATCGCCCGGCGTCTGGTGGAGCAGGGCGAGTCGGGCGAGCAGGCCGGCGCGATCCGCGTCACGCCGGAGCTGGTCGAGGAGCTGCTCGGTCCGCCGCGCTTCTGGCGCGAGGTGATCGAGCGCGCCAACCAGCCCGGAGTGGCGATCGGTCTGGCCTACACGCAGGCCGGGGGCGACATCCTGTTTATCGAGGCGACGCGGATGCCCGGGCGCGGCAAGCTGCTGATCACCGGACGGCTCGGCGACGTGATGAAGGAGTCGGCCCAGGCGGCGATGTCGTGGATCCGGTCCAACGCCGGGCGGTTCGGCCTCGAGCCCGACGACTTCGACAAGTGGGACGTCCACGTCCACGTTCCGGCGGGCGCGATTCCCAAGGACGGACCGTCGGCCGGCGTCACGATCGCGATGGCGCTGCTCTCGCTGCTGACCGGGACGCCCCTGCGCCCGATGCTGGCGATGACGGGCGAGATCACCCTGCGCGGGAAGATCCTCCCCGTCGGCGGAATCAAGGAGAAGTGCCTGGCCGCCAAGCGTGCCGGCGTGCGGACCGTGATCCTGCCGACGCACAACGAGAAGGATCTGGTCGACATCCAGCCCGAGCTGCGCGAGAACCTCGAGTTCCGGTTCGTCGACGACCTCGACGAGGCGATCGAGCTGGCGTTCGGCAAGCTGCCCCGGCGCGAGCGCCCGCCGGCTCCCGCTCCCGGCGGCGGCACGGCGCACGCGCTGCCGCCGGGACACGACCCGGCGCTGTCCGAGGAGCCGCCGCCGGCCGAGCGCCGCGCCTGACGCGCGGATGCCCGGCGGCGGTCCGCCCTACGGCCCGAACGGGCTGGCGGGCTGGTCCTTCTCGTCGTCGTCGAGGGCGAGCGCGATGCCGGCCGCGGCGAGGATCGCAAGCGTCGGCACGAGCCAGCGGCCGTTGCGCGCCCAGAACGTCGCGCTGCTGCCCGGCGCGGCCGCACCGCCGGCCGGCGGGACCGCGAGCGCGCGCGGCGGGTCGCCCTCGACGATCCGCGCCACGCCGTCGGGCGAGCGGTCGAGTCCGGCGACGCGGCGATTCGGGTCGGCCGACCACCACTCGGTGTCCTCGGGCCGCGGCGGGCCGAGCAGCAGGGAGATCTCGACCGTCTCGCCGGCCGGGGCGTTGACGACCCGATTGGCCAGGAACAGGCCGGACGACGACTCGACGACGAGGTCGAAGTAGCCGATCGGCAGCCCGCGCAGCGTGTAGTGTCCCGAGCCGTCCGACGGTCCCGACGTGAAGACCTGCTTGGTGTCGAGGTGCACCGCGTGGACCTTCGCACCAGCGACCGGCGAGCCGTTTTCGTCGAGGATCCGGCCCTCGAACGAGACCCCACCGGTCACCGCCGCCTGGGCGAGGACCGGCAGCCCCGGTGTGCCGAGCGCCAGGGCCAGCACCACGGCGAGGCTCGTCATGGCGCGGGCGGACGAGCATGCGGACGAACGACGAAGCATCGTGATCCCCCTCCTCCAAGGCGGCCCGGCGCGACGGAGCGAGCACCCCCGCGCGGCCATGCCCGAAAGGTGGCGATCAGTATAGCAAGCGGGCGGATCGCGGGGGCGGCCCGGCGCGCTACTGGACGGGGCTGACCGAAGGGGTGCTGTCGTCCTCGGAGGCGAGGATCAGCGCCGCGACGACCAGCGCACCGCCCCCGACGACGGTCGCCACGCCGGCTCCCGTCCGGAACCACGCCCAGCCCGCCGCGCGATCGCGGATCGCGATCCGCGCCACGCCCGCCGCGGGCCGGTCTAGCCCGGGGACCGGCTGGTCCGGCCGCAGTCCGAGCGCCTCGTCGGCGACCTGGAATCCGCCGAGGGCGATCT
>RFIB01000227.1 GCA_003695625.1 Acidobacteriota bacterium | reverse complement strand
GATGTACGGCGGCGAGGACGAGGCGGCGTCCGCGGGCAGGGCAGGGACGGTCCTCGACGGTCTCGGCGGCCGGCCCGAAAGACTGGTCCAGGAAGCTGCGCTGCTGATCGCGGCCGGCGATCACGCCGGTGCGCTCTCCCTGCTCGAGCAGGCCGTCATGCTTGAGCCGGGACTGCTGGTCGCGCACCAGAATCTCGCGGTCGCGGCGATCGCGCTCGAGCGGTGGGACGTCGCGCGCCGTTCGCTCGACCTGGTGCTGAGCAGGTCTCCGGACGACACGATGGCGCTCTACAACAGCGGGCTCGTCGCCGTCCGCATGCAGGACTTCGAGCGCGCCGTCCGCGATCTCGACCACCTGCTGCAGCTCAGCCCGGGATTCACGGACGCGCACTACTACCTGTACAAGGCGCACAGGGCGCTCGGCCACGAGCAGCAGGCCGCCGAGCACCTGCGGCGCTATCGCGAGGCGCGGGCCAGGCAGCCCTGATCCGCGCGGAGCCCGGCGCCCGCCCGGCCGCTCAGAACTTCCGCACGTACTCGCGGAACGGCTCGTCGAGCGATGCGATCGACACGCCGTAGACCTGCTCGAGCGTCCGCTGGACGGGAAATCCCTCGAAGACGTAGAGCAGGAAGCGCCGGAACTTCGCGTCCGGGTCCTCGCCCAGGCCGTGCTTGAGAAAGTGCACGAGGAGCCAGCTCATCGCGTAGTGGACGCCCGGGTCGTCACCGTAGAACGTCTCCCGCGAGGTGGCCAGGAGCGTGCCGACAGTCGGCAGGGAACCGTCGCGGATCCGGCGGCGCAGCTCCCGCGGCCCGATCGCGCTCTGGTTCTCCACGACCCAGGCGTCGTGCCCGATGCCCAGCGCGAAGACCCGCCCCTTCCTGCGCTTGCCCGGCACCAGCCGGCCCCTGCGGACCTCGGACTGCCCGTAGTACTCGGCGAGCCCTTCGCTGAGCCACACGGGCAGCTCCACCGCGCCCGAGACGAGGTGGCGGTCGACCAGCGCGTGCGTGGTCTCGTGGATCTGCAGCGAGAGGGCCGTCGCCGGATCGGGCACCTGGGCATGGAACGCGAGGTATCCCACCGGCGAGTAGAAGCCTTCGGCGCGACCGGCCGGGCCCTGGTTCTCGCGGAATCGCACGAATTCCTGCCTGGTCGCGAACACGATCGCCGGCAGCTTGCCGCGTGCGGCATACGCGGGCAGCGCGTCCTCGAGATCGGCATAGACGCTGGCGTAGATCGCCTCGAAGTTCGTCGCGAGCTTGCGGGGGGCGGCAGGGTCCTCGAGATCGGTCAGCACGAGGAAACGCTCGGTCTCGAAGGTGCGGACCTGACCGCCTCCCATCTTCTCGCGCGCCGCACGCAGCGCCCGCTCGACCAGTCGCGAGCGCATCGTGTCGGGGACCGAGCGCATCCTCCGTGCGGTCACGATCCGCCATTCGACCGACGATTCGACCAGCTCCCCGAACGCCGGATTGTCGTCCGGGTCGAGCGGGATGCGCACGGTCCATTCCTCTTCCGTTTCCTCGCGCTCGGGGCCCTTGTGCGGACTGCTCCCCAGCGCCCTGAGCTCGATCGTCCAGGCCAGGCTCGCCGGGCGGGGCCCGCTCTCGTCCGTGGCCGGGGCGAAGCGCCAGCGGGCGAGCTGCGAGGCGACCAGCTCGCGGATCTCGTCGTCGTGTCCGGTCGCCGGCTCGATCTGCCGGACCTCGACCCTGGCGACGCGGCCGGCGGCGTCGACCTCGAGGCCGACCGAGACCCGGCACGAGATCGTCGAGAGTTCCGAGTACGGCGAGACCGTCACCGGCGGAACGTGCAGCGGCACCGGAGCGCGGCGCGTCGGCAGCTCCTGCGCGACGGGCGCCCCCGGCGCGGCGAGAACCAGCGCGGCGGCGAAGGCGAGCACGAGCGCGCGGCGCGGGTACATCGAAGCTCCCCGGGCCCAGTACATCACGGCCGGGCGCCGGGCGACAAGTCCCTCCGCGCGGCGGCGCCTCAGGTGGTCGTGTGCGCGCGCAGCAGCTCGACGAGCGTCGAGACCATCACGCCCGTCGCGCCCTTCGGTCCGAGGTCGTGCGCTCCCTCCGCCCATGCCGCCGGCGAGATGTCGAGGTGTCCCCACGGCAGGTCGCCGGCGAAGTGGGCGATGAACAGCCCGGCGGCGATCACGCCGGCCTCGCGTCCCTTGCCCATGTTCCGGATGTCGGCGATCTCCGACCGGATCTGCCGGCGGTACTCCTCGTCGGTCGGCATGCGCCACACCTTCTCGCCGCTGCGCTCCGCCGCCTGCTCGAGCGCGCGGGCGAGGGCGTCGTCGGTGGCCATCATCGGCACGCGCGCGCGGCCGAGCGCGACCAGCGCCGCGCCGGTCAGCGTGGCGGCGTCGACGACGTGCGTCGCGCCCTCGCGACGGGCCAGCGCCACCGCGTCGGCGAGCACGAGCCGCCCCTCGGCGTCGGTGTTGACGATCTCGATCGTCGTCCCGTCGAGCGCCGTCAGCACGTCGCCGGGGCGGATCGCGTTGCCCGAGACGGCGTTCTCGGCCAGTGCGAGGTAGCCGCGCACATCGAGCGCCAGGCCGAGGTCGGCGGCGGCGGCGACCGCGGCGAGCACCGTCGCCGCGCCGCCCATGTCCTTCTTCATCAGCTCCATGCCGGATGCGGTCTTGAGGTCGAGTCCGCCGGTGTCGAAGCAGATCCCCTTGCCGGCCAGCGCGAAGAACCCGCCGCGCCGACCCGCGCCGCGGTGCTCGACGATCACCAGCCGCGGCGGGTCGTCCGACGCGCGGCCGACCGCGGTCAGCGCGCCCATCCCGAGCCTGCGGCAGCGCTCGGCGTCGAGCACGCGGATCGACAGGCCGTGCTCCCGGGCGACGCGGCGCGCCTCGGCCTCGAACTCGGACGGACCGAGGTCCTCGGCCGGGGTGTTGATCCAGTCGCGGGCCTGCTCGACCGCGGCGGCGACCGGAAGCGCCTGGCGGGCGCGCGCGGCCGCCTGCCGCGTGGCCGCGACCAGCGTGATCGCCGGCGGCCGGCTCCCGGGTCGCGAGCGGTAGCGGTCGAAGCGGTAGCTGCCCTGGGACAGGCCGAGCACGAGCGCGGCGAGCGCGTCCCCGTCGAGCCGCTCCGGCGCGAGGACCACCCCGCGACGCACCGGCTCGTCGGCCAGGGCGCGCGCGACCGCGCCGCCGAGGCAGCGCCAGGCGAACGGGTCGGCGGTCCGCGGTGCGCGGGCGGCGGCGAACCGGCCGGCGGCCCCGCGGCCCAGCGCGGGGACGACCGCGACGCGGGCGCCGGCCCGGAAGCGCCGCCGGACCTCCTCGCGGACCGCGGCCGGCAGCCGCGCATCGTCGAACACGACGAGCGCCTCGGGACGGGCGGGACGCCGCGTCGTGACCGTCACCCGCGCGCCGCTCATCGGGCCAGCTCCGGCTCGACGAGTTGCCACGCCTCGTCGACCGTCAGCCCGTCGTGCACGATCCCGCGCACCGCGCGGATCATCGCCGCCGGCGCCGCGGACTGGAAGATGTTGCGCCCCATGTCGACCCCCGCCGCGCCGGCATCGACGGCACGGCGTGCGAGTTCGAGGGCGTCCCGCTCCGGCACCTTCTTGCCGCCGGCGATGACGACCGGCACCGGGCAGGCCTCGACGAGCTTCTCGAAGCCGTCGCAGAAGTACGTCTTGACCATGTGCGCGCCGAGCTCGACGGCGATCCGGCTCGCCAGCGACAGGTAGCGCAGGTCGCGCGCCATCTGCCGCCCGACGGCGGTCACCGCCATCACCGGGATCCCCCAGCGCTCGCCCGCGTCGACCAGCGCCGTCAGGTTGGTCAGCGTCTGCCGCTCGTGCTCGGTGCCGACGAAGATCGAGGCGGTGATCCCGGCAGCATTGAGCCGGATCGCGTCCTCGACGTCGCAGGTCAGCGCCTCGTTGGACAGACTCGAGACGCCCGCCTCGTCCGACGCGATGCTCGTCCCGCCGCTCACGCGCAGCATGACCGGGATCCGCATCGCGGGCGGCACCGCACGCCGCAGGGCGCCGCGGGTGATCATCAGGCAGTCGGCGTGGGGCAGCAGCGGCTCGAGCGTCCGGTCGAGCCGCTCGAGCCCCGTCAGCGGCCCGAGAAAGTAGCCGTGATCGACCGCGAGCATCACCGTGCGGCCGTCGGACGGATCGAGGATCCGTCGCAGCCGGTTCTCCATGCCCCAGTTCATCGCGCGTCCTCTCGACCGGGAGGTCCTCGGCGCGCCCCGCGCGGCGCCCCGGGCCTCGTCCGGGCCGAGAGGATAACTCAGCGCGGGAACGCGCCGGGCAGGCCGCCGTCGACCGGGAGCACCGCCCCCGTCGTCGGCGTCGCGCGGCGGGCGAAGAACAGCACGGCCCGCGCGACGTCCTCGACGGTCACGCGCGCCTGGAGCAGGTTGCGGCGCCGGTAGCGCTCGGGCAGCTCGGCCGGATCGATGCCCCTAGAGCGGGCGCGCGCCGCGCCGACCTCCTGCCACAGCGCGCTCGGGATCTCGTCGTCGCCGAACACGGCGTCGGGCGCGACCATGTTGACGCGGATGTCGTGCGGCGCGAGTTCGATCGCGGCGACGCGCGCGAGCTGGTGCGCGGCGGCCTTCGACGCCGAGTACGCCGAGAACGACGCGCCCGGATCGGGCACGTTCTTGGTCGAGACGAGCACCACGTCGCCTCCGCCGCCGCCGGCGCGCACCTGGCGCACGAACCCGCCGAGCACATGGAAGCTGCCGAGCGCGTTGACGCGGAACACGCGCTCGAGCCGGGCCGGATCGAGGGCGTCGATGTCGGCGACCTCGGCGATCCCGTGCGAGAGCACGAGCAGGTCGACGCCGCCGGTCAGCCGCGCGGCCTCGGCCAGCGCCCGGTCGACGTCGCCCGGGTCGGTCACGTCGAACGGGAG
>RFIB01000226.1 GCA_003695625.1 Acidobacteriota bacterium | reverse complement strand
GCGCTGCTGCGCGCCGCGCTGGCCGGGCTGTTCGCCGGGCTGGCCGTCGGCACGAAGCTGACCGGCGCCGTCACCGTGGCGATCCCCGCCGGGCTGCTCGTCGTCGGCCTGCCGCTCGCCGCGGCCCGCCGGCGCGGCCCGACGCATGCGGCGGCGGCCGCGGCGCTCTTCGGCGGATCGGCACTCGTCGCCTTCGCGCCGTGGGCGATCCGCAATGCGGTCGTCGCGGGCAATCCGCTGCATCCGTACCTCGGCGCGTGGTTCGCCACCGGGCAGGCCGCCGCGCCGGCGGCGCGGATCGGCTCGGCGGCGCTCGACCCGGCAGGTCTCGTCCTCGCGCCGACGTTCGGCGTGCTCGATCCGCGCGGCGCCGCCGGCGTGGTCGGTGCGGCGTTCCCGCTCGCGCTGGTCGCGGCGCTCGTGCTGCTCGTCGCGCGGCACGACGGCGTGGCGCGGCGCCGCGCCGCGCCGCTGCTGCTCGCCGTCGTCGCGGGGACGGCCGGCTGGTCGCTGCTCGAGCCGCTGGGCCGCTACCTCGCTCCGGTGCTCGTGCCCGCCGCGGCGCTCGGCGGGGCGGCGGCGGCGGCGCTCGCGCGGGCGGCGCGCACCGCGGCCGCCGCGGGCCGCCGGGCCCTCGCCGCCGCGGCGGTCGGCGTGCTCGTCCTCGCGATGCTCTGGGGTCTGCCCGCCGGCCTCGACGCGGTGACGTGGCGCCGCGTGGCGACCGCCTTCGGCCACGGTCCGCTCGATGCCGAGCTCCGGCGCGGGGCGAGCTACTGGCCGGCGGTGCCGTTCGTCCGCGACGAGCTGCCCGCCGACGCGCGCCTGCTGATGGTCGCCGAGGCGCGCACGTTCGCGATCGATCGCGACCCCGTGGTCGAGGATCCGTTCGAGTGGCCGCTGCTGCTCGTGCTCGCCGAGGAGTCTCCGACGCCGGAGGCGCTCGCCTCGGTGCTGCGCGAGCAGGGGATCACGCACGTGCTGTTCAACGCGGCCGAGGCGGCGCGGATCGCCCGCATCAACGGGCGCGAGGACTACTGGGCGGCGGGGTCTGCCGAGGCGCGCGCAACCGTGTTCGCGTTCTGGCAGCGCTGTCTCGAGCCGCGGTTCCGCGAGGGCCAGGTCGCCGTCTACGAGCTGACGGCCTGCCGTCCCGCCGCGGCCGTTCCCGGATCCTGACCGCGACGCGGTTCCCGTCCGCCATCGATCGGCGTACGCTTCCCCGCGCCGGCCCGCGCGCGGAGGACACGTGATGCGTGCGCCCGTTCCGATCGTCCTGGTCGTCTTCGCGCTGCTCTCGGCGGTGCCCGTCTCCCCGGCGTGGACGCCGGGCTCGGGGACGCTGTTCAGCGAGGACTTCGAGGGCGAGATCGACCCGGACTGGGAGCAGGGCAACGGCATCGGCCAGCCGTCCCCGTGGACCCAGGAGGCGGACGGCGGCGACACGTCGTTCTTCGCCGACGGCCTCGGTCCGTACAACTTCTCCCCGACCGAGCACTGGGCGCGGCACTTCGTCTCCCCGGTGACCGCGACCACGTTCGAGATCGCCTTCGAGTACCGCGCCGATCTCGGCACCGGCTACCGGTTCCACCTCGACGTCGAGCAGCGGGCGCCGCTGCTGCGCAAGTACCGCCTGCGCATCGGCGGTGACGGGGCGGTCTCGCTCTGGCGCACCGAGGACGGCGTGTTCGCGCAGCTCGTCTCCACGTCGGCGGGCACGATCCCGGTGCGCGGCACGCGGTTCGTGCGGTTCGCGATCGGGCCGGATCCGTCGGGACACCCGGTCGTGCGGGCGCGGATCTGGAGCGGCAGCGCGACGACCGAGCCGCCGGGCTGGACGCTCGAGTTCGTCGACGACCGTGACACGCTGGCGCGCGTGCACCGGTTCGAGCTCGACGCCGACGGACCGCGCGGGGTGCGCACCTGGATCGACGATCTCGACGCGTGGGGCGACGCGGGGCGGGGGGTCATCTCGTCGGTCGTCGACGTGTGGGTCGTCGAGCTGAGCCACCTCGACATCGGGTTCACCGAGCCGCCGGACGACGTGGCGCAGTTCGAGAAGACGCACCTCGACCAGGTGCTCGACAACCTCGATGCCGTGCCCGAATACCGCTGGACGATCGAGTCCGGCTGGCAGCTCGAGCAGTGGTGGGCGCGCTCGACGGACGCCGAGCGCCAGCGGCTGGTCGACCGGCTCCGCGAGGGGCGCCTCGTGCTCGCCGCCGGCTACGCCAACCTGCACACGACCCGCACCGACTTCGAGCAGTTCCAGCGCTCGATCGAGTACCAGGTCGCGTTCGGCCGCGAGCACGGCGTGCCGGTCCGCACCTGGTTCACCGACGACGTGCCCGGCTCGACGTTCGCGCTGCCGGGGCTGCTCGCCGGAGCCGGGATCGACTACTACGTCGGCGGGATGAACACCAGCTTCGGCGGCCGGCTGACGCGGCCGGACCACGGCGACCGGCCGTTCTGGTGGGTCGGTCCGGACGGCGCGCGCGTGCTGTCGTGGATCACGTTCGACAGCTACGCCGAGGGCTTCTCGTGGGGCTTCTCGTTCTTCGACACGCTGGCCGACCTGTACCGCAAGCTGGGCCAGAAGCTCCCCGAGCAGGAGGAAGCGGGCTACCCGTGGCCCGAGATCATGCTGCTGCGCGGATTCGACAACCACTACCAGGGCCTGCATGTGCGCAACCTGGTCGAGCAGTGGAACGCGACCTACGAGACGCCGAAGTTCCGGCTGGCCACGGCCGACGAGTTCCTCGATCACATGCTGGCCACGTACGGTCCGGACGCGTTTCCCGAGTTCTCCGGCGACTTCGGTCCGGCGTGGGCGCCGAGCGCCGCCAACGCGCCGCACACCCAGCGGATGGTCCGCGACGCCCACCGGCGCGCCCGGGCGGGCGAAGGGCTGGTCGGCCTTGCCGCAACCCTCGACGGCGGCGGGACCGAGGCCGCGTCGCGGCGCGCGCTGTTCCTCAAGATGCTCGAGTCCGACGAGCACACCGGCGCCGGAGGCTGGCCCGAGTACTTCAACCGCGAGGAGATGGACCGCAACAACCGGATCCACCTTGGCTACGCGCAGGACGCGCAGTCGATGGCGACCGACCTGCTCGACCGGGCGACCGACCGGCTGATCGCCGATCTGCCGACGGCGGGCGATGCCGTGGCGGTGATCAATCCCGCCGGCGTCTCCCGCGACGCCCGCGTGCGCGTCGCGCTTCCGGACGCGCTGTGGAACCTCGATCTGCGCCTCGTCGACCGCCGCGACGGTGGCGAGATCGTCTACCAGCGGTTCGCCGGCTCGCGCGAGATCACGTTCGTGGCACCGGATCTCCCGCCGTGGGGCTACGCCGTGTTCGACCTGCTGCACGAGCCGCCCCAGGCGACGCCGCAGGGCACGCTGGCCGTCTCGCCGACGGCGATCGAGAACGACGCGCTGCGCGTCGAGATCGATCCGTCGACCGGCGCGGTGACCAGCCTGTTCGACAAGCTGCGCGGCCGCGAACTCGTCGATGCGGCCGCGCCGTGGGCGTTCAACGAGCTGGTCGCGGCCTGGCACAACGAGGTCAGCGCCGGCTCGCCGCCGACCGCCGAGCCGCCGACGTCCGCCTCGACCGAGGTCGTGACGGACGGGCCGGTGATCGCCGAGCTGCGGGTCACGAGACAGGGCAACGCCCACGTCGAGACGATCTACCGCCTCGCGCGCGGGGGCGACGCGCTGGAGATCGAGAACGTGCTCGACCGGACGCTGATGCAGTACGTGCCGCAGTCGCAGAACTCGCGTGCCTACTCGGTCGCGATGCCGTTCGACATCCACGATTTCCAGATCCGCGCCGAGTCGGCGACGCGGTTCATCGATCCGCTCGCCGACGACTTCGAGCGGGCGACACGGTTCGACTGGTACAACACCGAGCACGTGCTCGCATTCTGGGACGCCGACGCCGGGATCGAGCTGGCGCTGGACAACGCCGTCGCGCACCACTTCGAGGCGATGAAGGGGCTCGCCTCGGCCGGCGTCGCCCATCACGACGCGACGCTGTTCTCGCGCCTCGTCGACAAGCAGGATGAATACCTCTACGACGACCAGACCGTCGGGCCGTTCGAGATCGAGCCGGGCATGCCGCCGGTGACCCGCTTCACGCACCACGTGCGCCCGGTCCCGCCGGGGTTCGATCCGCTGCGCGCACTGCGCTTCGGCTACGCCGCGCTGGCGCCGGCGCCGGCGCGGCTGCTCGGGCGCCGCCCGGGCAACCTGCCCGACGCGTCGACCTCGCTGCTGCGTGTCGAGGGGGGCAGCGCGGCGCTGGCCGCGACGGTCAAGCCGGCGGACGTCGGGCCGGGAACGGTCGTCCGGGTGCGCGAACTCGCCGGCGAGCAGGTCACGGTCCGCATCGTCTCCGACGTGCTCGAGATCGAGTCCGCCGAGCGCACCGCCCGGGACGAGGAGGGGCCGGGCACGCCGCTGCCGGTCACCGGGGGCGGCGTCGATCTCGACCTCGCGCCGTTCGAGACGGCGACGGTCAGACTGGT
>RFIB01000225.1 GCA_003695625.1 Acidobacteriota bacterium | reverse complement strand
TGTCGGCCCATTCAAGGCTGCCGTCGGTGATCGCGTCGAACGCGCGGCGCAGCAGCGTGCCCGGCCGCGTCTGGCCGACGTAGTGCACGCCCACGTCCCACTCGTAGCCGGGACGCGCGAAGGTGTGCGTGAACCCGCCGGCGGTGTAGTGCCGCTCGAGCACCAGCACGCGCCGGCCGGCGTGGCGTGCGAGCAGCGCCGCGGCGGAAAGGCCCCCGATGCCGGAGCCGATCACGATCGCGTCGAACCGGCCGTCGATCCCGTGCTGCCTGTAGCTGCGCCCGATCCTCACCAGCCCGCCCTCCGCCGGCCGCGGGTCCGCTCCGGACCGGCGCACGAGTCTCGGACGACGCGGCATCCGGCGTCAACGGAGCCTCGGGGCCGGCCGCGATTCCCGGCGAGCGCCCCTAAGGACAGGGATCCGGAGCCGGCGGACTCGCCGCACCGTCCTCGAGGCCGCGGCGGGGGTCGGGAACGGGCGAGCCGGCCCCGTAGCCGCCTTGCCCGCAGCCGTTGCGGGCGCGCACCAGGAACCAGCGGGCATCGCCGGGCGGCGGATCGAGGCCGCCGTCGTCGACCGGCGGCTCGCCGGTCGCGGCGTGCAGGCACGCCGCGCGCGAGAAGTCACGGTCGGCGAGCAGCTCGGAGACCGCTCCGTCGACGACGTCGTAGCGCACACCGGGACCCGCCTGCGCCTGCTGCGAGTCCCAGTCGAGGCTTGTCTGGCCGCTCGCCGGATCGCGCGTGACGCGCAGCCCCGTCACCTCCCCCGGCACGGCCCACGCACCGGGATCGGCATCGTCGCAGTCGCACGCCGCGCCGTGGCCGTCGGTGTCCGCGTCGAGCTGGTCGGGATTGGCGGTCTGCGGGCAGTTGTCGGCGGTGTCTCCCAGGCCGTCGCCGTCGAGGTCTCGCTCGGCGATGGTCAGCAGCATGACCCCGTTGACAGCGACCGGCGCGACGAGGTCGATCCGCCCGCCGTCGGGCACGATGTCCTGCGGCTGACCGTCCTCGACCAGCTCGTCCGACGCCTCGAGCTCGGCGAGCTGGCCCGGGCTGTAGACGTCCTGCCTCGGCAGCGCGACGTACGCGCGGTACGGGCTGGAGTGATCCCTGTCGACCCGCCAGCGGCGCACGGTGGCGGCCGGCCACGGCACGCCCGTGAACGCCACCTGCGCGGACAGCACGACCGGTTCGCGCGACTGGGTGTCGAAGCCGTCATGCGCGAACAGCAGCAGCGCCTGGCCGTCGACGGTCACGCTGCGCACGCCGGCAACGCGAATTCCCTCCAGCGTGCGCGCAGGTAGCGGGTCGAGTTCGCGCGAGAGGTGCGCCATCAGCTCCGCCCAGTTGAAGATCGCCTTGCGGATCGTGCTGATCCGGTCCTCGGTGCCGTCGCCGTCGTCGTCGACCCGCATCAGGCCGGTCCACGAGGTGATCCCCTGCCGGTTGTAGTCGAACGGCCACACGGTCAGCACGGACTCGAAGTGCGCATGCCGCGGATCCTGCGCGCCGCGCTCGACGAGCCGGTGCATCCAGTCGCTGGCCCACGCGGGGACGTATCCGTTGCCGAGGTACATCTCGGACGCCGCCGGGTCGGTGCGCGGGATCCAGTCCGGCGTCGACTCGAACGATGCCATCTTCAGCGCGTCGTACTTGACCGGATCCATCGCCAGCGCATCGTCCTTGACCTGCAGCACGTCCTGGGCGGCGCGGTCGGACAGCTCGTACTCGTGGATCGAGACGAAGTCGATCGGCGAGCCGCGGCCGCCCCAGGCATCGCACTCGGCCTGGACGCGGCGGGCCCGCATCCCGTCGAAGCGCGGATCGGTGCACACGATGTTGAACTCGTCGATCTCGCCGGCCGGCTGGTCGGCGGCGCCGGACGCGTGGTAGAGCGCGTCGCGCAGCCAGCCGCGCCCGCCGAGCCCCGCCGCCTCGAGACCGCCGACGATCACCCGGTCGTCGTCGAGTCCGCGCTCCTCGAACGCGCGCAGGATCGCGTTGACCGACACGTCGTAGAACGCGTAGAACTCGTCCTTCGTCCCCGACCAGAACGTGCTGAAGTTGTGCTCGTTGCCGACGCTCCAGTAGAAGTCGAGCGCGGCCTCGCCGTAGCGGTCGATCACGTGCAGCGCGAGCTGTCGGACGAACTCGTGCCACTCGAGCCAGTCCTTCGGCGGCGAGATGCTGCCGTTGCCCCCCGGGTTCTCGGGGACGGGCTCGCGCGCCAGGTCGACCGGCGTGAACGACAGGTTGACCTGCAGTCGCCGGCCATGCTGGCCGTGGACGATGTCCCACTCGTCGTCGACCCGCGCCCAGTAGTAGACCGGCGTGCCGACGGGGCTGAACTTGCGCAGGTAGCACAGCGGCTTGCTGAAGTTGTCCGGGGTGTCGGGGCTGTCCGGCGGATGCGATCCGGGGTAGTCGAGCAGCCACGCGGAGGGCGGTGTCTGGAGCTGGCGCACGGCGACGATGCCGGCAGCGTCGTCGACCGCCTCGACGACGGTCAGCTCGAACTTCTCGCGATCCGCGACACTGACCACGTCGCCGACGTGGTAGTCGTCCGACGGCGGCCGGCCCGGAGGGATCCCGTAGAGCGGTCCCTCCTCGAGGTCGGTGACGAACAGCAGCGTCTGGCCCGAGACGGCCTGGATGTCGACGATCCGCCGCGTCTCGCGCTCGCGGACCACGTTGGGATTGCCGTCCCACACTCCGTTCATCCAGTAGTCGCCGGTCAGCGGCCAGTCGCGCTGGAGCGAGAATGCGTCGGGATTGATCGCGGTCACCGTGTCCATCAGGTCGTAGGAGTCGAGCTGGTCGAACAGCCGGCTGGTGTTGAAGTTCGGCTTGAGCAGGCCGCTGAGGAACCAGCCGTCCCACGTGACGGTCGCGTCGTTCCAGTCGACCGTCCACGAGACGGTCGGATCCGCGATCGCCGCGCGCGTGGTGAACCGCCACGAGTCCTGCGCCGGATCGATCGGCACGCCGTCGAGCGTCTCGGCGTAGACGTCGATGCGGTAGCCGGTCGCCGCGGCGAGCGGATCGGCCGGCACGACGTACACGCCGAGGCCCTGGTCGGCGCCGCGATCGAGGTCGAGAAAGAACTCGCCGGAGAATCCGGCGGCGAACTGCCGGCCGGCGAGCACCATCGGGACGGGAGCGCCGCCGTCGGGCACGAGCGTCGCGGTGACACTGTCCGGGTCGACCGCGCCTGCCGTCCCGTTGGTGTCCGGAACGACGATCTCGAACCACAGCGTCGTGGCGGTGGTGACGTTCGTCCGGCCGTCGTACGGCCGCGGCACGGGGTTGGTGCGCAGGCGGCCGAAGACATCGCCGTC
>RFIB01000224.1 GCA_003695625.1 Acidobacteriota bacterium | reverse complement strand
GGCAAGGTCGATCCCGCGGTCCGCGTGATCCACGCCTCGCCCGACGCGCCCGGCGTCGACATCCTCGTCAACGACGCGATCCGGGCATTCGAGAACGTCGAGTTCGGCGAGGCGACCGACTACGCCGAGCTGCCCGCCGGCTGGTACAACGTCAAGGTCGTGCCGACGGGGGGCGGGCCGGACAGCGCCGTGATCGAGGCCGACCTCAACCTGCTCTACTACCAGAGCTACACGGTCGTCGCAGTCAACACGCTCGATTCGATCGAGCCGATCGTGCTCGGCGACCGCGCGCTGCCGCCCCTGCCGCAGCGGGCCCGCGTCCGCTTCCTGCACGCGTCGCCCGATGCGCCGGCGGTCGACATCAAGGTCGTCGACGGCCCGTACCTGTTCCGGAACGTCGCCTTCAAGGAGATCGGCGAGGGCGTGACCGTTCCCGCCGGTGACGTCGATCTCGAGGTTCGCGTCGCCGGGACCGACACCGTCGTACTGAATCTGCCGGGAGTCGAGCTCAAGGGTGGCCGCAACTACACCGTCGTGGCGACGGGATTCGCCGGCGGCGAGGAGCCCGGCCTCGGCGTCGTGCTCGTCGCCGACCGCACGAACCTGCCGCTCGGGATCCGGATCGGCGGCGGTGCGACCGACGACGAGGGCGACGATCGCTCCGGGTCGGATGACGACCGCGGCAGCATCGGCCCCGACAGCTCCGAGATTCCGCAGCCCACCGTGCCGCGTCCGCGTCTGCCGGGCCGGGCCCGGGGTTCGCGCTTCTGAGCGACATTCCCGAGCGCTCTACTCCGCTCGAAAATCCGAAGGGACCGGCCACGGCCGGTCCCTTTTCCCGTCCGGCGCACTCGCCTCGCGCGCCGCTACTCGGGCACCTCGACGTAGCAGTCCGGCAGCCGCTCGAGCACGCGCAGCCAGAAGGCGAACGCCTGTCCGTCGCGCCAGCCGTCCTGCCATGCGCGGGTCTGCTCCTCGTCCAGTCCGGCGGGCCCGTCGGCCTTTCTTGTCGTGAACGCCTCGCCGATCAGCGCAGGGCACGCGGGCGAACGGTCGTCTCGGCGCTCCGCCACGCCGGCGGCGAATCCGTCGAGCCAGGCGCGGTCCCGGCGCACCGCGCGGCCGAGCGCGATCAGCTCGTCGCGCGCCCGGGCAAGCCGCGCGTCGATCTGCCGGTTGAGCTGCTCGGCCTTCCAGACGCGGTATTCGGCGAGGGTCCGCTCGTAGTCCGGCGGAAACTCGTCGCAGCGCCGGCCGTTCCAGCGCGCGGAGCGCTCGGCGGCGGTCCGCTCGGCGAAGCGCTCGAGCACCGCCGCCAGCGCGCCGTCGAGCGTGCCGGCGTCCCGCCCGCGCACCGCTGCGCGCGGGACCTCGATCTCCAGCTCCACGCGGCAGGCGACGCGGTCGTAGAGCGTGAACGGCCCGTCGCGATGCGAGACGAGCAGCGGCTCGGCCAGTTCGAGCCGCACGTCGACCCGTGAGCGGTGCACGTCGACGTCGGTCACCTTGGCCAGCTCGCCCGGCTCGAACGCGAACCGCCCGCGGCCGGCCGACAGCGTCCCGCTGATCCGGTTGTCGGTGTACGCCGCGTCGCAGTTCGAGCGCACCTCGACGCCGATCACGACCCACGCCCCGAGCCAGCGCGAGTCCATCGCCTCGTCGAGGCGCCCGGCGTTCGCCGGCGCCGATTCGCAGGTCCACGCCAGCAGGATCGCCGCCGCGAGCAGAGAACGTCGCCCACCCATCGGCCTCACCTCCGGGCACACCGCGGGGGGCGCCCGTCGGGGCGAATCCAGGGTTGCAGCGACGGCAGAGGCGAGCGCGGACGCCTGCGGGAACGATCGACGATCTTGGTGCCCAGGGGCGGAATCGAACCACCGACACCGTGATTTTCAGTCACGTGCTCTACCAACTGAGCTACCTGGGCGGCCGGACGCTCCGGCGAGCCGGAGCGCCGGAAAGGCTACGGCAGGGGCGGGGGGCCGTCAAGGCGACGTCGACGGTCGGGGCGCGGGCTCGTCGACGCGCCGCCCCCTCCAGACCAGCAGCCCCGCGAGCAGCGCGAGGCCGAGCGCGAGGCCGAGCACCGGCGGCACGCCGAAGCCGACGGCGAGGTCGCCGACGAGCAGCCCGACGGCACCGACGGCCAGCGCGTACGGGATCTGCGTGCGCACGTGGTCGACGTGATCGCAGCCCGACGCGAACGAGCTCATCACGGTCGTGTCCGACAGTGGCGAGCAGTGGTCGCCCCACACCGCACCGGTGAGCACCGAGCCGACGGCGGCGACGATCAGCCGCTCGAGCCCGTCGCCCGACAGGCCGGCCGCCGTCCCGAGCCGATCGGCCAGCGGCAGCGCCACCGGCACCAGCACGGCCATCGTCGTCCAGCTCGATCCGGTCGCGAACGACACCGCTCCGGCGACGACGAACACCGCGGCCGGGATCAGCCGCACCGGCAGCCCGTCGCCGATCACCCGCACGGCGGCCTCCGCCGTCCCGAGGTCGCGGCACACGCCGCCGATCATCCACGCCAGGGTGAGGATCATCACGCCCATCGTCATCGCCGCGCAGCCGTCGACGAATGCGCGCGCCCCGCCGTCGAGCGAGAGTCGCCGCAGCGCCAGCGCGACGACCAGCGCGACGAACACGCCGCCGGCCGCGCCGTAGAGCAGCGCGTCGAAGCTCGATGCCGCGCCGAGCACCTCGCCGACACGCCGCAGCGACGTCAGCACGGCGAGCACCGGCTCGGTGCCCGCCGGCTCGCCCGCCGCGGCCAGCGACGCGCGCCCGGTCAGCCACAACGACAGGAACGTCACCCCGGTCAGCGTCGCGATCGGCCCCAGCGCCAGCCACAGCGCCTGCCGCGCCGGCGCCGGTTCGTCGTTCTCGAGCGCGTCGGTGCGCGCCAGCGGCTGCGAGCCCGGCCGCAGCGCGGCGCCGGTCCGTGCGGCGCGCTGTTCCGCGCGGTGCATCGCGCCGAAGTCGCGGCCCGTCAGCGCGACGAGGGCGACGAAGCCGAGCATCAGCCAGGCGTAGAACCGGTAGGGCAGCGAGGCGAGGAACACCCCGTACGGGTCGGTCCCCGCCAGTGACGTCTGGCCGATCGCGTCGCCGATCAGGCCGACCTCGTAGCCGATCCAGGTCGAGATGATCGCCACCGAGGCGACCGGCGCCGCCGTGGCGTCGACGATGAACGCCAGCTTCTCGCGGCTGATGCGCAGCCGGTCGGTCAGCGGGCGCAGCGACGGTCCGACGACCAGCGTGTTGGCGTAGTCGTCGAAGAACACCAGCAGCCCCGCGAACCACGCCGCGAGCTGGCCCGATCGGCGTCCGCGCGCCCAGCGCCCCACGGCGCGGACCAGCCCCGCGGCCCCGCCGGAGCGCGAGATCAGCCCGACCATCCCGCCGAGCATGATCGTGAACAGCGCGATCTTGAGGTGGCCCTTGGTCGCGTCGCCCGGCTCGGCGAGCGCGCGCACCAGGTCGAAGTCGAGCATGCGCAGCACGGCGTCGAGCGGCGCGAACCCGCCGCGGATCAGCGCGCCGGCGAGCACGCCGATCACCAGCGCGGGCAGCACCTGCCGGAACGCAAGCGCGAGCGCGATCGCCAGCAGCGGCGGGACGAACGCCCAGATGGACGCCAGCGAGCGGGTCGGCCGGGCGGCGACGCCGAGCACGCGCCCTGCGCCGTCCTCGAGCCTGGCGGTGATCACCGCCCGCCCGCCCGGCGCGTCCGACGGCAGCGTGACGGCGAACGTCTCGCGCGGCCCGCAGCCCGACACCGTCCGCCGCGCGATCACCGGCGTGCGGTCGGCCACGCCCACGGCGACCTCGATCGCCCGCACCGCCGGGCCCAGCTCGCCGCAGTCGACCCGGACCTCGCGGGCGACGCCGCGCAGCAGCACCGCCGGCGCGTCGAGTCCGATCTCGGCGACCGGTCGCTGCTGGGCGGGGGCAGGCAGACCCGCGAGCGACGCGATGACCGCGACGGCGAGCCACGTGCCCGCCGCCCGCGGTCTGCGTCGCAGCACGTCGGTCAGGGGCGCGCTCCGGCGCCGCGCCGGCCGGCCCGACCGGTCTCGGGCGGGGGGACGTCCGCGGCCGCCTTGGCGTCCGCCTCGGGCTCCGCCTCGCGCGGGGCCGGCTGGGCCGGGACGAGCCCGAGCTTCTCGCGGAGCTGCGCCTCGAGCTTCCCGCGCAGGTCGGCGTTCTCCTTGAGCGTCCGCCGGGCGTTCTCGCGGCCCTGCCCGAGGCGCTCCTCGCCGTAGCTCAGCCACGCGCCGGACTTCTTGACGAACCCGTGCGCGATGCCGAGGTCGATCAGGTCGCCTTCCTTCGAGATCCCCTCGTTGTACATGATGTCGAACTCGACGACCCGGAACGGCGGCGCGAGCTTGTTCTTGACGACCTTGACCTTGGTGCGGTTGCCGACAACGACGTCGCCGTCCTTGATCGAGCCGATGCGGCGGATGTCGATCCGCTGGCTGGCGTAGAACTTGAGCGCGCGTCCGCCGGTGGTGACCTCGGGATTGCCGAACATCACGCCGACCTTCTCGCGAAGCTGGTTGATGAACACCAGCGCGGTCTGCGACTTGGCGGTGATCCCGGTCAGCTTGCGCAGCGCCTGGCTCATCAGCCGTGCCTGCAGGCCGACGTGCGAGTCGCCCATCTCGCCCTCGAGCTCCGCGCGCGGGACGAGCGCGGCGACCGAATCGACGACGACGACGTCGAGCGAGCCGGACCGCACGAGCACCTCGGCGATCTCCAGCGCCTGCTCGCCCGAGTCGGGCTGCGAGACCAGCAGGTTGTCGACATCGACGCCCAGCTTGCGCGCGTAGTCCGGGTCGAGCGCGTGCTCGGCGTCGACGAACGCGGCCATGCCGCCACGTGCCTGGGCCTGCGCGACGACGGTCAGCGCGAGGGTCGTCTTGCCCGACGACTCGGGGCCGAAGATCTCGACCACCCGCCCGCGGGGAATGCCGCCGATGCCGAGCGCCCAGTCGAGCGACAGCGCGCCCGTCGGGATCGCGGGAACGTCGATGCGCCGGTCCGACCCGAGGCGCATGATCGCCCCCTTGCCGAACTGCTTTTCGATCTGCCCGAGGGCCAGGTCGAGGGCCTTCTTCTTGTCGTCGCGGGTGGCGTCGGATCCTCCGGCCCCCTGGCCGGCACGCGCGTGATAGGTGGTCATGCGGGCTGACTCCCGGCCTGCTCGGCCTGCTTTCGATGCTGTCCCGTCGCTTTTTCCGGCCGCCGGAATTGATCCCCGGCGGTCCGGCACCCAGATTAGGCGGAGAGGGGAGGCCGGTCAACGCGGACCCGGTCGAGTCCTCGCGGAACCGTTGACGATGCGGGACGGGGCCCGACGGGCGATTCGCGCTAAGATGCCGTCTCCGGCCGTTCGCAAGCCACCGTCCTGATCCGGGAGCACAGTTCGTTGAACCGCCACGACGCCAGCCCATCGACGAGCCGTTGTCCGTCCCTGCCACTGCGGAGCCTCGCCGCGCCGGTCCTTCCGCTGCTGATGCTCGCGCTCGCCGGCTCGTGCGCGACCACCGGCCCGCGTGACGCCGCGCCGGCGGCGCCGGACGTCCCCGCCGCGGGACCTTCCGCGCCGGCCGGCGCGCCGGAGGCCAGCGTCTACGAGGTCCCGCCCGAGGCGATCGACGCCCTGCTGCTGGCCCGCGAGCAGGCCCGGCTCGGCCAGCTCGAGCAGGCGGAGGCGGCCTACCAGCGGGCCCTCGACCTGCTTGCGGCGCCCGCCGCCGCCGATCCGCGCCTCGCCGAGCGGGTGCGTGAGATCGAGCAGGAGCGCGACCGCGTCGTCGACTCGCTCGAGGCGCAGGTCGAACTGGCGGAGGGCGAGGAGCCGCAGCAGCCGGGCGAGGCGGAGCAGATCCTCGTCGGACCCGAGCCGGAGTATCACCCGGAGCAGGAGGTCGAGAGCGCGGCGCGCCAGGTCGAGCCGGACTGGCCGGTGGTGCGCAACAAGCGCGTGCTGGCGTGGATCGAGGCCTACACGGGGCGGTTGCGGGAGTTCTTCGCGGCGAGCCACCGTCGCGCCGGGCGCTACGAGCAGCGCTTCCGCGAGATCTTCGCCGAGCACGGCGTGCCGCAGGATCTCGTCTACATGGCGTACACCGAGAGCGGGTTCAAGGTCACTGCGTACTCGCGGGCGCACGCGCGCGGGATCTTCCAGTTCATCGCGCCGACGGCGCGCCGCTACGGCCTGCGCGTCGACTGGTGGGTCGACGAGCGCGCCGATCCCGAGAAGTCGGCCCGGGCCGCGGCACGCTACCTCAAGGACCTCCATGACGAGTTCGGCGACTGGGCGCTGGCGCTGGCCGCGTACAACGGCGGCGAGGGGCGCGTCCGCCGTGCGATCCGCCGCACCGGGGTGCGCGACTTCTGGACGCTCGCCCGTCGCCGCTTCTTCCGCCGCGAGACGCGCAACTACGTTCCCGCGATCATGGCGGCGACGCTGATCGCCAAGAACCCCGCGAAGTTCGGCTTCGGCGACGTCGTGCGCGACCGGCCGGTGCCGTACGAGACCGTCACCGTGCCGACGCCGACCGACTTCGACGTGATCGCGCGCTGCGCCGGGACCGACGTCGCCACGCTGCGCGATCTGAATCCCGAACTGCGGCGGGCCCAGACCCCGCCGCACCCGCGCGAGTATCAGGTCCGGGTTCCGGTCGGCGCGGCCGAGGGATTCCTCGCCGCACTCGAGCGGATCCCCGAGGACCAGCGGATCACGAAGGTCGTCCACCGCGTGCGTCGCGGAGACACGCTCTCGACGCTCGCCCGGCGCTACCGGACGACGGTGCGCGCGATCCAGCAGGCCAACGGCATGGGGCGCCGGACGCTGCTCAGGGTCGGCCGGGTGCTGACGATCCCGCGCGGTCCGGGTGCGCCCGAGAGCTGGGAGCCGCCGGCGGTCGGCGCGGACGGGACGTACCGCGTGCGCCGCGGCGACACGCTGTCGGTCATCGCGCGGCGCTTCGGCGTCAGCGTGCGGCAGCTCCAGGACTGGAACGCCCTGGGGCGCTCGACCCGGATCGTTGCCGGCCAGCGGCTGCGGGTCGGCCGCGCACCGGGCCGCCCCGGGCGGACGGCGCGCCCTGTCGAGCCGGTGGCGGCGGGCGCCGCGTACACCGTGCGCCGCGGGGATACGGCGTGGGAGATCGCGCGGGCCCACGGCGTCTCGCTCTCGGCGCTGCTGCGGGCGAACGGGCTCGACCGCTGGTCGACGCTGCATCCCGGACAGCGGCTGGTGATCCCGGGCCGGCCGGCGGTGACCACCGCGGCGACGGCGGCGCGCACCGCGGCGCCGTCCGCGGCGGCGGAGAACGCCGCGCAGCGGATCCATGTCGTCCGTCGCGGCGACACGCTGTGGGACATCGCCCAGGCCTGGGGCGTCGAGCTGCGCGACCTGCTGGCCGCCAACGGCCTGCACCGGCGCTCCGTGCTGCGGCCGGGCCAGCGTCTCGTGATCCCGGAGCCGGGACGGTCGACGCCGATGCAGTACGTCGTGCGTCGCGGCGACACGCTGTCGCGGATCGCGCGGCGCTACGGGACGACCGTGCGCGCGCTGTGCGATGCGAACGACATCTCGCCCGACACCGTCCTGCGCCCCGGCGACCGGCTCGCGATCCGGTAGTCCGGTTCCCTGACGCGGGGCGCTCCCGCCGCCGGCACGGCACGCTTCCGGCGGCCGGTCCCGGTCGTCGCGGCCGCCCTACCCTTGCCTCGACAGGCAGGGGGAGCCCCGATGCACCATCCGCCACGCGTCGCCCGTGCGTTCGGGGCGGCGCTGTTCGGGATCGACGCGGTCCGGGTTGAGGTCCAGGCGGCGCGCGCCGCCGGGATGCCGCGGGCGATCGTCATCGGCCAGGCCGAGACCGAGGTGCGCGAGGGGCGCGACCGGCTGAAGGTCGCACTGCAGGCGGCCGGGCTGTGGCGGCGCGAGGGCGACCAGGCGGTGATCCTCAACCTGGCGCCCGCCGGGGTGCGCAAGGCAGGCACGGGCCTCGACCTGCCGATGTGCCTTGCCGTCGCGGCGCTGAACCGGCCCGCGCTCCAGCGCCGGCTCGGCGAGGTCCTGTCATACGGGGAGGTCGGACTCGACGGGCGCCTGCGCGCCGCGGCAGGGACGCTGTCGGCCGCGATCACCGCCCGCGACGGGGGATTCTCGGGGATCCTCGTACCGCCCGAGGCGGCCCGGGAGGCGGCCGAGGTCGACGGCCTGCGCGTGCTCGCGGTCTCCGATCTCGGGGCTGCGGCGGCGGTGCTGCGCGGGGACGAGTCCGCGCTCGCGCCATGGCCGCCGCGCCCGCCGGCGCCGCCGCCGGCCCGCGGGATCGACCTGGCCGACGTCAAGGGGCAGCCGGCGGCGCGGCGTGCGCTCGAGGTCGCCGCGGCCGGCGGGCACAACCTGCTGATGATCGGGCCGCCAGGGTCGGGCAAGACCTTGCTTGCCCGCCGGCTGCCGACGATCCTCCCGCCGATGACCCGCGCCGAGGCGCTCGAGGTGACACGGATCCACTCCGCCGCCGGGCTCGTCGCGCCGGGTTCGGGGCTGATCGAGCGCCGCGTGTTTCGTGCGCCGCATCACAGCATCTCGCCGGCCGGCATGATCGGCGGCGGCGCACCGCCGCGTCCGGGCGAAGTGTCGCTCGCGATGCACGGCGTGCTGTTTCTCGACGAACTTCCCGAGTTCCCGCGGTCCGTGCTCGAGACGCTGCGCCAGCCGCTCGAGGATGCCGAGGTGACGATCTGCCGCGCGATCGGCCGCGCGCGGTTTCCCGCGCGCTTCCTGCTCGCCGCGGCGATGAACCCCTGCCCGTGCGGCTGGCACGGCGCGACGCTGCGCCGCTGCCGCTGCACCCCCACCATGATCGAGCGCTATCGGGGGCGGATCTCGGGTCCCCTGCTCGACCGGATCGACCTGCACGTCGAGGTGCCCGCGGTCGGCGCCGCGGACCTCGCGCGCGCCCGGCCCGGCGAGGACTCGTCGTCGGTGCGTGCGCGTGTCGTCGCCGCGCGGCGGCTCGAGGAGCGGCGCAACGCGCGCTTCGGCGTCACCTGGAACGCGCACCTCGAGGCGCGCCACCTCGGCGAGGCGTGTCCCCTGACGCCGGCCGCGCGCCGGGCGCTCGACGCGGCGATGACCCGCCTCGGCCTCTCCGCGCGGGCGCACGACCGCATCCTCAAGGTCGCGCGGACGATCGCCGACCTGGCCGGTGCGGAGATCATCGACGTCTCGCACGTCGGCGAGGCGGTCTCGTACCGCACGCTCGACCGGCCCGCGTTTCCCGACGATTGACCGTGCGTCGCGGCCGCGGCACGCGAATCCATCGCGACGTGCCGTTCGGGTTTCGTCGCCGGAGCCCCGCGCCGGATCGGGTCCAGCTCGAGGTCTCCTCGCGCTGCCTGCATCTCCAGGGGTGGGGCGAGCCGCTGCTGCACCCCGGAATCGTCGAATTGGTCCGGATTGCGAAACGTGCAGGCCTGGCGGTCGGCACGACGACCGGCGGTGCGGGCTCGACATGCCGCTTGCCGGAGCGCTCGTCGCGGCGGGTCCCGACCGGATCGCGTTCTCGCTGCCGGCCCCCTTCCCGCCGGACATGCCGCTCGGCCAGCCGGAATGAAGACGCCCGCGGGGTGGGCCTTGACAGCCTGCGTCGCGAGGTTATGATTCGGACTCCGAACCAAGGAGGTCGGTCATGAAGCGTATCGTACCGATGATGGGACTGGCTGCCGTGGCGGCCGTGGCGCTGGGCATCGCCGGGGCGGGACCCGGGCCGGCAAAGGTCGCGTATCCTGACGGCTACCGGGACTGGACACACGTCAAGTCGATGGTCCTCCAGCCGGGGCACCCCCTGTACGAGGGGTTTGGCGGGATCCACCACATCTACGCCAACGACAAGGCGCTGCGCGCGCTGCGCGACGGCGGCGCGTTCCCCGACGGCGCCGTGCTGGTGTTCGACCTGCTCGAGGCCATCGAGGCCGACGCGGCGATCAGCGAGGGGGCGCGCAAGGTCGTCGGCGTGATGGAGCGCGACGCCAAGCGGTTCTCGGCCACCGGCGGCTGGGGCTTCGAGGGCTTCAAGGGCGACACCCGGGAGCGGGTGGTCACGGACGCCGCGGGCCAGTGCTTCGCCTGCCACGAGTCGGGAGCCGCGGACGACTTCGTGTTCAGCGAATACCGGCGCTGACGCCGGTCTCCCCTCAGCGGCGGGACGCCCGGCCGGCCAGCCAGCGTACGGCGCGCCGGGCGTCTTCCGCCGGCTCCCAGTCGGGGCACTCCACGCGCAGGTCGGCATCGCCCAACGCGGTGTCGACCAGCGCGCAGTGGTGCGGACGGTGCGCGTCGTCGTGGCTCCACGGTTCGAAGAACCGGCAGGAGACACACATCCGGGTGACGGGGATCTGGCCCCGCTCCTGGAGTTCCCGGATCAGGCGCAGCAGCAGCCCGAGCAGGCGGCCGCGGTCGTCCTCGGGGATCGCCGACTCGACGGCGTCGCGCAGGTCGACGTCGGTCCCGAGATCGGCGACGAGCGCCGCCCCGCGCGACGTGCAGCGGACCGTCACCGCGCGCCGGTCCGCGGGGTCGGCGGCGCGCTCGACGAGACCCTTGCGCTCGAGCGCGCCGACCGCCTCGCTGACCGTGGGGCGCGTCAGCCCGAGCCACGCGGCGAGATCGCCGATCCGCGGCTGCTCGTCGGCACGTGTGTCGATCAGCAGCAGCAGGTCCGCCTGCAGGCGCGACAGGCCGTGCCGGGCGGCGCGGCCGGCCCTCCCGACGCGCTGGGCCGTCGCCACCCGGTCGAGCGCGGCAAGCAGGCGCTCGACGAGCGGTGGCTGGTCGGGAAAGCCGGAATCGGAAGACATCGTGGTCGAAGCGTACCGCGCCGGTGCCCTGCGGACCACTCGCGCGATCGCGCGGCGGTGCGTCAGTCGACCACGACCGTCGCGAACAGGCCGTCCGCAACCCAGCGACGGAACCAGGTGAACAACCGGTCGTCGCGTTCGTTGTCGCGCAGGCGTTCCGCGGCGCGGGCGAGCGCCTCGGCAAGCGGTGCCCCTCCCACCAGATCCGCAAGCAGCTCGTGCTCGACGCGACGCTGTTCGCGCCAGTGCACGGACAGCTCCTGGCGCCAGACGACGACACGCGTCGCGCGCCGGCGCGGCGCCGCCGGCTGGCGGTCGTGCTGCCACGCGTCCCAGTGGGGCCGCACGGCGTGGCGCAGCTCGAGCAGCCGCAGCGCCGGCACGGGCTGCAGCCGCGCGCGGGCCCACGCCTCCGACGGGATACGCGCGACCGTCTCGCCGTCGAGCACGTCGCTCGGGCGTTCGTCGAACACCTCGGTCTGTGCCAGCTCGAAACGCGCCAGATCCGCGAGGAAGGCCGCGTCCTCGCGCGGGCAGTCCTCGGCCAGCCAGCGCGGGAAGCGGTCGCCGAGCCGGTCGAGCGTCCACGACGTCGACGGATGCGCGGCGACGTAGTCGAGTGCGAGCTGCTCGAACGTCTCTTCGCCGACGTGCCAGGCGAGCACGGGGTAGTCCTGCTCGAGCGCCTCGACCATCCGCAGCGGATACATGTCCTTGTAGATCGCCAGTCGCTCCGCCGGGGTCAGCGTGGCCGACGGCCGGACAAGCTGCTCCACGTCTGCGCCCGGAAGGGCGCCGGTCGCCTCCGGCGCGGAGAGTGCTTCGTCGAGCGGGCGCGGGGAGACGACGACCGCCTGCATCCAGCGCTGGATCGCCGCGAGCGGCGGCGCCGGACGGACTCCGTCACGCGACATGGTGCGTCTCGCGTTCCGGGCCGGGGCCGTCCGCGGTGCCGCCTCGCGCCAGCCAGCGGCGGCGCGCCTCGAGCACCTCGGCGTGGACGGTCTCGAAGTCCGGAATGTCCGCATCCCATTCGAGCAGCGTCGCCCGGTGACCGACGTGGTCCAGCGTCGCCTCGTAGAGATCCCACACCGCCGGGCGCACGTGGTCCGAGTGCGTGTCGAGCAGATGCGTGCCCTTGTCGGTAAAGCCGGCGAGGTGGAACTGCGTGACCCGCTCGGGCGGGATCTCGCGGACGTACTCGAACGGATCGAAGCCGTGGTTCGTCGCGCTGACGTACACGTTGTTGACGTCGAGCAGAAGACCGCAGTCCGCGGCGTCGGTCAGCCGGGCAAGGAACTCGGGCTCGGGAATCGTCGACGCCGTGAACTCGAGGTAGGTCGACGGGTTCTCGAGCATCAGCGGCCGCTCGAGAAAGTCCTGGACGACTCTCACGCGCTCGACGACATGCCGCAGGCTCTCCTCGGTCAGCGGCAGCGGCAGCAGGTCGTGCGTGTTGCGGCCCAGGACGCCCGTCCAGCACAGATGATCGGAGATCCACAGGGCGCCGGTCCGGGCCGCCAGCGCCTTGACGCGCGCCAGGTAGTCGAAGTCGAGCGGATCGGTGCTGCCGATCGAGAGCGACACGCCGTGCATCACGATCGGATAGTGCGAGGCGACCTCGTCGAGGACGTGCGCGGGCCGGCCGCCGGTGGCCAGGTAGTTCTCGGTCAGGATCTCGAAGAAGTCCACCGCGGGCCGGTGCTCGAGGACGTGCGCGAAGTGCGGTGTACGCAGGCCCACCCCGAACCCGAGTTCCGGAAATCCCCAGCGGTTGCCTCTCGACTGTGCCGTCATCTCGTGCCTGCTCCGGGCGTTCGGGCCCGGTGGAGCCCGGCGGCAGGCGGTCGCCGCCGGGCTCGTCGGATGCTTCCGGGGGAAATCAGCCCTTCTTCTTCTTGCCGTCCTTGCCCTTGCAGCCGTCCTTGCCCTTGCAGGAGTTCTTGTCCTTCTTGCCGTCCTTGCCCTTGCAGCCGTCCTTGCCCTTGCAGGAGTTCTTGTCCTTCGCCTTCTTGCCGTCCTTCTTCTTGCCTTCCTTCTTCTTTTCCTTTTCCTTCGAGCCGCAGCCGCCCTTGCCGCCGCAGCCGTTCTTGCTGATCTGCGGCCCGTCGCTTCCCGTCGAGGCGAGGCTGGGCATCGGGGTCGTCGCGCCGGCGATCAGCCCGGCGACGGCGGTGGTCAGCGCGATCTTGAGAACCTTGCTCTTCATTTCTGCTCCTTGCGAACCGGGGCGTTGCGTCCCGTTCGGCTGGGCCGCGGAGCTGCCGCGACCGTCTTGCGGTAGTCAGTTGCCGGACGAGAGTCGCGTCCGGAAAGAGGGAAGCCGGAACACTCGGCCCAGCAGGCGATCGAGACTGACCGCGCCGGCGCCGGAGACCAGCAGCCACAGCAGGAATAACAGGTACACGAAGGCTGTTATATCAGCCGGAACGTTGTCCGACGAGGGCAGCCACGAGGAGAGGAAGTCGGCCCGGTCCGCGGTCAGCAGGGCGACGACCATCGTGATCGACAGGCCCGCGGAGAAGAACCGGGTGCCGAGGCCCAGGATCAGCGCGATTCCGCCGAACGTCTCCATGCTCGCCACCAGCCCGGCGTTGAGTGTGGGGAACGGGATTCCCAGCCCGGAGAAGAACTCCACCGTGTTCTCGAAGTAGCGGAACTTGCCGGTACCGGTCATGTAGAAGCCGTAGCCGAGCATGATTCGCGTCAGGAGAGGGGGAAGAAAGGTCAGGCGCGCGAGCACGGAATCGCCGAGGGTCACGGCCCGGCCGAGCAGGGAAACCGCGCCGGCTCCCTCGAACCCGGACGCGGTGGGGGTCTGCGTCGCTTCCATCGAGGCTGTCCTCCTTCGTGTCGGCCGGGCGCTCGCCAGCCGCGGGGCCCGGTCCACCAGCATCAGTGCCGGTGGGGCCGGCCCCGTTACGGGGTTCGCCCGTGCGTTTTGCCCCCACCGTGGTCCGAAGATTGTGGTCGGGGCTCGGGCTGTTGATTGACATCGTTCGTATTTAACCGTAAGATGTTGAAAACTTCCGGACTGGTCGCAGGTCGACCCCGCGAAGAACGCCGTCGGCGGACGACCACACTCCTCGCACCACCGCGGGGGCCTATACTCCGGACGAGGGCGCTGCGACCGGAGAGCCCGATGACCACCCACGCTTCCCCCATCTCGACTGCCGGGACCGGCGTCTTCCGGCGCTGGGCGCGCCGCGCGCTCGCCGGGGCGCTCGTCGCGAGCTGTCTGCTTGCCGTGATCGCCCTGGTCCTCGCCTGGCGGCAGAGCGCGGCCGTCGGGACGCTGTTCGCCGACCTCGACCGCTGGGAGCGCGCCTACCCGGCGCGCGGTCCGGACGCCGCCGCCCTTCGCATCGAGGAGCTGGCCTCGCGGCTGGGCGCCGAGCTGGCGCCGCCGCGCGCCGAGGGCCGCGCCGCGGCGGATCCGGCCGCGGCAGAGGAATTCGCGTTCGCCGCCGGGGTCGCCGCCGAGTACCTGCTCCGCCAGCTCGGCCGCGAGGACGCGGCGATCGACCCGCCGGACGCCGCGCTCGTCTCGTTTCTCGACCGCCGCGCGGCCGATCTCGATGCGCTGGTCGCCGCGCTGGCCGACGGTCCCGTGCCGCGGTGGGAGCGCCGGATCGAGGGCATCGAGAGCGTGATCGCGCCGCGACTGATCGCGCTGATGAAGCTCGAGCACCTGCTCGGTGTCCGCACGCTGACGGCCTTGCGCCGTGGCGACCGGGCGGCCGCGCTGCGCGACCTGCGGGCGTTCGACCGCCTGCTCGCGAGTCTCGACGGCGAGCCGCTGCTGATCGACCAGCTGATGGTTCTCGCGCTCGAGCGACGCCGCCTGGCCCTCCTGCGGCGCCTGCCCGAGATACCGGTCGCGCTGATCCGGCGGCGCGATCCGGCCGCGCTGCGGACGATGATCGACGAGGCGCTGCGATTCGAGACGGCTTCGCAGGCGATCCTCGCGCGGGATCTGGCACGTGTCTCGCGCAGCGGCTTCGAGGACCGCCTGATCGATCCGGTGAGATTCCCGCTCACGCGCTGGTATGCGCGGATGTGCCTGTACGACGGCGCGCTTGCGTTCGAGCGCCGGCGTCGGCAGGTCGGAGCGCGCGCGATGTCGTGCCTGGCCGTGCGCGAGGATCCGAAGCTGAGCGCTCCG
>RFIB01000223.1 GCA_003695625.1 Acidobacteriota bacterium | reverse complement strand
GTGCCCAGCGGGGAGACCGCCCCCATTCCGGTGATGACCACCCTGGTGTTCCCCGACATCCTCGCTCCCGGCCGGACACCGTGCCGGCACGGCCGCCATGATAGCGACAGTCCGGCGAAAAACCCCCGCGATTGGACGGCCGGCCGGCGGGCGGCTAAACTTCCCCCAACGAGCAGGTCAGCCCCGGCTGGCGCCGGGTCCCGGCGCCACGGACGGGGGCGGACCGGAGGAGAATCCAGCATGTCGATCCAGCCGACCGAGAATTCCGGTACGGGCCCCGCCGCCCGGCCGCTGATGACGATCACCGACGCCGCGATCGCCAAGGTGCGCGAGTTCGCGGAGAGCAACGAGGAGTTCCGGGGCAAGGCGTTCCGCGTCTTCGTCGAGGGCGGCGGCTGCTCCGGCTTCCGCTACGCGTTCGTGTTCGACGACCGCTCCGAGAACGACCAGACCTGGATCCAGAACGGCGTCGAGGTCGCCATCGATCCGATCTCGATGCAGTACCTGCGCGGCGCGACGGTCGACTTCGTCGAGGACCTGCGCGGCTCGGGCTTCGTGGTCAACAACCCGAACGCCCGCGGCACGTGCGGCTGCGGCAGTTCGTTCACCGCGTGACGCCCGCCCGGCGGGACGGGCCGGCACCCGTCCCGAAGGGCGCCCGACGGCCCGGATCGCCCGACGCGGCGTCCGGGCCGCTTCGCGTCCGGCCGCGGCGGCCCCCCGGAGGCAGCCGCGGGGTGTAACATCATGGCGGGAGCCGCGACCGGCCATCGGCCCGGCCACGGTTTCCGCGACGCCGCCCCCGGCGCTGTGCCGATGCCGGGACGCGCGCCGCTGGCCTGATGCGGGCCGGGACCGCGCCGCAGCGGCTTCCTGATCTCGAAGAAAGAGAAGGGGAAGCCCATGAGCGTTGCGCCGACTCGCGATCGCCTGGTCCAGCTCGTCCGCTCCGAGGATCGCCCCTGGCTCTCGCTGCTGATGCCGACGCATCGCCGCGGCGCCGAGGTGCAGCAGGATCCGACACGGCTCAAGAACCTGCTGCGCGAGGCGCGCGAGCGGCTCGCCGGCCACGGCCTGAACGGCCACGACGCCGACGCGTTCCTCGCGCCGCTCGACCGCCTGCTCGACGACACGATGTTCTGGCTGCACCAGGACCGCGGGCTGGCGATCTACCGCTCGCCCTCGCGCTGCGAGCTGTTCCGGAT
Organism: Acidobacteriota bacterium; assembly: GCA_003695625.1. Lineage (GTDB taxonomy): Bacteria > Acidobacteriota > Polarisedimenticolia > J045 > J045 > J065. The sequence continues at coordinate 5,907 of RFIB01000223.1, read as the reverse complement.
TCCGGTCGCGCCCGACGAGACGGCGGTGCTCGCGCCGCGTCCGCTCGTGCGGCCGCTGGTCCCGGCGCTCGCCTGGGAGGGGACGTTCCACGTCCTCGCGCTGAGCCTGCGCCGGGTGCGGCTCGTGCGCGCCGACGCCGCCGGCGCGCAGGAGATCGCCCTGCGCGACGTGCCGACGAGCCTCGAGCAGGCGCTCGGACCGCCCGAGCGCGAGCGCGACCACGGCGGGGCGGGCGGTGCCGCGCCGCGCGGGACGACGCAGCGCGACAGCGTGCTCGAGGATCGCGACGTCGTGCAGTTCTTCCAGCTCGTCGACCGCGGCGTGGCGCGCCACGTCGTGCCGAAGGACTCGCCCGTCGTGCTCGCCGGCGTCCAGAAGCATGTGGCGACGTACCGGCGGATCACCGATCTGCACGTGCTCGACGGGGCGATCACGGGAAGTCCCGACGAGCTGTCGGCCGACGAGCTGCGCGAGCGCGCGCTCGAGGTGGCCGGCGACGAGCTGGCGCGCGTGCTGTCGCCCGCGGCGCGGCGCCTCGATGCGCTCGAGCGCGGCGAGCGTCTGGTGGCCACGCTGCCCGAGGTGCTGCGTGCGGCGGCCGCCGGTCGCGTCGAGGCGCTGTTCGTCGACGCGGACGCCGAGCGCTGGGGGCGCTTCGACCGGACGACCGGTTCGATCGAGCTGCACGCCGAGCGCCGCGACGACGACGAGGAGCTGGTCGACGCCGCCGTCCGCGAGACCCTCGCCCGCGGCGGCGACGTGATGGCCGTCGACCCCGCGCGGCTTCCCGGCGGCGCCGACGGCCTGGCGGCGGTGCTGCGCTACTGAGACCCGGGCCCGGGGCGGGGCGGCACGAGCAGCTCGAGCACGTACGTCCGCAGCCGGTCGGCGTGCTGGTCGCGGTAGCGCGGGTATTCGGCCGCCAGCCGGCGGTCGAGCAGGTGCATGTACGCCGCCTCCGGGGCGTAGCCCGCGGCGACGGCCCGGCAGATCATCGACCAGAACGGACCGTGTCGGGACGAGCCCTTCCCGCCGTCGCCGGCGGGCTCGTCGTCGCAGATCGTCTCGAGGATCCCGCGGATCCGGGACACCTCCGGAAACAGCGGCGCGGGGGCGTCGTCCGGAGGCTCGTCGGCTCCGGCGAGCAGCAGCGCGAAGACCATCCAGTCTCCGGTCTCGCCCGCCGACTCGTCCCCGGACCCGAGCGCGCCGGCGGGCAGCGTCACGGTCGTCGCCCGGTCTCCGCTCTGCTCGATGTCCGGCCGCTCGCCATGGACGCGCCTGTACTCGCGGCCGACGTGCGGGCAGATCATGCGCAGCGCCTCCCAGCCCGCCTCGTAGGTCGGATCCGCGATCACCGCATGCACCGCCTGGTCGAACGCGGCCTCGAGATCGCCGCGGCGCAGGTAGACGTCCATCAGGTAGCGCCGCGTGGCGCGCTGCCACGGATCGCGCAGCAGCGAGCGGACGAACAGCTCCTCGGCGCGGTCGAGCTGCCCGAGCGCGTAGTGCGCGTCGGCCCAGGCGGTCAGGATCGGCGCGTCATCCGGACAGGCCTGCGCCGCGCGGCGGTAATGCTCGAGCGACTCCTCGAGCCGGCCCGCGTTGAACAGCGCCTCCGCCTGCTCGAACGCCTCGATCCCCTCCGCGGACGAGCACTGCACGGCGCCCTGACGCGGGATCAGCGTCCTGCCGGAGAGTTCCCGCCGCATGTCGCGCGCGACGCCGGCGAGGATCGTGCGCGGGGCGAGCCGCTCGACGGCGCGCAGGTCCTCGTCGATCCGCTCGAGCGCCTGCCGGCGCCGGCGTTCGCTCCCGAGCGCGGGAAGCATGCGCACGAGCAGCATCGCCCGGTCGAGGCGCGTGCGCGCGTGCTCGGGAGCCTTGCGCACCGCGCGGTCGATCAGCTTCCACGCGCGCCTCGCGTCGCGGTCCTTGTCCCATGTCTCGAGCGCCTGTGCCGCCAGCTCCCGCGCCTCGTCCACCGCGCGCTCGGCGCGGGACGGGCCGGCGGAGCGTCCCTCCGCGCGGGGATCGTCCGGCCGCGCGGCGGCCGGCCGTGTCGCGGCCGCGCCGAGCGCGAGCCCGAGCGCGAGGCAGACGATGCACGGAGCGATCCGCGCCGTTCCCGATGCGAGCATGAGAGCACCCCCCGGCTTCCGCGGCGTTCCGTCCCGCGGGAAGCCGCGCCCATCGTACCGCGCGTCCTGCCGGTCGGTCGCGATGCGCGTGTGCCGCGCGGAACTTGCCCCGCACCCCTTGATCCCGGCGACCGCGCCGCGATACAAGGGGGCCCTTCCGCCCACGCCGATGAGACGCCTCGAACGCATCTACGCCCTGCACCAGATCCTCCGCGGCCGCCGTCGCGGGATCAGCCGCCAGGCGCTCGCCGAACGCCTCGGGTGTTCCGAGCCGACCGTCACGCGCGAGGTGAAGGCCCTCAGGGAGTGGTTCGGCGCGCCGGTCCGGCACGACCGCGATCGCGGCGGATATTTCTATGACCGCGATCCGGAGCAGCCGGCGTTCGAGCTGCCCGGAATCTGGCTGACCGCCGACGAGCTGCGGGCGCTGGTCACGCTGGAGACCGTGCTGTCGGGTCTGCGGCCCGGCCTGCTCGCCGACTGCCTGCGCCCGCTGGCGCGGCGCCTCGAGGAACTCGCCGTGGCGCGCAGGATCAGGGTGGCCGAGGCGACGCGCCGCATCCGCGTGCTCGAGCCCGCCTCGCGGCCCCCCGGACCGCACTTCGGCACCGTGGCCTCGGCGCTGCTCGACCGGCGGCAGGTGCACATCGAGTACCACGGGCGCTACGACGACTCCCGCACCGCGCGGGACGTCTCGCCCCAGCGGCTCGTGCACTACCGCGGGGCGTGGTATCTCGACGCCTGGTGCCACCTCCGAAAGGGCCTGCGCAGCTTCGCGGTCGAGCGGATCACCGCCGCCCGGCTGCTCGAGGGCAGGGCACGGGAGCTCGACGACGCGCTGCTCGACCGGTTCTACGCGTCGGCCTACGGGATCTTCGCCGGCGAGCCCGAGGCGTGGGCGATCCTCGAGTTCGCGCCGCGGGCGGCGCGGTGGGTCGCCGAGGAGACCTGGCATCCGCGGCAGCAGGGCCGGCGTCTCGACGACGGCGCGTGGGAGCTGCGTGTGCCGTACGCGCGTCCCCACGAGCTGGCGGGCGACATCCTGCGCTGGGTGCCCGACGTGATCGTCCGCGAGCCCCCGGAGCTGCGCGAACTCGTCCGCGCCCGGCTCGACGCCGGGCTGCGCGCGTTCGGCGGGACCGGCGCGCGCGGCGCCGCCTCGCCGTCGGCGCGCCGCGACGCATCAGGTTCTGATCCGCCCGCGAGCTAGAAAGGAAACCGGTGGACGGACGGCCCGCCGGGGGGCCAGCCGCGCGGCCGGGCCCCGAGGCACGCGGGTCTGGCGGGGGAGGCGGGCCGCGCCGTCTGCCGGCGGTCGTGCGGCCTGCGGGCTGCGCGACGGCCACGGAACGGACTCCACGACATCGCACGGATGCAGCACCAGGGGTGACGGAGCCGCAGCGTCGGCTCCACGACGGGGCGCGCGCCGGGCGCGCCGGGAGAACCGCGATGTCCACCGCCGAGAGGACCGACTGGCTGCCGGTCCGCCAGATCAACGAGTTTGCCTACTGTCCGCGACTGTTCCACCTGATGCACGTCGAGGGCCTGTGGGCCGACAACGCGTTCACCGAGGAGGGGCGCTTCGTCCACCGCCGGGTCGACCGGGCGATCGACGGCGTGCTCGACCGCGGGGACGGCGCACGGGAGCCGGGCGAGCCGGATGCGGCGACCGGCGACGAGGCGCCGAAGGTCGCCCGCAGCGTGAGTCTGGCCAGCGAGCGCCTCGGTCTTTCCGGCAAGCTCGACCTCGTCGCGACCGACGGAGACGAGGCCGTGCCGGTCGAGACCAAGCGCGGCAGGGTGCCGAACAACGAGCAGCGCAGCTGGGAGCCCGAGCGCGTGCAGCTGATGGCCCAGGCGCTGCTGCTGCGCGAGCACGGCTACCGCGTCACGCGCGGCGTGCTGTACTACGCCGGCTCGCGGACACGGGTCGAGGTGCCGCTGACCCGGGACCTCGAGCAGCGGACGCTCGGCCTGATCGCGGCGGCCCACCAGGCGGCCCGCTCGCGTGAGCTTCCGCCGCCGCTCGTCGACAGCCCGAAGTGCGTCGGCTGCTCGCTGGCCGGCATCTGCCTGCCCGACGAGACGAACGCGCTGGCCTACTCCGCGGCGAGTCCCGACGCGCACGTGGTGCGGCGGCTGTACCCGGCCCGTGACGATGCCCAGCCGCTGTACGTCCAGGAGCAGGGGGCGCAGGTCGGTCGCCGCGGCGATGCGCTCGTCGTGCGCAAGGAGCGGCGCGAGCTGGCGAAGGTCCCGCTGAAGGACGTCTCGGAGCTGGTGCTGCTCGGCCGCGTCTCGGTCACGCCGTCGGCGATCCAGCTCCTGTGCGGCGCGGGCGTGCCGATCAGCCACTTCAGCGGGGGGCACTGGTTCTACGGGATCACGCTGGGGATCACGCTGCGCAACGCCTACGACCGCGCGGCCCAGTTCGCGGCGGCGGCCGACCCGGAGCGGCGCGTGGCGCTCGCGCGGCAGATCGTGGCCGCCAAGGGCGCGAACCAGCGCACGCTGCTGCGGCGCAACGGCACCGGCGTGCCGCGGCGGGTGCTCGACCAGATGAAGTTCTTCGTCCAGCGTGCCGGAGCGGCGGGTGCGATCGACGAGCTGCTCGGGATCGAGGGCAACATCGCGCGGCTCTACTTCGGCCACTTCGAGGCGATGCTCTCGCCGCGCAGCGGCCGGATCACGTTCGAGTTCACGGCGCGCAACCGCCGCCCCCCGCGCGATCCGGTCAACGCGCTGCTCTCGTTCGGCTACGCGATCCTGGCCAAGGACTGCACGACGGCACTGCTCGCCGCCGGGCTCGATCCGTACTGGGGGCTGTTCCACGAGCCCCGCCATGGCCGGCCGGCGCTGGCGCTCGACCTGATGGAGGAGTTCCGGCCGCTCGTCGTCGACAGCGCCGTGCTGACCGCCATCAACACCGGGGTGCTCGACGCGCGCCACTTCGTGATCGGCGAGAACGCGTGCTCCCTGACGCCCGCAGGGCGGAAGAAGTTCCTGCAGACGTATGCGGCGCGTCTCGACCAGCTCGTGACGCACCCGCTGTTCGACTACCGGTGCTCGTGGCGGCAGGCGATCCGCGTGCAGGCGCGTCTGCTCGCACGGCACTTCCGCGGCGAGCTGGACGAGTATCGCGGGATGACGACGCGATGAGCAGGCGCAGGTATCTCGTGACGTACGACGTGTCGGACGACCGGCGCCGGACGCAGATCTTCAAGGTCCTGCACGGCTTCGGCGACTGGGTCCAGTACAGCGTGTTCGTGTGCGAGCTCAACCGCAGGGAGCACACGCAGCTCGTCGCACGCCTCACGCCGCTGGTCCACCAGCGCGAGGACCAGGTGCTGTTCGTCGACCTCGGTCCCGCCGAGCGCGAGGCGGGGCAGGTCGTGGCCAGCGTTGGCCGTGCCTACGAGGCCCCGACACGCGTCGTCGTGGTCTGACCCCGCTCCAGGAGGAACACCGATGCATCCCCGCCCGTTGCCGACGTACAATCCGTGTGCGGCCGCCGCGAGCGGCGCAGTGATCGCCGAATCCCGGGGGCTGCTCGTGCTCTTTGAAAACAAGGGACTTGCATGGCACGAGGTGCCGCCTTCACGTGGCCCCGGACAGGCGTGCGAGACGGGTGTGACGCCACCTCTCGCAGTCCGGCCCGAGAACCCCCTCCGGCCGCGGGGTCTCCCGCGGTCCGTTTCCGCGTTCTTCGGAACGCGGCCCCATTGAAGCGTGCCGGGATCGACGCCGATCACGGCACGCTTCAAT
>RFIB01000222.1 GCA_003695625.1 Acidobacteriota bacterium | reverse complement strand
CTACAGGCGCCGTCGGTGCATCGCACGCGATTCCGCACGAACGCCGTAGCAGCGGGGCTTGCCCGGCCGATCGGTGCAGCGCATCGGATCACCCGCGCACGACGTCGCGAAGATGGAGGGGTTGCGGTTGAAAGATCGGCACCCCAAGGGGCGCCGCTACAGGCGCCGTCGGTGCATCGCGACCAATCGAAGACGTACGACGCCGGAAGATGGAATCGTCGCGGTTGACGAATCGGCCGGGCGTGCCCGGACGTTACGATGCCGTTGCGTGGGTGAGGGCGTCCTCCCACCGCTGGGCCATCGCCTCGGGCGTGTAGCGTTCCTGCCACAGCGCGTGACCGCGCTCGGCCAGTTCGATGCCCAGGCGCTCGTCGGACAGCAGCGCCTCGGCCGCGGCGGCGATGCGCGCCGGGTCCTCCGGCGCGAACGTCCAGCGATCGTCGCCCAGCCTTTCCGTCAGCTCGGGGATGCCGCCGACGCGCGCGGCGAGCACCGGCGTGCGCACGGCCCACGCCTCGAGCAGCAGCGCGGGCAGCCCCTCGGCGCGCGACGGGATCACGACCGCGCGCGCCCGACGGATCATCCATCCCAGGCGGTCGGTGAACGGCACCACGCGCACCGGCTCGGCCTCGAACGCGCGCTCGCCGCCGACCCACAGGAAGCGCAGGGCGGGATGGCGCGACGCCAGTTCCCGCGCGGCGGCGACGAACAGGTCGAAGCCCTTGATCGCGTCGGGACGCCCGGCGCCGAGCAGCACCGGCCCCGCCTCGAACGGCAGGCGCAACGAGGCGTCCCCCGGCGGAATGTCGGGCGGCGCGGGGACGCCGTTCTCCAGCACCGCGATCCGCGCTTCCGGCACGCCGGCACGCCGCGCGATCGACCGCGCACCGGCGCGGCTGACCGCCGCCCACAGATCGGCACGGCGCTTGATCGCGAACAGCACGCGGTCGCGCAGCGGTCGGGCCAGCGGAAACACGTCGGGCGCGTGCTCGACGATCGCCACCGTCCAGCGACGGCGCAGGATCAACGGCGCGAACGCGCCCTCGCCTGGCGAGCCGGCATGGATGATCACGGCGTCGGCGCGCCAGTCGGTCACCCGGCGGCGCAGGGCGCGCAGGGCGCGCAGCGCGCGGTTGCCGTCGACCCCGTGCGGCCAGTGCGCCGCGATCAGCTCGTCCGTGCCGGGCACGAGCGGCGAGGCGAACGCCACCTCGTGGCGCGCGCGCTGGACGCGCGCGAGCGTCTCGGCGACGCGCAGCAGTCCGCCGCGCGTCGTCGCCTGGCAGACGTGGACGATTCTCATCGCACCGCCATTATCGCGCGCCGGCCGCGCTGCGGAGCCACGGCGCGCGCTCGAAGACGACGTCGATCCGCTCGGCGAACACGGACCGCGCCGGGCCGGTGATCCGCAGGCGGACCGTCGCCGGCCCGTCGCCGAGCGCGACGAGCCGCGCCCACTCGCCGGGATGCCGCGGCAGCGGGTTGACGAGCAGGCCGCCGGGGGCGGTGCGCGGGATGAAGCGGTACGCCGCCCGCGAGCCGTCGGCGCGCTCGAGCTCGACGATCGCCGGCGGGGTCCCGGTCGCCAGCGCACGGACGGCTCCCGTGGGGCCTTTCGACCACGAGATCCGCGCGAAGACGGGGCCGCCATCGGCGGGCGGCACGTCGATCCAGCGCTCCGGCGCCGCCGTGATCGCCGCCACAGGCCGCGGCGCGCCGACGCGCGGGGCCGCGACGCGTTCGAGCAGCAGGCGGCGGCCGACGCGCTCGACGGCGGCCAGCCCGTAGCGCGAGAGCATCTCGCGCGCCGCGCGCGGGGCGGCGAAGAACGGATGCCGCCCGTCGATCCCGGCCAGGTCACCGACGATGTATCGCGGTGCCCGGTCGCCGGCCCAGTGCGCGGCGAGACGCGCGTCGAGCCACGGCGTGTACGCGGTGTAACTCTGCAGCGTCGGCTGCGGCGTCCAGGCGAGACCCGCGGCGAACAGCGGTGCGAGGTCCCACGGGAACGCGTCGACGGTGCCGCCCTCGGCGCGGATCCGCTCGACCCAGCGCTCGGGCAGGGCGCTCGCCGCGAGGTTGCGTTCGCCCTGCGCGGCGATCTCCGCGCGGGTAGCGCTCCAGCGCGCGAGCCGTGCCAGGCGCCGCACGCCCTGGACACCGGTTGCGCGGCGGAGCGCGGCAGTGCCCCACCCCGGCGAGCGCTCGACCACCTTGGCGTAGCCGAACGGCAGCAGCGCCACGAACAGCGCGGCGGTGACCGCCAGCGCGACGTGCTGCCGGCGCCACGACGCGGCGAGTGCGGCGGCGGCGAGCACGACGGCCGCGGTCGAGAAGAAGATCACGACGTGATTGTCCTGCCGGACGAACCCGTGCTGGAACGAGAGCACCAGCACGACCAGCAGCGACGGGACGAGGGCCTCGAGCCGGCATTCCCGGCGCGCGGCGATCGCCAGGCCGACGGCGACGACGACCAGCGCGGCGATGCCCGCCGCGCGCACCGCGGGACTGCCCGGCAGGCTCATCGCCTCGCCGTAGCCGGCGGCCAGCTCGAGCGAGCCGCGCAGCCAGGTCGCCATCGCGTCGAGCGAGCCGAACACGGCGACGAGCGCGATCGCCGGCAGCACGGCGAACGACGCCAGAGCGATTCCGCCCTCGCGCCTGGCGCCGGGGTCGCGCCGGACCAGCGCCGCGCCGAGGGCGACAAGCAGTGCACCGAGGCCGATCACGCCGATGGAGAACTTGGCCAGCAGCGCGAAACCGCACGCGAGGCCGGCGAGCACCAGCAACGGCCCGCGCGGCCGCGCGCCGGCGCGCAACGCGGCAAGCGCGAGCAGGATCACCGCGACGACGCGCGACTCCTTCGGAAGACCCAGCACATGCGCGCCGTGCAGCAGCGCGAGCGCCGCCAGCGCGGCGCCGGGCCGGCCGGCGCGGAAGACCAGCACCAGCGGGACGATCGTCCCCGCGATCAGCAGCAGGCTGACGAGGGTCGCCCAGGCGGGCCGATGCCCGATGTCGACCGGCACGAGCAGATCGCCGAGCGGCCCGTAGGGAAAGACGACCTCGGCGCCGTGAGCCGACGCGCCCTGCGCGGCGATCCGCGCCAGCGCCTGGCGGTAGCTCGGATCGATGCCCGCCTCGCGCGGGACAAGATCGTCGGGAATGCCGAGCAGCGGCACCACGAACAGCAGCGCGAGCGCCGCCGCGCGCAGCGCGCGCCGGCGGCGGGGTGTCGGCCCGGCCGCATCGGCCGGTGCGGGCGGCGTCTCGCGGACCGGCTCGGCCAGCGGGATCGTCGGGGGGCTCGCTGTCGCCATCGGGTCTCCACCCGGAAGCTAGGCCCGCGGGCACGTGCGGGACAAGCCGGGTGAAGACGGCGGGAGCTGAACGCGGCTCAGTCGACGATCATCGCGAAGTCCGCGCGCTCGGCTCCGCGGTCCGGAGCGATCCGCTCCGCCAGGCAGCCCGACACGGCGCGGACCGCCGGCCAGAGCTCGTACTCACCGTCGGCAGGCTGTGTTTCGGGAAGAACGAGGAACACCTCGGCGACGCCCGCCGCCCGCGCCACCCACAGCGCCGCGTGGCTTCCCTGCTCGATGCGCTCGGCCAGCGCATCGCAGCCCTCGTCCTCCATCGCGAGCAGGAGTTCGGCGGCATGGCGGATCGGGGCCGCCATGTGCTCGCCGCATTCCCACTCGCGGGGACAACCCTGATCGTCGAGCACATCGAGCAGGCCGCGCGCGTCGCCGCGCAGCCACGACTCGGCGATCAACACGTCGCGCCGCAGGTCGTCGCGAAGCTCCGGCGGCACCTCCTCGACCAGCGCGTGCATGCGCGAAACCCAGCCGAGTCCGGCGAGCGCCCGGACGAGACGCCACGCAGCCTCGGGCGACGCCCCGCCGACGTCCGCGCTTCGCCCGGTCGCCAGTGCGTGGAGCAGTTCGAGCGCCTCGTCGCTCCGGCCGGCCGCGTGCGTGCAGCGCGCGATCGCCAGCTCCGCACGCTCGGCGGCCGACTTCTCGCCCGGCGCATCGGCGCCCGTGTCGCGCCAGGCACGCCAGGCGGCGATCGCCTCGTCCCAGCGCTCGAGCTTCTCGAGCGCCGAGGCCGCGCACGCGTAGCGCTCGCCGCGCGCGTCGCGCCCCGGCGCGTCCCTTGGCACACCCTCGAGGGCCAGTCGTTCATCGAGATCGATCGCCTGCCGGCAGGCCTCGAGAGCCCGTTCGTGCTCGCCTTCCTGGTCGGCGAGCCCCGCAAGCGCAAGCCACGCGCCGACGCCGTGCGTGCGCTCCCAGTCGCGCGCGAGCTGCCGCAGGATCTGCCGCGCGCGGCCCTTCTCGTCGATCCGGACCCAGGCCCGCGCGAGCGACGCGAGAATGTCCCCGTCGCGCTCGTTGCCCGGCAGCAGGCCTAGTTCGTCGACACGCTCGAGCAGGACGGCGCGCAGCGCGGGATCCTCGAGGACCGACGCCACGCCGAAGCCGCCGACGACGACCTGCACCAGCGTCTCGCGATCCCAGGTGGCGATTTCCTCGGGCGACGGCAGGACGTACGGGCACGGGAAAGCGACCGACGACGCGAGCGCGAGCAGGATGCCGGTGGCAAGCGGATGGCGTGTCTTCATGTCTCGACCTCCGCGTCGATGCTCGCCCGGCGATGCGCGCAGCTCGAGGTCGTCGGCCACACTCGTGCGGAAGACACCCGCGCAAGGTCTGTTGCGGAAACGCAGCAGGATCGCCGCGACCGCGTGGCGCGAGGCGCTTCGCCCCGCGAGCATGAACGCACACGCCTGCTCGATGTCACGGGACGGCGATCGGATCCCGAACGGCCCGACGGCGACGGGACGGCCGGTCGGCGATCCGGGCGGACCCGCTCCGCCAGGCAACCGGACACCTCCCGGACGAACGGCCGGCGGCGCGAACCGTGCTCGGTCTCGATCGACCCGAGGTCCACGTCGGCAAGTCCGGCCGCGTCGGCCACCCACCGCGCCGCGTGGCTTCCGTGCCCGATGCGCTCGGCGAGCGCATCACACCCGTCATCGCCCATCGCGAGCAGGCGTCGCGCGGCATGGAGGATCGGGATTTCCATGCCGTCCCCGCACATCCGGTCCGGGGCGCAGCCTGCATCGTCCAGGGCGTCGAGGATCGCCCGCGGGTCGTCGTGCAGCCACGCGTCCGCGATGCGGACATCGAGCTGCACGACACGGCGGATCGCGAGGGGTACCTGGTCGACCAGCTCGTGCATGCGGGACACCCAGCCGAGATCGGCGGTCCGCTCGACGAACTCGTGGGCCGCGAAGGCCGCCGTCTGGAGGTCCCGCGCCTGCTCGATCGCCAGTTCGTGGAGCCGCTCGAGGCCCTCGTCGATCCAGCCGGCAGCGTACGTGCAGCGGGCCACACCGAGTCGCGCGAACCTGGCGATCATGTCGTCGCGTCTGGTCCTCGGTCCGCTGACGCCCGCTTCCAGAGCGCGCCACGACTCGAGGGCATCGTCCCAGCGCTCGAGCGCCTCGAGAGACATGGCCTCGCACGCGCGGGCCTCGAGCGCCTGCTCCTTTTCGGACGGATCGAACGGGACGCCTTCGGGACGACGTGTCGCCTCGACTCCGATCGCGTGGCGGCAGGCCGCCAGAGCGCCTTCGTGGTCCTCGGCCTCATGCGCGAGCCGCGCCAGCTCGAGCCACGCGAGGAGCCCGTGGCTGCGCTCCCAGTCGCGGGCGAGCCACTCCCACGTCTGCCGTGCCCGATCGGTCTCGCCCAGCTCCGCCCACCCCCTCGCAATCGCCTCGACAGCTCTGCCGTCCTCCGGGTCGCCGGCGAGCAGCCGCAGGTCGTCGATGCGCTCGAGCAGCGCTGCGCGCCGCTCCGGATCGTTACCGACCGCCACCAGCCCGCCTTCCTCGACGATGAACTCGACGAGCCGTGCGCGGTCCCATGCGGCGATATCCTCGCGCGACGGAACGTCGACGGCCCGGACCGCGCAGGCAATGGCGCAGGAGCATCCGACGAGGAGCATGGCGGCACCGACATACGAGACGCGACAGATCATGGCTCGACCTCCGTGACGATCGTGCCCTGAATTGCATGCTGCCCGAAGGTGTCGCGACCGGTCGTGCGGAGCAGGACTCCCGGGGGTGTGTGGTGGAAATGCAGCATCTGGTCGCAGCGGCGCGATGCCGCATTGCCCGCGAT
>RFIB01000221.1 GCA_003695625.1 Acidobacteriota bacterium | reverse complement strand
CTCGCGGGCAGGGCGGCGCGCCCGGGCCGAGGCGCTGTCCGCGCGCCGGCGGCGGCTCCGCCCGCTCGAGCAGGAGCTCGCCCGGCTCGAGCACGAGATCGCCGAGGCCGAGCGGCGGCGCGACGCCCTCGACCGCCGGCTGGCGGACCCGGCAACCCACGGCGACGGCGAGGCGCTGCGCGCGCTGGCCCGCGAGCGCGAGGACCTCGAGCAGGCGCTCGCCGTGCTGCTCGAGCGGTGGACCGAGACGGGCGAACGCCTCGAGCAGGCGCGCGCCGAGAGCGGGCAGGACGCCGATGCGGGCTAGCCGCGTCCGCGCTGCAGCGCTCGCGGCGTGCGCGCTGGCGCTCGCCGGCGCGACGCACGGCGCTCCGGCCGCGCCCGGTCCGGCGCGCATCGTGTCGCCCGGTCCGCGGGACCTCGTGTGGGGCCCGACCGAGGTCGAGCTCGACGTGCCGGCCGGTGTCGAGGTCGTCGTCGAGCGCCTCGTCGGCCCCGGGCGCTGGCAGCGGCTCGTGCCGGACGCCGACGGGCGGATCGCGTTCGACGCCGGACGCGACCTCGGCCCCGAGACGCTGCGCGTGCGCAGCTGGCTCGCGGCGCCGCGCGGGGCCCGCCGGCCGCTCGGCGAGCAGGTGGTGGTCACCGCGCTGTTCCCGGCGCCCGCGGTCGAGGTGCGCCCCGACCCGGTCGTCGACGTGTTCGCGCGCCGGGAGGACGACCCGCGGACCGGGGCCGGAGCCGTCCTGTCCGCCGACCGGATGACGTGCCGCTACGGCGGGCGGCCGTGCCGCGTGCGCGCCGTGCGCCGCGCGCGCCGTGCGACGCTGCATCTCTCGCTGCTCGTCGACGCCTCGGGCAGCGTCTGTCCGCACCGCGCGCTGCTCGCCGACGGTCTCGACGAGCTGCTCGACGGCCTGCGCGATGCCCCGTTCGATGTCCGGCTGCGCGTCGTGTCGTTCACCGGGATCCGGCGCGTGCGGCGCGACCCGCTCGTCGCCCGCGCGGGTCCGCAGGACGACTGGGGCCTGACCGGCGACGTCGGGGTCGCGGCGCGCCGCATCGCGAGCATTCCGTGCGGCGGCGCGACGGCGCTGTGGGACGCCCTGTACAACGAGCTGATCGACCTCGAGCTGCTGCGGGAGGATCTCGCGGCCCGCGGGGAGCCGACCGACGTGGCGCTGCTGGTGTTCACCGACGGGCAGAACACCGCGGGCACGCTAACCCTCGACGACGTGCACGCGTTGCTCACCGGGACGCGCATTCCGGTGTTCCCGCTGCTGCTCGACCCGCGCATCTACGGTTCGGACGACGCGATCCTCTCCCTCGGCAGGCAGAGCGGCGGACGCGCCTGGCGCGTGCGGGGTGACGCGACGGCGGTGCTGTCCGACCTCGGGCGTCGGCTCGCCGAGCGGTGGGAGGTCGTCTTCCGGCCCGACCCGCGGCTGCTCGCCTCGCGCACGCCGCGCCGGCTCGAGCTGGCCCAGCCGGGCTGGGAGCTGTCCTGGCCGCGGCTGTGGAGCCCACCGCGCGGCCGGCTCGCACGGGCGCGGCGCCGCCTGCGCCGCGGCGACCCGCCGCCCGCCGTGCTCGCCGGCGCGCTGCGCGTCGTCCGGCGCGAGGGCACCGTGCGCGACGGGCGACTCGCTCTCGAGGTGTTCCGGCGGCGGCTGGCCTCCTTCGCCGCCGCCCGGGACGTCGCGCTCGGGCGCGAGGACACGCTCGAGCGGATCGAGGCCCGGCTCGGGCTGCTCGACGAACCGGACTATCGGCGGCTGCGCAGCGAGACGTTCTACGCCGTGTTCGCGACCTGCGCGCGTGCGCTGGCGTGGCGCCGCGCGGACGGGCGCGAACGCCGCCGCGCGCTCGCGCTGCTCGAGGACGTCCGCCGCTTCCTGCACGGCCGCCGGTACTCGATCGAGCACGTGATGGGACCGGTGCTCCGGCTGCTGCTCGATCCCGACTTCCCCGCCGACGAGGCGCTGCGCGCCCGGGCCCGCGCCCTTCTCGTGCATAATCCCGCCTGATCCGGAGTCCGCGCCCGGCGCGCAGGGGACCGGTCGTGCGGCGACCGGGGCGCCGCGGCGCACGGCACGAAAGGGAGGTCTTCGCGATGGGCATGATGCAGGAGTTCAAGGAATTCGCGATGCGCGGCAACGTCGTCGACATGGCCGTCGGCATCGTGATCGGCGGCGCGTTCGGCAAGATCGTGTCGTCGTTCGTCAAGGACGTGCTGATGCCGCCGATCGGCCTGCTGCTCGGGGGGGTCGACTTCTCCGCACTCAAGGTCACGCTGCGCGCGGCGACCGAACAGGCGGAAGCGGTGACGCTCAACTACGGCGTGTTCATCCAGACCGTCGTCGACTTCGTCATCATCGCGTTCGCGATCTTCATGGTCGTCAAGGCGATGAACCGGCTCAAGAAGAAGGAGGAGGCGGCGGCCCCGGCGGCACCGCCGGAGCCTCCGGCCGAGGTCAAGCTGCTCACCGAGATCCGCGACCTGCTGCGGCGCGGCTGAGCGGCGGTCGGCGCGGGCGCGGTGAGCCGGACGGGACCGGACGCGCCGCAGGAGCGCCGCGCCGTCCGCGTGGCGGCGGGGATCCTGCTCAGTCGCGTCTCGGGGCTCGTCCGCGAGGCCGCGCTCGCGCACGTCTTCGGTGTCGGGCCGCATCTCGACGTGTTCCGGACCGCGCTGCGCGGTCCGAACGTGCTGCAGAACCTGCTCGGCGAGGGGACGGTCTCGGCGGCGTTCATCCCGCCGCTGAGCCGGATGGTCGCCGAGGGCCGGCGCGACGACGCGCGCGCGTTCGCCGGGGCGGTGCTCGGGCTGACGCTCGCCGCCGCCGCGGCGATCTCGCTCGTCGGCGTGCTCGCCGCGCCGGCGATCGTCTCGCTGCTTGCGCCGGGCTTCCTGGTCGGGACGCCGGACGGGGTCGACCGCTACCGGCTCGCGGTCACCGCCGTGCGCTGGATCTTCCCGATGGCGGGCCTTCTCGTGCTCTCGGCGTGGGCGCTCGGCGTGCTCAACGCGCACCGCCGGTTCTTCCTGGCCTACGTCGCGCCGGTGCTGTGGAACGTGGCGATCGTCGCCGCCCTGGTCGGCGGGGCGCTGGGGCTGGCGGGTTCCGGCGGCTCGCCGGCGGGGCCCGACCGGCTGCTCGTGCTCGCCTGCGTCGGGGCGCTCGTCGGCGGCGGGCTGCAGTTCGCCGTCCAGCTCCCCGGCGTGCTGCGCGCGCTCGGCGG
>RFIB01000006.1 GCA_003695625.1 Acidobacteriota bacterium | reverse complement strand
GGCGATCGCCTGCGGCGATCGCCCGCCTCCCCTACCGCGCCTTCTTCAGGTAGCGGAACATCTCCGAATCGGTCGACAGCAGCAGGCGCGAGTTCCTGTCGAGCGTCTTCTCCCAGGTCTCCAGCGTGCGCAGGAAACCGTACAGCTCGGCGTCCCGCGAATAGGCGTCGGCGTAGATCTTCGTCGCCTCGGCGTCGGCCTGACCCTTGAGTTCCTGGGTCTTGCGGAACGCCTCCGAGCGGATCCGCCGCAGCTCGCGTTCCATCTCGCCGCGGATCTCCGCCGCGCGTCCCTGGCCCTCCGAGCGGTTCTTCTCCGCGATGCGCTTGCGCTCGGCGATCATCCGGTCGTAGACCTTCTGCCGCACCGACTCGACGTAGTCGATCCGCTTGAAGCGCACGTCGGCCAGCTCGATGCCGTAGTCGGGCGTGATCGCGGCCGACTTCTCGAGGATCTCCTGCGCGATATGGTCGCGACCGTACTTGATCTGGAACTCGGACTGGTCGGAGACCAGCTCGGCGAGCTCCTCGGTCACCTCGAACGGCCGGTTCGTGGTCCTGACGACCTCGATCAGGTCGTACGATGCGATCGCGTTGCGTGTCGCGCCGTCGATGATGTCGTCGAGGCGCGACTGGGCGCCGTTCTCGTCCCGCACGCGCTGGTAGAACAGCAGCGGGTCGACGATCCGCCAGCGGGCATAGGTGTCGACGAAGATGTACTTCTTGTCCTTCGTCGGCATCTCGTTGCGGTCGCCGTCCCATTCGAGCCAGCGCTTGTCGAACTTGCGCACCTTGTCGATCAGCGGCACGCGCACGTGCAGGCCGGGTTCGACGACGGGCTCCGGCAGCGGTTTGCCGAGCCGGATGATGATCGCCTGGTCCTGTTCGGTGATGACGTAGAACGTGCCCGACACGACGATCAGCACGACCAGGGCGAGCAGTCCGAGAAGGATCAGTGCACGCATGGTCACTTCCCTCCCTTCGGCGCCGGCAGGGTCGCTGTCGTCCCCTTGTCGAGATTCAGCAGCGGCAGCACGTTCCGCAGGTCCTCGTCGACGATCACCCGGTCTCCGAGCGCCGGGAACACCTTCTCGATCGTCTCGAGATACAGCCGCTTGCGCGTCACGGCCGGGGCCTTGCGGTACTCCTTGAGCAGGGCGAGGAACCGCGCGGCGTCACCCTTGGCGTTGTTGACCCGCTCGATGGCATAGCCTTCGGCGGACCGGATCTGCTGCTCGGCGACACCCTTGGCTCGCGGCACCGCCTTGTTGTACTCGGACCACGCCTCGTTGATCAGCCGCTCCTTCTGCTGGATCGACTCGTTGACCTCGTTGAACGAGGGCTTGACCTTGTCCGGCGGATTGACGTCCTGGAACACGAACTGTTCGACCTTGATGCCGGTCTCGAACTTGTCGCACAGCGCCTGGAGCTGCACCTTGGCCTCGGACGCGATCCGCTCGCGGCCGATCGTCAGCACCTCGTCGACGCTGCTGTCACCGATCACCGCGCGCGTCACCGCCTCGGACAGGTCGCGGAAGGTCTCCTCGACGTTGCGCACCTTGAACTTGTAGTTGTAGGGGTTGACGATCCGGTACTGGACGATCCACTCGACGTCGGCGACGTTCAGGTCGCCGGTGAGCATCAGCGACTCGTCCTTGAAGTCCGTCTCGGTGTAGCGCGTGCGGACCCCGGGCTGAAGCGTGCGGAACCCGAACTCGACCTTTCGCTGGCGGTTGACCGGCACGCGGAACACGCGGTCGATCAGCGGGATCTTGAAGTGCGGCCCGGGCTTGATCGTCTCGCCCGTGTAGCGACCGAGACGCAGCACGATCGCCTCTTCCTCGGGTTCGACCTGGTAGTACGAGTTGAGCAGCAGCACGATCGCCACGACCGCCAGCACGACGATCCCGATCGTGCGTCCCGGCAGACGCGGCATCTTCGGCAGGTTCGGTATGACGATCTCGGGGCCCTTGGGCCATTTCGGCCCGGATCCTGTACCCATGGAAACACCTCCCGGCGAGCGGGGAGCAGCCCGACCGCGGCGAGCTTACACCGGGCGGCGCGGGCGGCGCGCGAGCCGGCGCGGACCGCCCGGTGTCAGGCAGGCCATCGCCGATCGTACGATCGTCGCGCGAAGCTGTTGCCGGGAGATCCGCACGCGATCGCCGGAGGCGTCGAACCCGCGCCGCTCGAGCGCGGAAAGCGTGCGCAGTCCGATCGCGGCCGGAAGCAGCGTCGCGACCCGCACGCCGAACGGCCGGACGGGAAGCCGCGCCGCGTACGCGATCCCGGCGAGCAGTCCGTGCCGGCTGCGCGCGGCCCAGCGCGCGCGGACCGGCGCCAGGGCGGGCGCGGCGGCAGGCTCCGCCAGGGACTCCGGCCCCAGCCCGGCCGCGCGCAGCTCGTCCGCCGGCAGATAGACGCGGCCCCGGCGCGCGTCCTGCTCTCCGTCGCGCAGGATGTTGACGAGCTGAAGGCCCCGCCCGTAGCGACGGCCCTCGATCGCGAGCGCCCGGCGCGCGCCCTCGTCGAGCGGCACCGCGTGCCGGGCGATCAGCGCGGTCCAGAATGCGCCGACGCAGCCGGCGATCCCCTCGGTGTAGTCCCGCAGCGCGCGCGCGTCGGCCAGTGCGACAGGCGTGTGTCCGCTCGCCCCGGCGAACGTGGCCAGCTCGTCGAGCATGGTCGAGATCAGCCGGTCGCAGACCGTGACGACGTCCGCACGGTCCGCCTCGTCGAGGGCCGCCAGGCCGGCGAGCAGTCGCGGGACCGCGTCGAGCAGGTCGGCTTCGGCGGCCGCGGTCGGGTCGTGCGCGTCGCCCCGCGGGCGGGGCAGGGGGGCGGGCAACCGGCCCGCGGCCAGCGCGCCCCTGAGCGCCTCGAGACCCCCGCGGCGCCGGTCGGCGGCGAGGTCTCCCCGGTCGGCGATCGTGTCCGCCGCGCGGGCCAGCAGGTAGGCCAGCTCGACCGGGCGGCGCATCGCCGCCGGCAGCAGCCGGATCGACAGCGCGAACGTCCGCGACACCCGGCGAAGCGTGCCGGACGGGACGAACGGAGCGTCGGGGTCGACCGCGGTCACGGCGCGCATTATCCCGTGCTGGCCCGCCCGGCGGTCCCGGCCCTAGATTCCGTGACGGGGGCGGTGCCCGCGAGGGGCCGGAGGAACGTCGTGTCCAACGAGCGCGGCAACGGGAAGCTCGGAGTCCTGGTCTGGCTGCTCCTCGTCGCAGGGTCGGTGTTCTTCGCCGTCCGCACGATCCCCGCGAAGGTCGCGGCCTACGAGTTCAACGACTTCTGCGAACAGGAAGTGCGCGTTGCCGCGACGCGGGGGCGCTTCAGCGAGAAGGCGCTCGTCAAGTCGATCCTCGAGAAGGCCGAGGAGGTCGGCATCCCGCTCGACCGCAAGCAGGTCCGGGTCCGCACCCGCCAGAAGAAGATCGAGGTCGACATCACGTACGAGGTGCCGATCGACCTCGAGGTCTACACCTGGGTCTGGAAGTACGACCAGCACTACGAAAGCCTGAGACTCTGACCCGCCGGCGGCCCGACGATCGTCCGTCCTGCCGCCAGCACCGCGTGCGTGCGCTGCGAGCCGAGCGCATAGAGCAGTTCGCTGCGGCTCGCCGCCTCGAGCACGAGCAGGTCGCAGCGCCTGCCCGGCTCGAGCGTGCCGAGGCGGTCGCCGAGCCCCGCGGCGACCGCCGCGTTCTTCGTCGCGGCCACGATCGCCTCGTCGACCGAAAGTCCGCAGCGCAGGCAGGCGAGCTGCATCATCAGCGGCAGCGACTCGCTCGGGCATGAGCCCGGGTTGACGTCGGTCGCCACCGCGACCGGCACGCCGCGGTCGATCATCCGGCGGCCGTCGGCAAAGCGCGTCATCCGCAGGAACAGCGTCGCGCCGGGCAGCAGCACGCCCACCGTGCCGGCGCGCGCGAGCGCGTCGAGGTCGTCGTCGGTCGCGTGCTCGAGGTGGTCGACGCTGACCGCTCCGAGCTCGGCCGCGAGCCGGACCCCCTCGTCGGGAGCGAGCTGCGCCGCGTGGAGCTTCGGCTCGAGGCCGGCGGCCCGTCCGGCCTCGAGCACGCGCCGCGCCTCGTCGACCGTGAACGCGTGCTCGTCGATGAACACGTCGCAGAACCGGGCGAGCCGCTCCTCCGCGACGCGGGGGATCATCTCGCCGACGACCTCGTCGACGTAGCGCGCCCGGGCCGCGCGCGATCCGCGGGCCTCGCGGGGCAGCGTGTGCGCCCCGAGGAATGTCCGCCGGGCGAGGAACGGCGTGCCTTCGACGGCCTCCCCCGCCGCGCGGAGCAGCTTGATCTCCGCTTCGGTGGACAGTCCGTAGCCGCTCTTGATCTCGAAGCCGGTCGTGCCCCAGCGGGCCATTCGCCGCATGCGCTCCCGCGCCTCGGCAGCCAGCCGCTCGCGCGGCGCGGCGCGCACCGCCTCGACCGTGCTCAGGATGCCCCCGCCCGCGGCGGCGATCTCCGAGTACGTCGCTCCGGCCAGCCGGCGCGCGAACTCCCCGGTGCGGTCCCCGGCCCAGACCAGGTGGGTGTGGCAGTCGACCAGGGCGGGCAGGACCGCCCGCCCGCCGACGTCGAGCGTGCGGGCATCCGGGGCGGGCGCGACGGCGCGCTCGAGCTCGTCTTCCGGACCGGTCCAGACGATCGTCCCGTCGCGGGCTGCCAGCGCGCCGCGCTCGACGACACCGGCGTCGGCCTGGGCCTGGCCCGCCGCCGGGGCCGGCCCGGCGCACGTGACCAGCTCCGAGGCACCGACGACCAGCAGATCGGCGGAGATCCTCTGCGTCATCGCGGGTGGTTCGGATCGGTCGGATGCGGCGGCGGCATCGTCGAGCGGCCCGTCGCCGGCGGCTCGGCGCCGCGCCCTTCCTGACGCCGCAGCTCCATCAGGCGCCGGTGCTCGTTGAGCAGCGCGGCGAGGCGGCTCTCGAAGCCCTCGCGCTCGGCCTTGAGCCGGATGATCTGCTGCTCGACGCGGATCACCTCCTCGCGGGTATTCGCGATGATCCGCTCGGCATGGCGCCGCGCGTCGGCGATGATCCGCTCCGCTTCCTTCTGCGCCGCCTGCTTGCGCTCCTCGGCGATCCGCTCCGCGGCGGACAGCGCCTCGATCAGCGTGCGCTCGCGCTGCCGGAACCCTTCGAGCTCCTCGCGCATCGCCTTGAGCTGGCGGGCGAGATCCTCGCGCTCGAGCACCGCCTGCGACAGGGCGTCGGCGACCGACGCCAGGAACTGCTCGACCTCGCTGCGCCGGTAGCCGAAGAGCTGGCGCCGGAAACGGCGCGACTCGATGTCGAGCGGCGTGAGCGGCATCGCGGTCCCTCCGCCGGAAGCGTGCCGGCCCGCCGGAACGATACCCGCGGCCCGGCTCCGGTGTAAAGCCGCGGGGAGGGTGCCCCGGGCCCTCCGGCGGCGATAGATTGCCTGCGATGGCGGACCACGGACAGCGCCCGATCGGGCTTGTCGGCCACGGCCGGTTCGGCACGGCCCTGGCCGATCTGCTCGAGGAGCGCGGCCGGCAGGTCGTCGCCTTCGACCCGGCGGCGGAGGTGCCGTCGCGGCGCCGCGCGGACAGCCTCGACGAGCTGGCGCGCGCCGCGGGGACGATCCTGCTCGCCGTTCCGGTGCCCGGGATCCGTCCGGTCCTCGAGGCTCTCGCGCCGCGGCTCGGGCCGTCGCATCTCGTGGCGGACCTGGCCTCGGTCAAGACCGGTCCGATGGCGGCGATGCACGAGCTGCTCGGCGCCCGGGTGCCGTGGGCCGGCGCGCACCCGCTGTTCGGCCCGACGAGCCTGGCTCTCGGCGAGCGTCCGCTGCGGGTCGTCGTCTGCGCTGCCGCGGAGCATCCCGCCGCCGCGCACCGCGTCCGCGCGCTGTTCGAGTCGTTCGGCTGCACGGTCGTCGAGCGCACGCCGGAAGAGCACGACCGGCAGATGGCCGAGAGCCATGCGCTGACGTACTTCATCGCCAAGGCGGTGCTCGACGGGCAGTTCACCTTCGACCCGGACCTCGCGCCCCCCTCGGCGCAGGCGATCGCGCGCGCGGTCGAGGCGGTGCGGGCCGACGCCGGCCACCTCCTGCTGACGCTCCATCGCGACAATCCGTTCGCCGGCGCGACGCGGCAGCGCTTTCTCGAGACCCTCGGGCAGGTCGACCGCGAACTGTCGTCGGCCGCGGACGAGCCGCCGGCCGCCGGCCGCGAGCAGGGCGCCGCGCCGCCCGCGCTGGCGATCCCGGATCTCGGAGCGCGCTCGCCGCAGCTCCGTCGCGTGCGGGAGCTGATCGACGATCTCGATCGCGAGCTGGTCTCGCTGCTCGCGCGCCGCGCCGCGCTTGCCCGCCGCGCGCGCCGAGCCAAGGACGAGATCGGCGGCCCGGTGCGCGACCCGGTGCGCGAGCAGGACCTCCTCGCCGCGCGCCGCGCGTGGGCCGGCGAACTCGGCCTCGACAGCGAGTCGATCGACCGGATCTTCGCCGCGATCCTCGAGTTCTCGCGGAGAGTCCAGGGCTCCGGTTCCTGATCCGTCTTTCCGCCGTCAGCGGGCTTCGTCGCTCCGGCCGGCGGGAATCTCGATCACGACCTCCGCGCCGCCCTCCTCGAGGTTGCGCGCGACGGCGCGTCCTCCGTGCAGCGCGGCGATGCGACCGACGATGTGGAGCCCGAGACCGGTCGACCCGGAGCGCAGCGAGGCGTCGCGGATCTCTGCGCGCGGCCGGCTGAACACCTCTGCCGGATCGATCGCGCCGAACCCCGGTCCCTCGTCGCGCACGCCGAGGACGAGTCCGCCGCCGTCAGGGTCGCGACGCGCGAACAGGGTCACCGTGCCGCCTCCGGGCGACGCCTCGATCGCGTTGACGACCAGGTTGCCCAGCGCGCGCTCGAGCAGGCCCGGGTCGGCCTGCACCGGCCCGAGCCCCGGGTCGGCCTGCCGGTCGAGGCGGACGCCATGCCGCGTCGCGTGCGGCTCGTGTCGCTCGGCGACTTCCTCGAGCAGACCGGCCGGCAGCACGGGAGCGCGCGCGAGCTCCAGCATGCCGTCGTCGGCGCGGGCCGCGGTCAGCACGTTGACCAGGTAATGGTTGATCCGCTCGCAGGTGTCGACGATCCGCTCGAGCGCGGCGCGGACCGGACCGTCCGGTTCCCGGTCGAGCAGCGCCTCGCAACGGAGCTGGATCCCCGCGACCGGCGCCTTGATGTCGTGCACGACGGCCGTCAGGTGTCCGAGCCGGTCCGACAGCCCCTCGGAGCGACGCCGCGCGGCGTCGCGCTGGACGATCAGCCGGTCGCGCTGTGCGCGGAAGGCGAGGAAGCCCCCGACCGTCGCGATGACGCCGAGCAGCGACGCCCCGCCGACGGCAACCAGCAGCAGCGCGAACCGGCGGGCCGCCGCCTCCACGTCGGCGCGCGGCGCGCCGGCCAGCACGACGATCCGGTCGCGCCCGACCGCGACCGCGGCCAGTCCCACGTCCCAGCTCCGTCCCTCGAGCGGCCCGACGCGCCCGCCGCGGACCTCGTCGCCGGTCGCGGGCAGCGGGGGCAGCGGGGGCGGCGCCGGGAACGAATGGTGCGCCACCCGGCCGTCGACGATGACGGCCACGGGCGCGCGCAGGTCTCGACTCGTCTCGGTCACGAACAGCCGCCCCGCGAGCACCGCGCCGCGCACCCAGCCGACCCTGGTGCCGTAGCGCTCGACCGGAATGTCGCGCAGCACGGCCACGTCGCCGCCGACGCGCGCGAGCATCGGCGTGCGTTCCGCCGCGCCGATCGGCGGCAGGCGGTCGCCGAGCAGCACCGTGGCCAGCGGCGAGGACCAGGCGAGCAGTTCGCCCGACGGGCCCCCGATGCCGACGAGGCTGCCGCCGAGTTCGGGCTCGAACGGCGCGAGCGCCGTCAGCAGACCGGAGCGGCTTCCGTCCGCGAGCGCCTCGCGCACCTCGCCCGATGCGGCGATCGCCCGGAACGTCGCCAGCCCGCGCTCGATCCGCTCGGTCAGCAGCAGCCGCGTCATCCCGGCGAGGCGCAGCGCCGTCTCGCGGTTGGCCGCATCGAGACGCTGCCGGTCGTGACGCGCCACGAGGCCGAGGCCCAGCGCGAGAACGACCGCCACCGCCAGGCCGACGACGAGCAGCGTGCCGCCCGCGCGCCCCGGCAGGGCCGTCCCGTCCCGCTCCCCGCCGCGCACGCTCACTCGGCGCTCCGCTCCCCGGCGGCGCCGTACTGGGCCAGCTTGCGGTACAGCGTGGCCTGGGAGATCCCCAGCCGGGCCGCCGCCTCCTTCCGGTTGCCGCCGGCGCGCTCCAGCGCGGCGAGGATCAGCACGCGCTCCGCCTCGCGCAGCGTCATGTCGGGAGTGATCTCGACCGCGCCGTGTCCGCTCGCCGCGGCGGCGCGCAGCCGCTCGGGAAGGTCCGCGGCGGTGATCTCCCCGCCCTCCGCGAGCGTCACGGCGCGCTCGATCACGTTCTCGAGCTCGCGCACGTTGCCCGGCCAGTCCCACGCGCGCAGCACATCGAGCGCGTCGGGGGCCAGTCCCCGCAGATCGTCGCGCCGCTGGCGCTCGCGCTCGCGGGCGAAGAAATGACGCGCGAGCAGCACGACGTCGTCGCCGCGTCGGCGCAGCGGAGGGATCTCGATCGGGATCACGTGCAGGCGGTAGAACAGGTCCTCGCGAAACCGTCCCTCGCGGACTTCGTCCTCCAGATCGCGATGCGTTGCCGCGATCACCCGGACGTCGACGCGACGGGGCTGCGCCTCGCCGAGGCGCTGGATCTCCCCGGTCTGCAGCACCCGGAGCAGCTTCGTCTGCAGTTCGAGCGGGATCTCGCCGACCTCGTCGAGGAACAGCGTCCCCCCTGAGGCCTCCTCGAAGAAGCCGTGCCGGTCGCGGACCGCGCCGGTGAACGCGCCACGAACGTGCCCGAACAGCTGCGCCTCGAGCAGCGTCGCCGGGATCGCCGCACAGTGCACCTTGACCAGCGGCCGCTCGGCGCGGGGCGAGAGTTCGTGGATCGCGTCGGCGATCACCTCCTTGCCGGTGCCGGTCTCCCCGGTCAGCAGCACCGTGCTGTCGGTGGGCGCGACCTTCTCGACCAGGCGCAGCACCTTCTCGAACGCGGGCGACGTGCCGATCACGCCGGACAGGCGCCGGTGCGCCCGCAGCGCGTCGCGCAGCCGGCGGTTCTCGGCGGCCAGCTCGTGCTGGGAGAGCGCCAGCGCCAGCGAACGGCGCAGCGAACGCGCCCGCGGCGGCTTGACCATCACGTCGACGACGCCATGCTTCATCAGCTCGACCGCGTCCTCGACGGTGGCCTGCCCGGAGACCACCAGGAACGTCGTGTCGGGCGAGACCGCGCGCAGCGCCTCGACCAGCTCGAGCCCGTTCATGCCCGGCATCGCGAAGTCGGTGATCGTCACCGCGGGCGGCTCCTCCCGCGCCGCGTCGAGCGCCGCGTCGGGGCGGGTGAACGTCCGCAGCTCGTGCCCTTCCGGCTCGAGGACGGCGGC